>JAGNKX010000005.1 GCA_017999915.1 Spirochaetota bacterium
CCGCTTCCGGCTCGGTGAGGCCGAAGCAGCCGATGAGCTCGCCCTTGATGATGCCGGGCAGGTATTTCTTCTTCTGCGCCTCGGTGCCGAAGAGCTTCACCGGCACGCCGAAGAGGCCGCAGGAGGCCCCGCAGGAAAGGAAGGTGGAGGCGCAGGCCTTGGCCACTTCCTCGCCCGCTATGGCCTGGCTGATCAGGTCCAGGTTCGTCCCGCCGTAGGCTTCCTCGTGGCCCATGCCCAGGTAGCCCAGGTCGGCCAGTTTCTTTATATTCTCTTTTATAAGCTTATCAACTTCCGCGTGGGAGGCCTGGTCAAGGAGCTGGGCGCGGGGCTCGATCTCCTTAGAGCAGAACTTCCCGAAGTTCTCCTTTATCGATAGTTGTTCCGGTGTCATATCGTAGTTCATATTGTCATTCTCCTGTCTTGTGTATGGTTGTCCGGTTTCCGTTCCCCGAGCTAAAACATGCTCAGGATGCGG
Source organism: Spirochaetota bacterium (assembly GCA_017999915.1). Taxonomy (NCBI): domain Bacteria; kingdom Pseudomonadati; phylum Spirochaetota; species Spirochaetota bacterium. Next base: position 479 of record JAGNKX010000005.1, read on the forward strand.
GAAATGATAAACCGTTGTACCTCAGAGGTACCGCCGCCGATCTGCGCCAGCTTGGCATCCCGCAGAAACTTCTCTATCGGGTAATCGTGGATGAAGCCGTACCCGCCGTATACCTGTACAGCTTCGCTCGCGGCCTTCAGGCCCCAGTCTCCCACGACCGCCTTCGCGATGGAAGTGTGCATGTGATTGAGGGGCTTTTTCGTGTCCTTGTCGTGGGCCACCCGGTACACCACCATCTTCGCCGCTTCCTTTATTATCTTCAGGTCGGCCAGCTTGTGCTGGATCGCCTGGAATTGGTTGATCGACTTCTCAAACTGTTTCCGCTCCTGGGAGTACTTGGTGCACTCCTCGATGGCGAACTGCATGCCGCCTATGAAGGGGGCCAGCAGGGCGCTGCGGTCCCAGGACAGGGTCTCGTGGGTGTATGCCATCCCCTTGCCGACCTCGCCGAGAAGGTTCTCTTCCGGAACCTCGCAGTTGTCCAGGAAAACTTCGGACGTGGTGGACGCACGCACTCCCATTTTATGAAAGGGCTCGCCCGTGGAAAAGCCCTTGAAGCCTTTCTCCACGATGAAGGCGGTGATGCCGTTCTGCTTCAGCTTTTTGTCCACCGTGGCGTAGACCACGCAGACTTCGCAAACCGGCGCGTTGGTGATGAAGGTCTTGGACCCGTTGAGGATCCACTTGTCGCCCTTCTTCACTGCCGAGGTCTGCAGCGATCCGGCGTCCGATCCCGCGCCCGGCTCGGTGAGGCCCATGCAGCCGATCCACTCGCCGCTGGCGAGTTTGGGTATGTATTTCTTCCTCTGGGCGTCATTCCCGTTCTTGAACAGCGTGTCCGTGCAGAGGTACGTGTGCGCGCCCAGGGCAAGCAGGTGCCCCTGGTCCACGCCGGCGTGGCCCAGGGCCTCGCCCGAAAGGCAGCAGGTCACGACATCGGCGCCGGAGCCGCCCAGTTCTTCCGGGAACGGCAGTCCGAGGAGGCCCATGCCGCCCAGCTTCGACCATATTTCTTTCGAGAACTCAGACTTAAGATCGGCCTGCTCGACGAGCGGCGCGATTTCTTTCTTGGCGAAACGATACACCGTCTCTCGAAACATCAATTGTTCTTCAGTAAATCCAAACTCCATTGCTTCCTCCTGTTAAACATGTAAAATCTTGAAAGGGTAGTCCCTCTTTCCCATAGTCTCGGCTCTATGCATTATCCCTTGCTTGCGAATCATCCAATTTTTCGGTTGATCATTCAACCAAATTGGCTTTGGGGCGAACCATTTCGGGCCCGCCGCCTTATTTCTTCTTGTATACCAAGTCATTAACCTGCTTCATGACCCTTTTTGTGATTTCCTCGAAATTGAAGGCGTTGTTGTCGATCACGTACTGGATTATCAGCCCCTGCAGGATCGATATGACGACTGCCGCGGTGAAATCAATGTCCATCTTCACGAAATATCCCTGATCGTAGCCCTCTTTCAGTATCTTGGATACTTCCTCGCGATAGCTCTTGAAAAGCTTGATGTTCGCGCGCTTCATGCGGTCGTTCTTATTGACCTGCGACCAGAAGTCGATGACGATATAGAAATAGTCCTTTTCACTCTCGACCAACCCGAAGGCCTGTTGCATGAAAATGGTGAGCTTTTCACGCGGATCATCGGTTTTGGTGATGGCCCGGTTGAGACCGACCAGCATGTTCCTGTTGATCTCCTTCAGCAGATTCAGCAGGAGGTCCTCTTTATTCTTGAAATAATAATGGACCAATCCGGTTGACAATCCCGCTTCACGGGCAATATCGCGTATCGTGAAATCGTAATAACCCTTCTGGCCCACGACCTTATAGGCGGCCCTGGTCAGCTGGTTCCGTCTCAGGTTAATTATATCGCTCTTACTCCGTTCATTCATAACTGCGCCGTATCCCCCAAAATTTTTTATATGCCCTCAAGGCCTTAGACTGTTATACAATACCTTGCTACTGCCCTTCGGTCCGCCGCTGACGTAACAACGCCCGTATCCCGGCACCATCAAGCTCATCAACGCTATCGCTCCATTCTTCGCCTGACACCCACCGGTCATGAGACTCGGCTGCGTACTCCGACAGGTACCGGTGTTCCTCATGGGGCTTTGTCCCGCCCATGAGCACCGCCGCGCCGTCAATCCGCTTCATCCTGAAAGGATCTATGATCATAAAACCGATATCATCATGCTCAAACACGCCCCTGTTTTCGTCCAGTATCCCGAGGATCATTTCGCATATGCGATCCAGAGGGTGCTGACTGAATACCTCCCGGGCGCCGCCGAGGAGCGACCGGCGCATGCAGAACCGCCATATATCGTCAAAACCATCCGACGAAACGAGGATCCTTCCGTTGGGATCATTCATCCGGTACTCCCTCACGTCGGCGATCTCCTTGCTCCTCCCCGCGAAATACATGTCGCGCGGGGTCTGGTGGCAGATGGCGCCGGTGACGCTGTCCATCACGGTCACGGCGCTGTCTCCGCCGTGCGCTATAATCAGCGAGACCCCGTCCGGGTCCTGCCGTATGGCTATGCAGCTGAATGTCGTCTTGTGCTGGAATTTCTGATCAGCATAGACCTCGGAGTTGATCATTTCCTTCCAGCCTTCAGGCGTATCCGGCACTCCTGATTTGAGCAGGCTTTCCGATAATCGATTTAAAAGATCCCGGGACGCCCAGGGGAAACGCTCCGTGGCGTCGGCAACGGCGAAGACCATATGGTCGAAATCGAAATAAAGGCAGTCGCCGTTACCATAGCCGCTTCTGATCTTCTCGGTGCCGGTGCTTATGCCGCCGCACACCGTCCCCTGCATTCTTAAAATCCTCTTTGAAGGATTTATTTCAACTTGCGGTAATTCCTCCATGAAATCAGACAACGGCCATCTCCTCGCGGCAGGCGGCGGGATGGCCGCAGCCGCAATCAATCAATAACTTTAAAATACTCGATGTCCCGGATGCTCCCCTTCGGATTCTTCGAAAAAACGGGCTCGACCCGGGCGCCGACCTTGATTTTCTTCTCATCCTCGACGCTGATGTAATGCTGGAACAGGGTATCCGCGCCGTCAAACTTAATAAATCCGTACCCGTACGGTACCGGCTTCTGATGGCCCGTTTCCGGGTCGATGAAGGCGAAGCGAAGAATGGTGAAAGTGCCGATAACGCCCTTCGGTCCCACTTCGACCCAGTCCTTCATCTCGACGAAGCACTCGCCGCATACGCCGCGAGGCGGAATGTACACCTTACCGCACTTGGGGCACTTGAGGCCCATGAAGCGCTTGTTGTCCCGTATCTCGGTGAAAAACTTGCTCCCATGCATGCCCACCGAATATTTGAAGGGCTGCACCGCGTCGCCTGATTCAATGATAATATGTTCTTTCTCAGCCATAAATTTCCTCCTCTGTATCCCCTCCCCCTTGATGGGGGAGGCCGGGTGGGGGTGTCTCATGATAACCACCCTCCCCTATCCCCTCCCATCAAGGGAGGGGGACTAGGCATCCGTCACTTCGGCTTTTTCTTGCCGTGCAGGATCATATCGGTCCACCAGCAGCCGCCGAAGCCGCTGCTGAAGGCAAAATTGACATCCGGCACCTGCCGGCCCTCGGCCTTGCCCATCACCTGCATCGCCGCCTCTGCGCAGCGGATGAGGCCGGTCGCGCCGATCGGATTCGTCGCTATGACGCCGCCCGACGGGTTGATGGGAAGCTCGCCGCCCATGTCGGTGTTGCCGTCCCAGATATACTGGGGCGCCTCGCCGGGACCGACGATGCCCATGTCCTCGATCCAGATGAGCCCGCCGAATGAATAGGGCTGATACAGTTCTATGACATCAAGCTCCTTTCGGGGCTCCTTGATGCCCGCCTTTTTAAACATTTCCTGGGAGCCTTCGCGCATGCTGGTGAGGCGCCCGTAATCGGCGTCGCCCAGGTACGAGTAGCTGTGGCGCACCGCCGTGGCCCAGATCCAGTCCGGCTTCGGGCATATCTTCTCGGCGACGTCTTCGCTCGCCATGATGACCGCGCAGGCGCCGTCGGTCCGCGGACACACGTCCAGGAGATGTATTGGGTCCGCCAGCATCGGCGAGGCCAGGACCTCCTCGAGGGTCACTTCCTTCCGGAGCTGCGCGTGGGGATTGTTCATCGCGTGCTTCCGGTCGCGCACGGATACGCGGGCGCCGTCCCGGTCTGATGCGCCGTAGCGTGCCATGTACCCCTGGGCTTCAGCCGCGAGGCCCGAAATGGCGCCTGCGAACACCAGCCGGTCCCATATGGGATCAAAAGCGGTGGTGATGGCGCCGGTGGTGTCCGACTCGGAGTTCTTCTCCCAGCCTATGACCAGGACCTTTTCGAACATGCCCGATCCTACCAGGTGGTAGCCGCCGATGGCGACGGTGCACCCGGTGGTGCCGCCGGTGGTCAGCTTTATGATCGGCTTCATGGTTCCGCCGGAGCCGTCAACACTCCAGCAGTCGACGTAGTTGACCCCCTCGAAATGGTCCATGTTGCCGATAACTATCGCGTCTATGTCCTTCATTTTGAGATTCGCGTCATTGAGCGCCCGCATGACGGCCTCGTTGATCAGCTCCTGTCCGTTCACATCGGGGCGATGGCTCTTATGGAAAGTCTGCCCGGTTCCTACAATTGCAACTCGTTTAGCCATGGTCTTCCTCCTACTTGTCCTTGTCAAGAATCCACACGCAGTGGGACTGGCCGCCGAGGCCGTTCACGCCGTGCACCAGGCCGGTCTTCGCCTTTTTGACCTGGAAGCCGCCGGCGTCTCCCCTGAGCTGCTTCACCACCGCGGCCATGCTATAGAGGCCGGCGGCGATAACGGGATGTCCTGACAGGAGCCCGCCGGACGCGTTTACCGGCAGCCTGCCGTCGATATTGTACTCTCCCTTTTCAAGGAGCTTTCCCGCGGTCGCATCATCGGCGAGGCCCATTTCCTCGAGCCACATCAGCTCCTGATAGGTGAATGCGTCATATACTTCAGCGAGATCAATCTCTTTTTTCGGGTCCTTTATGCCCGCCATCGCGTAGGCTTTCTTCGCCGCTTCGACGAGGGACTTCGCCCGGGACAGGTCCCGGTCGCCGAAGAAGAAGGTGTCGGCGCAAAAGGATACGCCCTTGATCCAGACCGGCTTCTGCTTGAACTTCGTCGCCACCGACTCGTGGGCGATGATGACCGCCGCGCACCCGTCGGATACGGGGGAGCAGTCAAGCTTGTGGAGAGGATCGGCCACCATTTCCGATTTCAGCACGTCATTCACGGTCAGCTTCATCGGAAGCTGCGCCACGGGATTCTTCTGCGCGTTGCCGTGGTTCTTCACCGAAACCATGGCCAGCTGTTCCGGCGCGGTCTTGGTGCGGTGCATATAGGATTTCGCCTGCATGGCGCAGGCCGTCACCATGTCCATGCCCAGGCCCCGCTCGTAGATGGGGTCAAAGGAGCAATTCGTAATGAGGCTCGATACGCTCTGGGAGCCCTTGGAATGCCCCGTCACCAGGGTCGTTTTGTACGACCCGGAAAGGCTCCTGGTCATGCCGTAAAACGCGCCATAGGTGCCGTCACCCTCGACGCAGGAAACGTTCTTGTGCGCCGCGCCGCTGGCGTCTCCCACGGCCATGCAGGATATGGTCCTGCCATCCCAGAAGTCGCTGGAGGTGGTCACGACGTTGTCGATATCATCGATGGTCATTCCCGCATCGGCCAGCGCCTTGTTCACCGCCTCCCACGCCATGTCGGCGAAGGTCTCGCCGACCTTGGCCTTCTCTATTTTCGTCATTCCGACGCCGATTATCGCTGCTCTATCCATATCTGCGCTCCTTCCTTATTTCACCGGTTTGAAATGCGAGATGTCGCGGATCGTTCCCTTGCGCTCGTCCGAGAACACCGCCTTCACGCGCATGCCGATAGTCACGTCCTCAGGCTTCACATCGCCGAGGTAATGCAGCATGGCGGTATCGGCCCCGTCCAGCTTTATCAGCCCCCATATGACCGGGACCTTCTTGTCGTTGGGAATGGCGGCGAACTGGCGCCGCGCCACCGTATAGGTAATGACCGTCCCCTCGTCGGACACGTTCACCCACTCGGCATTTTCCGTGAAGCAGGTCGGACACACTTTGCGGGGAGGAATGAAAACCTTATTGCATGCCTTGCATTTTGTCCCGATAATCTTTTTTTCGTCCCTCAATGAGATATAGAACTTGCTGGCCGTATCGCCGGCCCACCATGAGTAGGGGACATTGATCTTGCTGTTGTACACCATCGGCTCAATGCCTTTGAATTGATCGGACATGATTGCTCTCCTTGTATGTTTTACCATCACCGCCCTCCGGGCACGCCGAACGCTTTTTGGACGTCCTGTCCGCGTTCGGCATTGAAACATCCTGTTTGGCACCTCTCCCATGAAGATTGGAACAAAGGAGAGGGTTTCTTCATCACCTGCCCGGCTCCCTCCCCTCTCCTTTTTATCAATTCTTAATGGGAGAGGGGCCGGGGGTGAGGGTAAAGAATCTTCTATCTTCCTATTATATACCGGTGCGGATCGACCTCTTCACGGAGAATGCGTAATTCTTCCGGCTTGGGAGGATCGGTATCGGTCAGCTTTTCGGCCCACTTCAACTCGAACCCGCAGTTGTCCTGTATGTCTTTCCGGCTGTAACCCGGGTTGACGTTGAGCACCTTCATCCACTTGGTCTCCTCGTCGAAGCCCATGATAGCCATGTTGGTGATGATCCGGTAGGGGCCGGTCCCTTTGGGAAGTCCCGCATCGTACCGGGAGGTTCCGCCATGGAGATAGCCGGGCGACGTGATGAAGTTGATCTTGTCAGTGAAGCGCTTCGCGTCCTGGGGCGTCATCATCATGGTCCGCCAGCAGAGGGAAGCCAGGTCATTGGCGCCGCCCGATCCCGGGAAACGAACTTTCGGCTTCGCGTGATCGTCGCCGATCATGGTGGAGTTGATGTTTCCGTACATGTCGATCTGGGCCCCGCCAAGGAAGGTATAGTCCACCATTCCGCGCTGGCAGGTCTCCATGACGTCAGGCATGGAGCTGGCCAGGATCGCCCTGTGGAAGGTCCGCGAGTCCCCTACCGAAATCGGCATCGAGGGCAGTATCGGCGCTATGCCGCCCGCCTCGAACATGATGCAGAGGTTGGGCGAATAGGTCTTTTGCGCCAGCATGGCCGCCGCGCAGGGTGCGCCGGTACCCACGACGACGGTCGCGCCGTCCTCGAGGTTACGCGCCGCAACACATATCATTAATTCCATTGGATTATAATCTGCCATGGTAATTCTCCTTATATCTTGTCAGTCAGATGCTCGATGGCGCGCAGCTTGACCATCTTCTCGATGCCGCCGTTCAATTCCAGGTACTCGTTGAAGTTCTTCGTATCGAGAACCTGCTTCTTGAAGAACTTCTTGAATTCCTCGGGGTCCTTCTCGATGTTCAGCCATTCTTTCAGATATGCCTCGTCCGAGAAATACTCGTAGGGCATGTTGCCGGGATAGCTGCCATAGGGGACCTCCACGACGGCGTCAACGCACCAGAAGGGAATGAAGGTCGCGTGGGGCTGGCGCCTGATCTCTTCATTGGGGATGATCCTTTCCGTCGTGAGCACGACCCGCTTGGCCGCCTTGGCCAGGTCCTGGTCGGACACCGAGGAGCCGAATACGTGGGCATTTCCATATACGTCGCACTCATGGACGTGGATGGCGGCAAAGTCCGGATAGAGCGCAGGGTGAGCCACGTACTTCTGCCCGGTGAAGGGGCACAGGATCTCCTTGTCCGCGCTGTACTTGAATGTGTCGGTCCCCATGATGTTGCGCGCGGGGATGAACGACAGGCCCATGGCCGCGGCCTTGATCCGCCAGGAAAGCGTCGCGTTGGTCCATTCAGTGAGTTTGATCTTGCCGCTTTCGACCGCGCGGCGCGAGCTGGGGGAAAGGCCCCGCGCTTCGAGACCTATGATATAAGCTATATCCAGCCGGTCAATGCAATCGCCCGCGACCAGTATCTGCATGTCATGGGTCGCCGTATGGCCCGCAAAGGCCAGGTTTTTCTTTCCCTGCCGGCATATCTCATGCAGGATAGCCGTGGGGATCCTGTTCGCGCCAAACCCGCCTATGGTCAGATAATCGCCGTCTTTCAATAGTCTCTTAACCGCATCTTCCGCGGTGGTGACCTTGTTGACCATGGCGCGGGATTTGTGCCTGAAGAACTCCCGAGCCTTGTCGGCATCAGGATCGGAAAACAGTTGGTTTTGGCCCTGTTTCAGTTCAACTGCCTTGTTCATATTGTATCTCCTTAATCCTCCCGGATTTATATTGCCGTAACGTGTAACGCTACCGCTGTTTCCTTAGTTAGATTTTTGCGCGTACAATTCGTCGACCGCTTCCTTGCCGTACATGTCCGCGATGAGGTCCTTGTACTTCTCCTGCACGACCTTCCGCTTGACCTTGAGCGACGGTGTCAGCTCGCCGCCTTCCTGGGAAAAATCCGTCTTCACGATCCGGTACTGCTTGATCGATTCGTACTTGGCCAGGTGGGTGTTGCGCTCGTCGACGTGCTTCTGGATCATATCGAGCACCTTCTGGTTGTCCAGCAGTTCGGCCGGCTTGTCGTAGGATATGCCTTCCTGCTTGGCGAACCGCTCAACCTCTTCCAGGTTGATATTGCACAGGCCGGAGAGGTATTTCTTCTTCTCGCCGATGACGATGAACTGGGTGAAGAGAGGATCGGACTTGAAGAGGCCCTCGATCTTCTGCGGCGCGACGTTCTTCCCGCCGGAGGTGATGATGAGGTCCTTCTTGCGGTCCGTGATGAGAAGGTTACCCTCTTCGTCGAACATCCCGATGTCACCCGACATGAAATAACCGTCCGGCGTGAAGGCTTCCGCCGTCTCCTCAGGCAATTTCCAGTAACCCTTGATGACGTTGCCGCCCTTGAGCAGTATCTCGCCGTCGTCGGCGATCTTCATATCCTGGCCGGGCATCGGTTTGCCCGCGGTTCCGATCTTGTAATCGGCCAGGGACTGCATGGTGGCGGGAGCCGTGGTTTCCGTCATGCCGTATCCCGATATGACGGTGATACCGGCGGCGTTGAAGAACCGTATGATCTCCTCGGCCGTGGGGGCGCCCGATGCCGTCATCCAGGAGACGCGACCGCCCAGCTTTTCCTGGAGCTTCTTGAAGATGATCGCGTAGGCGATCTTGTATTTCAGCTTGAGCGTAATGGGTATGCTCTTGTGCTTTTCGCGGTATTCGCTGATGCGGTTGCCCACCTTCTGGCCCCACCTGAACACTTTCTGCTTGAAGGCCGACTGTTCCTGCACCTGTGCCATGATCTTCTGGTACACCTTTTCGCATACGCGGGGCACCGCGAGGATCATGGTGGGGCGCTTCTCCGCGAAGTCGTCGAGGAGCGTATCGATGCTTTCCGCGTAGGATGTCCAGATGCCGCAGTACATGGCGTAGAAGTGGCCGGCTATCCGCTGGAACACGTGCGACAGCGGCAGAAACGCGACAAGGACATCCTTGTCGGAGGCGAAATGCGGCTCGATCTTATCGAGGGACTGGACGATCCAGAAAATATTGCCGTGTGAAATCATGGCGCCCTTGGGCAGTCCCGTTGTCCCGGAAGTATAGACCAGGGTCGCGAGATCGTCCGGCGTGACTTCCTGTGCGAGCTTTTCGAAAAGGGCCGGGTCCTCGGCGTGCTTCTTTCTACCGAGTTCCAGGAGTTCGTTGAAGGTCATGATCTTGGGATGCGATTTATCAGCGTCCTTCTCTTCCATGACGACTATCTTCTCGAGTGCCGGGCACTTTTTCTCTATTTCCAGGACCTTCTTGAGCTGGCTCTTGTTTTCCGCGATAATTACTTTAGATTCGGAGTTGTTGAGTATATATTCTATCTCTTCCGAAACAAGGGTCTGGTAGACCGGGATCACGACCGCGCCGATACCCAGGGTGCCCAGGTCGGCGTATAGCCACTCCAGCCGGTTATCAGCCAGCAACGCCACCATCTGCCCCTTCCTTATGCCGAGAGAATACAGGCCGAGCCCCGCCGCGCGGGCCCGTTCGTAGTACTCGTTCCACGACGCGCCTTCCCATACGCCGCGAAGTTTTTTCTCAACCGCAAGCCTATCACCATATTTCTTGACCCGATTGCGAAACACATCATTAATAGTCTTTTCTGTCATATCCATCACAAGCCCCCTATGTTATAGTACAATCGTTGTTTCCAAACTGTTCAGGTCATTATGCGCGCCGGTCAGCAAGCCGCATGAATCTCATAACACCCAACGAGCGGCGTTGACGCCTGCTCCATTATTTTCCTTTAAAAACGGGCTTTCTCTTTTCCAAAAATGCCGCGATACCCTCCTTCTTATCCTCAGTCTCGGCCAATTTGCCGAAGAGACTGCTTTCAAGCTTGAGTCCTTCTTCGAGGGGAAGATCCACTCCCTTCGTGACAGCCTCGATGATGGCCCCCATGACCACCCCTCCCTTGAAGGATAGATCTTTCGCGAACTTCATCGCCTCTTCTAAAAGATTCGCGTGGGGAATGACCCGGTTCACCAGGCCGATCCTGTCGCATTCAGCCGCGGGGAGGAACTTGCCGGAGAGCATGATCTCCATGGCCCGCGCCTTGCCCAGTACGCGCGCCGCGCGCTGCGTCCCGCCGAAGCCCGGCATGACGCCCAGCATGACTTCCGGAAGGCCCATCTGGGCCTGGTCGCTGATGAACCGGATATGGCACGCCAGGGCAAGCTCGGTGCCGCCGCCCAGGCAGAGACCGTTGATGGCGGCGATCATCGGTTTCGGTGAAAATTCTATAAGATTCATTATTTCATGGGCCCGGCCGGTGAGCGTCTCACCCGCCTCCCTGGTATTGACATTCTGCACCTTGTTGATATCCGCGCCGACGACGAAGGTACCGCCTTCGCCGGTTATCACCACGACCTTGACCGGATCATCAACCTGAATCTTGTGGAGGCAGAATTCCAGCTCCAGCATGGTCTGCTCGTCCAGGGCGTTCATCGGCGGGTTATTGATCTTCAAAAGAGCCACGCCCCGTTCATTGACTTCATAACTGCATTTCGCACTCATTGACACACCTCATAATAGTACATGTGCCTCACATCCTCCCCCTTGATGGGGGAGGACCGAGGTGGGGGTGGGTTTCTTATTTACACCCTCCCCCTGCCCCTCCCATCAAGGGAGGGGTGCAGCAAGATTACTTCTTCTTCAATCCCATCATCGCGCGTGCTTCGGCCGGCGTCGCTATCGGTCTGCCAATGCACTCGCACATCCTTGCTGCCACTTCAACAAGCTCGTAGCTGCCCTTGGCCAGCTCGCCGTTGGGCATCCGGATGTTATCCTCGAGGCCGACCCTCATATTGCCGCCCAGGAGGCAGGACTGCATGATGGCCGGGAACTCGTCCGTTCCGACGCCACAGGTGGTGAAGGTGGCCTTCGGCGGCAGGGCGTTCATGAGGGCTATGAAGGAATCGGCCCTGAAGGACTGCCCGCCGGCGACGCCCCAGACGAAGTTGAAGTTCATCGGGTCGCTGAAGATGCCCTGCTTGGCGATAAGCATCGTGTTGTCGAGGCCGCCCATGTCGTACACTTCTATCTCCGGCTTTACGCCGTTCTCTTCCATGGCCTTGCCGAAATCCTGCAGCATGGTGAAGGTGTTCTCGAACACGAAGTCGATGAAGATCTTGCCGGTCTTCCGGTCGATGATACTGAAGTTCATCGTGTTGGTGTTCAGGGAGGCCATTTCCGGCTTGATCGCCACGATCTGGCTGATCCGCTGCTCCGGGGTCTTGCCCATGCCGACGGCGGAGCTCAGGTTCACGATGAGATCCGGGCACTTGTCCTTGATCGCGTCGTGGGTCGCCTTGATCCGGCCATGATCATGGGTTGCCATGCCGTTTTCCTCGCGGGCGTGGACGTGCACCATGGCCGCCCCGGCCTTGTAACACTTGTAGGCTTCTTCCGCGAACTCGGCCGGCGTGTACGGCACGTTCGGGTTCTGGTTCTTCATGGTTGCGGCGCCGGTGAGTGCCGCCGTGAGAATTGCTGGTTTTGACATATCTGGTTTTCCCCCTCTTTTAGTTACTTGAGTATCGGGTTCGTCATCGGGAACCCACTGTTTCCGCGCCGCATTGCGCTCATGAACCGACAGAGTCTCAACGGCGGGCTTGAAATGATCTATGTCGAGGATCGTGCTCGTGGTTTCTTTCGCGAACACGGCCTCCACTTTCATCCCTATTTTCACGTCCTCGATTTTGCATTCCTCGAGAATGTGCATGAAGGGCGTCGTTGCGCCTTCCAGGTGTATGAGGGCCAGGACAAAGGGCGCCTTCCGCGGATGGTGTTTGTCGTCATAGCGCACCACCGTGAAATTCGTCACCGAACCCTTGTTGCCCACCTCGACCCAGTTCTCGCGGATATCGGTGAAGTCCTTGTCGCATACCTGCCGCGGGGGAAGGTATACGGTGTTGCAGGTAGGGCATTTTACTCCCATGATCTTCTTCTGGTCCCGAATGGTCGTGATGAACTTGCTGCCGACCCGGCCTGCGAAGTAGGTGTAAGGAAGCGCCATCTTACCTTCAACAAGAAAGCTATCTTCAAATCCTTTCATTGGCTTGGTTGTCATATCCCTGCTCCTTATTCATCTATTTCGAAATATTTGATGTCCCAGATGTCGCCGATCCGGTTTTCCTCCCAGACGGGGCGGACCCGGGTTCCCTTCTTATCGTCCCAGCCCATCTGTATCTTTTCTATCTGGTCCCTCCGGATGAAATGCGGCAGGGTCTCGTTCCCCTTGCAGCCGTCCAGGAGGATGTTGATCGATCCATACGGGGTCTCCCGTGCGACGCCGGTAAGCGGGTCGGGCATTGCGTAGTAAACGATGTCCATGTAGCGGACCTCTCCCTTGGGACCGACTTCCACGTATTCATTGACGCGGATACGACACTCAGCGCACACTTCCCGGGGCGGCAGCTGCAGACGGCCGCACTTGGGGCATTTGTTGGCGATGATCTTCTTGTCTTTCAGCCCCTTGAGGAATTTGCCCATGACGGGACCGGTAGCGAACTTCTGGTTGACCGATATGGTCCTCTTGATCGCCAGGAGCTCCTGCTCGGGAGCGGCGCCCCCCGCGGGGTCCTTATATTTATCAAAAAGGACCGGCCATTTCGTGGCCATCATGTTGATATCGCCCTTGGCCCCGGCCTTGCCGGATGCCATCAGGCTCTGGGCGTCGATTTTTCCCAGGATGAAGTCGACATAGTCCTTGGCGTCGTTGAACTCCAGGGTAACCGTCGGTTTCCCTTCTATGGTCTCCGTGATCGAGCACTTTTTATCCTTTACAAATACGGTCCACTTGCCGCCGTCCGGTCCGCCCAGGTCAAAGGCGAAGGAGGCGTCGACACCATCGGAGGCGTCGGCTTTAAAGCGCGGCACCATTGTCGCGAACATATCCGCGAGATACTCCTTTGTCGTCATCGCCTTCGGCCCTATGACGAACTTGCGGAAGAGCTTGCCGGTCTTGCCGAAGGCGCCCATGTCGCCGTCGACCTTGACCTTGCCGCCCATGAAGGCGTTGGCCGCGTCCACCTTGCCGGTGTTGACGCCCACGAAAGTCTCACCGTCGGCCTTCATGGTCGCCACGGCGCCGGACAGGTTATCGGTCTTCTCGATGGTCATCGCACCGTTCTTGACCGTCAGCTTCCACTTACCCTCGTCCTTGATGTCGTAGCCGAAGACGGCGTCGACATCCTTGGCGCCTTCGGGACGGAAGCGTTCCTTCATTGAGTTGAATATATCTTCTACTTTTACTCCCCAGTATTCTGCCATAATTCTCCTCCTACCAGTTAAGTTCCTTCTCGAGCATCGTGAGCACCGTCCACATGGTGCCGCCGAAGCCGGAAGCGAGCGCGTGATTGACCGGGGTCGGTATCTGGTGGCCTCCCGCATTGCCGCGAACCTGCAGCGCCGCTTCAGCCACCCGGATCAGTGCCGTGGCGCCGATGGGGTTCGACCCGATAACGCCGCCGGACGGGTTGATGGGCATTTTGCCGCCGATCATGATTTCATGGGCTTCGATAAGCTTAATATGCTCATCGCCCTCGAGGCCGAAGAAGTCCTTAATCCAGTCCATGGCCCACCAGGTCGCCGGATCGTACATCTCAAACACGTCGAAGTATTCGATGGGAACCTTGATATCGTTGCGCTTGAATAGCTGCTCAGCCGCGAATTTATGGGTCCTCATCCAGGGATACTTCTTGTTGTATCCGAATATAGTGAAGGTCTCTTCCTTGTGTACCGTGATATGGTCCCGTATCCACACCGGGTTCTTGCTGAGTTCTTTCGCCTTTTTCTCGCAGGCGTAAATGACGCAGCAGGCACCGTCGGACTGGGAGCACATCTCGATGAGCTTCAGGTCGCCGACGAGGCGCGGCGATGTCTTGACGAGGTCGTCTATCTGACTGAAATCGAGGCCGAAGGATCGGTGCGCGTTGGGATTGAGTCCAGCGTGCTTGTCCATGATGATGCGGTAGGTCAGCGACGCCCTGTTGGCGCGCTCCAGGCCTATCGTGTCTATGACGTCATATGCGGCGGAGCCGGTGAGGGCGCCCGCCTGGATCTTCCGGAACCAGAGGGGGTCCGCCATGTTGGTGATACCTCCAGTGGTATGGCCTTCCTGCTGCTTCTCGAAGCCGATGGCCATGACTATATCATACATGCCCGAAGCTACCAGGTTATCCGACGCGATATTGAGCGTCCCGCCGACGGTACCGCCGGTGGTGATCCGGATACAGTCCTTGCCAAAAGCGCCTGTGCCCAGGGTGTGCCACATATCCGGCTGGTGCACCATTTCAAAGAGCTCCATGTTGCCGTGCACGACGCAATCTATGTCTTTCATGGTCAGGCCCGCGTCTTTCAAGGCCAGGCTGACCGCTTCATGTATCATTTCAGGCTGGTTGACATCCTCGCGGTGGCTGGAATGTTTGGTCTGCCCGATGCCGATAATGCCGACGTTTCTGTTTTTCTTTCTGTGTGCCATTGTCAAACCTCCCTACGCTTCCATTACTATAACGGCCTGGTGCTGGCCGGCTCCGCCGGTCGCGGCCTGTGCGAGGGCCTTCTTGGCGCCCTTGACCTGGCGGTCCCCCGCCTGCCCGGCGAGTTGATAGTAGCATTCGATGGCCCGTGCCGCGCCCCCGAGGAGGAGCGGGTTGCCGTTGAGCTGGCCGCCCGACAGGTTCACGTTGAACTTGTCCATGCCGCCGTCGTCGATCCACTTGCCGCCCTTGCCTTCATCGGCAATGCCGACGCCCTCGGCCCACATCGGGAGCTGGTGCGCGGCGTGGTCACTCAATTCAAACACCTGTATTTCTTTTCTCGGGTCCTTGATGCCAGCCTTCTCATAGGCGCGCTGCGCCGCGTTTTTAAGAGAAAAATTGCCGGCAAGGTCCCTGTCGCCGAGGAAGTAACGGTCTATGCAGCTGCCGTACCCGGAGATCCATACGGGGTTCTTACAGAACTCTTTTGCCCTCTCTTCGCAGCAGAGAAGCATGCCGTAGGCCCAGTCGGTGACAGGATACACGTGCATCTCCCTCAGCGGGTCAAGGTACATCGGCGAATTCATGACTTCTTTTTCATCAACGAGTTTATTTTCACGCGCAAAGGGATTCTTTTTCGCGTTTTTCCTTGAACGGACCACAATCTTTGCGAGGTGCGCGTCCGTGACGCCTGATTTTTCCATGTATGCCCTGGCCTGCAGGGCGTCGACGTTCTGGAAATCCATGCCGAGGGGACGGCAATAGAAGGGATCATAGGCGAGGTTAGTCGCCATCCGCCGGCTCTCTCCCTGGGATTCCTTGCAATGGCCCATGAAGAGTATCACGTCATCATGGCCGCTGAGAATGCTGGCCATGGCGTAGCCGAGGCCGTTGAGGCTCTCCTGTGCCATTTTTTCTTCGCCGCGGAAATGCGCTCCCAGCACGTCAGTCATACCGTTGTCGGATATGGTCCGCGCGTCAAACACGTCATCTGAGCAGGAAATGATAGTCCTGATGCCTTTTTCCATGTCATAGGTGACCTTGGTCTGCTCCATTATCGGCTCGAAGCATTCGAGAAGCATGTTCTGGAACCGCATGTGATCGTATGCCGGCTCGTTTTTAACCTGCGCGACGGCGCAGATCGCTATTCTTTTACCCATTACCCATCCTCCTGTTTTTACTGAAAAGATAAAGGATCACAATAAACCTCCTGCGTAATCTTTCTGTTTTTCATTTCATTCTCAATCCCTACAACCTCACCGGCGCCCGGCACCGCACTCTCCTTATTTGACCTTGCCCCATCTCCACATAATGAAGAAGGGGTAAGGATGGACGATGGAAAGGGGCCGGTCGTGAGGTTTGCCCTGTCCCGGACCGTTACACGTAACAGTTCCAGAACGTTCCCTGTTTGACCGCGCGCAATATTGAATCCTTATCGCGTTTTGCGTCCAATTCTATCCAGGCCCGTCCGATTCCCACCAGCGTGTGGGAGTCGTCCGAGGCGATCTTCGGATACCGGATGTTCAGCGATTCAAACACCGTATCGCGAAAGCCCTTGGTCGTTATCTCCACCGCGTCCAGCGGATACATCTTCTCCAGTTCGACAAGCCGCTCCAGCACCTGTTCCGGCGTCATATCGTACTCGCCGATATGGTTGAAGATATGGAGCGTCTCGCTGTCCCCTTCGATCCTGTTAACATGAATGTAGCCCCTGACAAACGCCGTTATCTCGATGCCGTGGAAAATGATCATGTCAGTTTTGACCTGGTCATAGAGTTCCCGGTAATTCGGCTTCAGCAGATAGTCGTGGTCCGTAAAAGCCACAAAATCATACCCCCTGGCCTCGTAAGCATTGGCCGCTTCCTGCGGCGTCAGCTTGCCGTCCGAGCAGGTGGTATGTGTATGGAGACATCCTTTAAGCAGCATAGATACCAACCGATAAATAATTCAAAAGAACATTGGCTGATTGTATCGCAAGTATTCAGCCAAGTTATTGATTGGACAGCCAACCAATTTATTTTTTTTCTTAAAGCGGATCATTAAATGAATACGGGCAAACCATATTCATAAAACCGCATAAATTGAATTTAATGATTATTTAAATTAATGTCCAACTTTTAAATTGGACGACCAACCAATCTGAATGTAAAATAATGACGCAGCCGATTGTTGTCAATAAAAAAAGATTAATTAATACCAAAAAAACGGGGCCATGCCGATTCCATCCCCGGGGAGGAACCGGCATGGGCGGGCGGGCTTTATTTTTTCTCTTCCAGTGCCTTTTTCAGATCCTTTCCCATCTGGTTCAGGATGTTTTCCCTGAAGCGGTTCAGCGTCATGGTATCGGTCATTTCGTAGGATCGCTCGGGATATTCGTTCTTGATTGTCAAGATAGTGGCGCCGTTCGTTGTTGATACAAGGCGGGCCTGGACCTGGAACATGAAAAATTTCATTCTTTTTGTCTTCTTTATCTTTTCAGTTTCCTTGGTTTGCTTATTCTTTATGTATTCATAGTACTCTACCCACTTCACCTCCTCCCCGTTACGGGTGACGGTGCCGAAGAGGAGAGCCTGTGCGCCCGACAGGCGCCCGATCTCCTCGGCATTGCTCACCACGCCGGATTGGGAGCGCTCGATCTCCTTCAAGATGGTTTTCAGCTTGGACCGTTCGACGACCTTTTTGCCCACGTCGACAAAATGGCCGCGGAAGGCCTCTTCGCACTCGGTCACGACCACCTTGGGGATCCCCTCGGACGAGTCAAAGTTCATTACCGCAACGGTATCCACCTTCGCCATTTCAGCCTTGTTCATGGAGATCTTCGATGTCGAACATGACATGAAGACTGCCACCAGAAAAGCGATCAGCAATAATCCCGGCCAGTTACTTATTATTTTTTTCATATGATTCCACCTCTGTTTCGTGTTTTTTTGACTAGAAGCCATTTAAAAATGCCAGACAATCCAACCTGTCATTGCGAGGAGTCCCGATCCAATCGGGACGATGAAGCAATTTAATATAACGAAAGAATCATCTGTCAATAATAATATATGCCACCCGGTCACTTCCTGTATCCCTTTCCGTCGGACCAGGCCTTGCCGATGCTCTCGCCAAAGGCCCAGTAGCGATTGTCCGGCATGGTGAGGAAGAACGCCCCCGCCTTTTGGTAATCGGGGCTCTTTCCCGCCAGGCATGATTCCTCGCCCCAGGCGCCGGTGATCTCCCCTATGAAGAGGGAATTGGTACCAAGGTCAACGGCTTGCACGAGCCTGCATTCAAGGCACACGGCCGCCTCCCGGATAAGGGGCGCCCCCTTCAATGCGCCGTAGAAGACGTCAAAGACGGCCGACTTGTCGGTATTATGACCGGATACAATCCCAACGTAATCGGTCCTCTCCATCAGCCTGGCACCCGGGATATTCACGCTGAAGGCCTTTGTCTCCACGATGCCGTCACGGGTCGCGTGGCTGTTGCCGATGCCGACTGCTATCATGGGCGGCTTCGCGTTGACCCTGGCGACCCATCCGACCGCCATGAAGTTTTCCTTGCCGTTCAGCATGGTGCCGACGATGCTCATCGGCATCGGAATGAATGTATTCGTGTTGATCTGTACATGAGCCATGGCATACTCCTCGTTCAGGATGAATTTTTGTTTTATCGCACAAACCCAGGGCAGCATTATTACGCGGAAACCGGAACATGCAAGCAAAAAAATATTGATATATTATCCTCATGGTATAGCAATATCTCCATACTATTACCAGGAGCATACCATGAAAAAAATAATACCCGCCATGATCCTTTTCTTGATTCACTTCACAGTATACGCCAATGCGGGCACCAAGATGCAGGTGTACACCATGGGGGCCTTTGAAGAAGGAGCCCTGGTCTTCCTCGCGGCTGACACGGTCAACATCCGCAGCGTTCCCGCCATAGGGAACAATATCATCGACAACCTTCCCGTCGGATACCAGGTCAAGGTCGAAAAACGGAGCGATGCGACCTACACTGTTGACGGCCTGAAGGCGTCCTGGTACCAGGTCAGCTACAACGGCGCCAAGGGTTTCCTCCGGGGATTCGTCTGGGGCGGGTTCCTGTCAGTGGCATCCCTGCCGGTGCAATATAAAGGAAATCCGGCCATAATCCTCTTCGCCATAAAGAGCGCGAAGAACACCGGGACGATCCCGGTCCTGGCAATGATCGCCGGCGGAGGGAAAATAATCTCAAAGACATCCCTGGAGGCCATCGGCATTCTCGATGGAGACCGGGCCTTCAGCTACACCATAGCGGCGGAGCTCCACGGCAATCGCGGATTCGCCGGAGTATCCAACGTGATCACCCTTGATTTCAATTACCCGGCCTGCGGCTTCCCCTTCGGCACCATCGTGCTGGTGTACAACGGGTCCGAGATCATCTGCGGCCCGCATTCGTTGAACATGGTGGAGGGCGGCGTGTTTCACAGTTTTGAGAATTTTATCTTCCCGGATGAGAAAAAAGGGATAAAGAACGGCCTGGTGAAAATCATGACCCATGAGGAGTTCGATGATGCAAAGAAAAAATACATCCTCAAAGAGACTAAACAAAGTAGTTGCGCCTGGACAGGAACAAGGTTCACGGAAATGAAATAAGAATAACGCAAAACCAATGCATGAGGAGCGGTAACAAAAGATCATTGCCGTACACATATACAAACATGAACGATAAAACGAAACAAACGGCAACAACGGCAACACTCTCTCCGCGTTTCATATTGCTGTATTGCGTCATAGGAGCGGTTATAATCGCCTATTCCATCGCCATCTACTCGTATATACGTCTGCAGATTGAAGATAACCTCAGAATAAACGCATCCGGCCGCCTGCGCATGTTGTCGCAGCAGATAACAAAAGAGGTGCTTCTGTACCGTGACGGTACAATGACAAAAAGCAAGGTCCTGAATACGCTTGATTTCTTTCACGGGACCATAAACGGCATTGCCAGCGGAGGGGCCGTGCCCATGGAACAGAGCGGCACCGTTACCATGAAGATACGCGCCATGGAGCACCGCTCCAGCCAAATCATCCTTAACAGGGCAATGGAGGAGTGGGAGCCCTTCAGGAACCACGTTCTTCGATATCTCGAACGAAAAGATCCGGACTCACTGCGCTATATTCTGGACCACAATGAAGATTTACTGCATACCATCGAAAACGCGGTGGCGGCCATCCATAGCTATGCCGACAACGACCAGAGGGAAATGGGCATGATCATTGCCTCCGCCATTCTACTGGTCGCTGCGGCTATCGCCGTTTCCATGGTCCGCCAGGTGAGGAGATACCGCCGCGCCGAGACGCGCCTTGCCGAGATCGAGCAGCTTCTCCCGATCTGCTCCGGCTGCAAAAAAATCCGCACGGACAATGACCACCCGGAAAACCCGGGATCATGGACCTCCATCGACGAATACCTCCGCGACAAGAAGGACATGGTCTTCACCCACAGCATCTGCCCGGACTGCATGATGAAGCTCTACCCCGGCATGTTCAATGACGGGCACAAGAAAGATTAAAGGTACGGCCCGGGGACACTGCGGCCGCCGTCAGCAGAGGCGTTTCGCAATCCCGTCGGCCACGTAATTCGACAGGGCCATGATGGTGATCTGCGGGTTTACGCCCAGCGACGTGGGGACGGCGCTGCCGTCCGCCACGAAGAGGTTCTTCACTTCGAAGGATTCGCCGCAGCCGTCCACCGCCCCCTGCTTCGGACCGGAGGCCATGCGGCACGAACCGAGAGGATGAAAGGCCATGGTCTCGATCTGGTTCGGCCTGACGCGCAGCTTCAGCAGCCGGTCCGCGTCTTCCACGGAATCGAGATAAGGCATCTTTGAAATCGCCGTGTACACGCGCAGGGCCCCGGCGGCGAAAAATATCTTCGCCAGGTAGGCGATGGCCCTCTTGAGCTTGTCCGCATCGGTGCGCGTGATCATGTAGGACGCCATGATGCCCCTGTTCCTCCTGGGACTGAAGCCCTTGAGCACGCGGCCCTCGCCCTCGTCATGGACCATGACGCCGAAGACCGCCAGGTTGTTGTACCTGACCGCCATATCCTTGTGGCTGAACCCGACGCCGGGGAGGGCCGCCAGGAGAAGGGACGGATGGACCATGACGCCCTCCATCATGATACCCTCGTCCTCGAAATCCTTGATATAGGCGCCCTGGGAAACGCCCTGCCATCCCCTGACCTCTTCGTTCATCAGGGCCACGACCCTGCCCGCCGGATGGATCTGCAGGTGCCTGCCGATATGCCTGTTCGTCAGGCCGCTCCACTTCAGGAAGGAAGGCGTTATCATGGCGCCGCAGGAGACCACGACGGCCCGGGCCTTGACGGTGCAGCCGTACAGGCGCCTGCCCGTTTTCGGATCGACAACGGAGGCTTCCACTCCTTCGGCAACTCCGTTATTAATGATGACACC
Source organism: Spirochaetota bacterium (assembly GCA_017999915.1). Lineage (NCBI taxonomy): Bacteria > Pseudomonadati > Spirochaetota > Spirochaetota bacterium. The sequence goes on from JAGNKX010000005.1 coordinate 22,003, forward strand.
TTCCGCACGGCAATTGGCATAGATGCGAGCCCCGGCGGCTTCGGCCTTCGGGATATAGGTCACATTGACGCTCTGCTTGGAGTTCTCCTGGCACCCGAACTGGCAGGGCCCGCATCCCCTGCACTCCTTCACGTTGTGCCGCAGGGGCCTGCAGGTGTAGCCGAGCTTGTCGCAGCCGCGCTTCACGATCTTCGCGTTGTTCCCCAGCAGGTCCCAGGGGAGGTCCGTGACATTGACGATTTTCTCGACCCTGTCGAAATAGGGATTCAGGGTCTCCTCGGTCATGGCGCCGAGGCCCAGCTCGTCGCGCCACTTCTTCAACACCGGGGCCGGCGTCCGGAAACAGGTGGCGGAGTTGACGGTGCTGGTGCCGCCGATGCACTTCCCCAGGGTGAGGGATATGAAGGGGTTTCCCATGGTTCCGGTGGTGCCGCCGTGGCGGTACATGTCGATGAGGCCCTTCACCGGCTTGCCGTCCCACTCCTTCGCGGTATAATGCCCCCCCTCCTCGAGAAGCACCACGTACAGGCCCTTCTCCGCCAGTTCCTTGGCGGCCACGCCGCCGCCGGGACCGCTGCCGATGACGCAGACGTCGCAGGATTCTTTGATATCGCCGGTATAGTCCTGTATTTTTTTTATCATGATCGTTCCCTTTTGATAATGTCCCGGCCCGATAGTCGAGCAAGCGCTTGCGCGCCTATCGGGCCGAATGGCATCCGTGCTCGTACCCCGTGAGGCGCGCGTTGTCGTCGCTTTCATAAAACGTGAGCATGGTAAGAAGCTTCATGAGGAGTATCATTATCCTCCGGTAAAAGAAGGGGCTTGTTTCCATTGCTTCAAGGACATGGATCCCCTTGTCCATGGTGAGGCTCGTGAAGCACCTTCCCTTGCGGAGGATCGAGCTGAACTGGATATAGTTCAGCATCAGTGGGAAAAGCTTGCGTATGGCCGGGTCGTAGCTCATGAGCACCTCGTCAGCCCGCGGCAGCAGGTCAAAATCAGCGGCCCCTGGCTTAAAGGCCCCTCCCTGCGGGATGATGACGTTCATCACGGCACTGAATATTATACCATTCCTGCCCTTGAGAACTTTTAACTGACTCATATATTTCTCCTGTTAATAAAGCACACCCAGACCTCACCCGCGCTGCCTTCGGCAAACTCGGGACGACGCCGCGTGCTCTCACATTGTAAGACCTCACCCCCCAACCCCCTCTCCTTAGTAAGGCGAGGGTGAATGCCGATCCAATCCCTTCTCCGCAATGAAGTTTATGCCCTTCTCACGGAAAAATAAAATGAATTGAACACCAGGCCGCATATCTTGAAGACGCCGCGGCCCAGGTAATGGCCCTCCCCCACCCGCTTCACCTCGTCATTGAGGGCCCTCAGGATGAAGCTGTTGCCCCGGCGATTGTAATTGATATGGAGCACCCGCTGGCCATCTCCCAGCGCGGAATCCCTGACGCTGATCTTAAAACTGCCGATGCGGATACGGCCCATGAATTCATTGAAGCCTCCGGGCCCGCCATTCTCATCGGCGGCGTCATCGGGGAAAAATTTCCTGTGTCCGAAGAAGCGTATCTCCGGGAGGACCGGCGTCACCAGACGCACATTATAATAGCCGCGCAGCTCCGACGGGTCAGGCGTCATCCCCCTGGAGAATGTTTCTTTCAGTGTCATCGCGTCTCCCTCGCCATATCACGGCGCACCGGCTGTCGCATCTTTATGAACGCAGTATATGCTTATAAAAAAAGCCCGTCGTCTGGAATGATAAACCAGGAACGATTTTATCGAATCATCGGCCCCCGCCCTTCCGGAAATTCTGCGGCGACATTCCGGTGAAGCGCGAAAAGGCCTCGTAAAACGCCGACTTGGAGTTGAACCCCACTTCCAGGGATATGGCCAGGACCGTTTTTTCAGGCTGGCTGATAAGCATATCCTTCGCGTCCCGTATCCGGTACTGGTTCACGTAGGTGTTGAAATTCGTGTTGAGCCGCTCGTTCAGGAGCTGGGAAAGCTGGTGGGGGGTGATGGAGAGCTCGTCTGCCAGGTCCCTGAGGGTAAGCTGGTCATCGGCATAGATCCTGTCGCCATCCATCAGGCGGTTCAGTTTTTTTGTAAGGGAGGGAACATCCACCTGTTCAAGGAGCGACCGGTTGGAGTACTTCTTCTCCGCCTCGAACATGAGGAGCTGCAGTATCTTGGGATAGCGGAGACTCACCAGGTAGGCGCAGATCACCAGGAGACCCGTCAGGTTCGCGCCCCAGCGCAGCAGGGAATAGGAGCCGATGACATAGCCGAGTATGGTGACGACCGTTATACCTGCAATGACCACGATGCTCAGGGTCATGACATAGAATATGACAACGTTTTCGCCGGTGCGCCGGGTCGTGATGAATTTCCTCAGCAAAAAACCGAGGCAGACGACCATCTGGACGCCGGCCCCGGCGATGATCATCCTCGCCCGGAGGGCACTGGAAGAGGCGGCGCCGCTGAAAAGGTCTTTCAGCAGGGCGATCCTGGCCTCATCAGCCATGGCAATGAAGGCGATATCCGCGCCGAGACCGATCGCAACCGGAAGGAAGAGGAACGCCATTTTCCGCGGCATGGCCTCCACGGGAAGGATCACCAGGTAATCTGCGCAGTAAATGATGGGCGCCATGAAGTACAGGGCCGTGACATGGAAGAAGAGAAGCCGCGGGTGCGAGTAATGAAGATCGTTGACGATAAGGCAGATCTGGAACAGGATTATGCTCAGGGATGTGAGGTATGCGGCCAGGACATAGTTCTCGAAATAGCGCACGCGTCCGCTGAGCTGTCCGACGCAGATGAGAATGGACAGGCCGGCCGAGAAAAAAATGAAGGCGGCTGAAATGAACTCAATGCTGAGAATATCCATGGCGGCATCACTGCAGTATCAGTGTCGCGATAAACAGAAGCTCCACCAGGAAATGGAGCAGGAAGGGAACCCAGATGCTCCCCATCCTGAGGGCCAGCCACGACAGGAGTGGCGAACCGACCAGAAGGCCCACCGCTTCGAGCTCCGGCTTAATGAAGTGGAACACGACCTCGAAAGCCCATGCCACGGCTATGGCTATCCGGGCGGCGACATCGGCCGGTATCCCGTCACGCTCCGACAGGACGTAATAGAGACCCATGAGCAGGAACCCGCGGTGGAGGAATTCCCATCCCGTCAGAGTCGATGAGGTGAAGATCATGAAATTGACGAAGCGGCCCGCGGTCCCGTCGCCCGGTTCCGCGAAAGCCGATGAATAGAAGGTGAAATATCCCTTGAAGAAATATATCCCCCCGAAGGCGGCCACAAGGATAATGGCCGCCCCGATGACCAGCTTCCTCGTGAGGGGATCAAAGCGCGGCATGCCAAGGCCGATCCTCGAGAGCGGAACTTTCAGCGCAAGGAGCACTCCCAGGGGAAGAACGATCCTGACGATGACCCATAGTAGGTAAAAGTAATTCCCCACTATCAGCGAACGGGCATGATAGGTGCCTATGAGCTGCGCCATAATTGCGGTGAAGACTATTATCGTGACGGGCGAAATAATGGATGTTATCTTTTCTTTATAATATATCATGGTAATCCACTCATCGGGGTTTCCGCTCCTGTCCGGCGACTCCTCAAATGTTGTCCTCCTCGGCAATTTTTATCAAGCCAAAAATTACCGCTATCAAATAACATCGAAAACAGCCGATGCCGCTTTTTGTTACAACATCCACATTTATGCTGAACCCGGAATAAAAAATAACTTGTATCATTAAAATACATATAGTATTATGCCATTACAAAAATAGAGGGGAGAATGAACACATGCTTGACGACATACCGCGTGAACAGCTGGATCCGATACTCTTTAACGCCCTCAGGGCGATCTACAGGTTCCAGCAGTCCAAGATGACCGCTTTCGGCCTGGACTACGAGGATATATATCTGCTCCAACTGCTCATGAACCACACCCCGCAGCGCATGGGGGAAATCGCCGACGAGATGGGGATTCCCATCAGCACGGCCACGCGCGTGGTGGACCGTCTCGAAGAAAAAAAGCTCCTTTCGCGAAAAAAGGACCCCCGGGACAAGAGAAATATCCTGGTGACACTGGAACAGAAAGGGAAGGATGTAGTGACAAAGGTCGAAAACCAGACATACCAGATCCTATCGAAAAACCTCAGTAATTATACCGATGAAGATATTACATCATTTTATAAAACCGCGATAAATCTGCACAAGATCCTGGACGTCAGCTCTTAGCAATCATTCAACTCCGAATCCCTACATTTAAGCCTTGTTCCGGATATGCCAGGAAAAATACTTCCATTTTGGAAATATTTTACTTGCGTTTTGGAACTAATTGTATACATTAGACATGAGGGTTAAGAACATATCTCTGGCGATTCTGACCCATGAATACTTATAAAGGAGCGATAATTTAATGAAACAATTAAAAGGTACACTAGCGGTTGTTACCGGCGCCGCCATGGGCATGGGGAAGAGTCTTTCCCAACTGCTCCTGGCCGAGGGATGCAAGGTTGCCCTTGTTGACATCAACAAAACCGGCCTTGAACAAACCGAAAAGGAGTTGTCGACGATCGGCGAATGCCGGTCATACGTCTGCGACATATCCAGCCGCGATGATATTTTCAAGCTGGCGGCAAAAATCGAAAAGGACATGGGTCCCGTTTCGATCCTTGTCAACAATGCCGGCATCGTGAACGCGGCTCCGGTTTCAGATATGCCGGTTGAGACCATCGAAAAGATCATCAACATCAATCTCACTTCCCAATTCTGGACGGTCAAAGCCTTCCTGCCTTCAATGATGAAGCAGAAAGAGGGCCACATCGTCAACTTCGCCTCCGCCGGCGGCATCCTGGCCATACCGAACATCGCAGCCTACTGCGCGAGCAAGTTCGGCGTCGTCGGTTTCACGGACGCCCTGCGTCAGGAAATGAAGAAGCAAAAGACGAACATCGGCGTTACCATGGTCTGCCCCAATACGGTCAACACGGGGATGTTCAACGGCTCGAAAATGGTGGCCGGCACGAAGATGCTCACCGCCGACAGTGTCTGCAAGAAGGTACTGAAGGGGATCAAGAAAAACACTGCCATGGTGGCGGTGCCCTCCCTGCCGGTAAAGATCGTTACACCCCTCACCAAGGTGCTCATGCCCATACACGCCATGGACTGGATGAACAAGGTCCTGGGCATGTGGGACGCCAACGACACCTGGAAAGGCAGAAAGTAAATTAGACGCATCAACAATAAGATATAAGAGGTATGAACATGAAAAAGGTCAAAATAATAGCGATAGTTATCGGCGCCCTTGTGGGGATACAGCTGCTGACCACCGTAATCAACATTCTCCAGAAAGGCTCCAGCACATACGGGGGACAGACAATGACTCAAATACTGGGAGTCCCTGCGGAAAAGGCAACGCCGGCCGACATTGAGAAGCTCTCCAAGGCGCAGTTATTCCAGCTCTTCTACGCGGCCAAGGCACCCGACATGGAAAGCATGAAAGGCGAATACAAGGCGAAAACGATCTCGGTCGGCATCCAGGCAGCCAGCGCAGACTTCTACACTCACCACGTCTTCGGCCCCGGCCGCTGGGAAGGCAAGGCCTTCACTCCCAACGAAAATGAAAAGGGCAAAGGCACCGGCTACAATCTTTTTAAAATAAAAGATAAAGACGGCAAAGACGCTATCGCCCGCACCCGCCGTATGAACACGTCAATAGGGAAATCCCCGATCGACGGGAAAGAATCATATATCCTTGACTACAGCCCCTACAACGGCGGGACCGTTCATTCCATGCAGGATGAGGTCAGGAAGGTCAATGACACGCTCTTCATCTGCTTGGGCTACATGGGAATTGGCGGCGGTTCAATTAATCCCGCTCCCTTTATTCTCTACGGCGAAGCCTCACCCTGGGTAGGTCCGGACGAAAAATAATAGACAATTACACCCCCCTGATATCATCCTGATATCAAAGCATCCCTCTGATCAGTAAAAGAGGGATGCCGGGGGGGCTCCTCACATACGCACGAGCAATAGTGCATTTCCTTTACTGGCATGACCGCGGCAGCCATAGGGGCCGCTGCGTGATACGCGATGAGCCTTATACCGTCCACCCCGGTTAGGAGTCGAAGAAAAGCAACAGGAGATACGCCGGAGACCCGGTAATCCCGGGCACCGGCGCCACAACACCATGAATCAGATACGACTTGCAAAAAAAGGCGAAATCTGCGGAATCTGCGGCAGGCATGAGGCCGTTGTCTACTGCGACGGATGCGACAAACCCCTGTGCCAGGAATGCAGGGTCTTCGACATCTGGTGCACCGGCTGCGGAAGTGGCGATCCCCACGTTTTTTGCCGGAAATGCAACGATGATCCGGAAAAGAATATCTGGAAGGGCTTATACTGAATGTGTAGACCGATAGTTATCGGTAAACATGTGTTCAGAAATGATGCTGATAGTATTATTCTGGTGCCAGAGTAATTATTAAACAGATAGTTATCGGTTTAATCATATACACATCAAGTTTATCGTGTAGAAATCCCGGCACGAAGCTTTTCAAAAAGGGCTGCTACCTGTTTTCGGGTATCATCCAAAGAACCTGAGTTATCAATAAGAAATCTCGCTTTGTCTTTTTTATCTTCGATGCTCATCTGTGCTTTTACAGTCAACTCGGCAGTTGGCCTGTCAAGGCGATCCCGGGCCATGAGCCTCTCGATCTGCACGGTGACCGGCACATAAACAAGTATGGCATCCGGAAAGAACTTGTCCCATCCCGATTCATATAGCAAAGGGACATCAATGATGATGGGCATCCCATCATTCATCCTGTTGAATGAGCCTATCCTTTCCATCACGATCTGGTTGATACGCGGATGGGTCATGCTGTTGAGCTTGTTCCGCTTTTCAGAATCTCGGATAATCTGGTCCCTGACTTTTTCGCGGTTCAGAGTACCGTCAGGATTAATAACAGCCTTCCCGAAGAACTCTTCAATTTCACGCAATGCAGGCTGTCCCGGTTGAACCACTTCACGGGCAATGAGGTCTGTATCGACGATATGGGCGCCCATATCCGCAAGCATCAACGCCACCACGGATTTTCCGGTCGATATGGCGCCGGTAAGGGCAAAACAATTTTTCAAAAAATCTCCGGATCCGGACATATACAATGATCCTTCAGGGCATTCAACCCTGCTTTTTCAAAAATGTAGCTTCAATAAAATCGGCAAGCTTATCTATATCGTCAAGGCCGAAGCGGGGAACGCCTAAATCAAAATGCGTATCCGTCACCAACGCGATCAGATCACCGCCTTTGGTAAAGATTGGCGCTTGATGCTCGCCGGCCCTGAAAACTTCAATCTTTTGAGCTCTTTCCTTCTTAAAGCCTTCAGTGATAATAATATCCACATCACCGGCATACCTGTCGCGTATCTCATCCAGGGAGGCGTCATGATCGACGTCACGGATCATCGCGAGCTGCGTCGGCGATGAAATAATTGTGCAGGCAGCTCCGGCTTTTCTGTGACGCCAGGTATCCTTTCCCTCATGGTCCATGGAAAAACCGTATACGTCATGTTTGACCGTAGCCACGCGGTAGCCGCGCCTGACCAGCTCGGGTAAAAGCTTTTCAAGCAAGGTCGTCTTGCCGATCCCGGAATAGCCCACAAAAGAAACGATTGGAATCATTGTCACTCCTCATAGTGATGGCATCCATAACAAATGAGCATGTAAAAAATTCAATAAAAAAATCTTATATTTTTATTCACCGTTCGTTCACTACAGTAAATAGCCCTTTTTACAGGGAAAAGGAGCCTTCATATGGAAACGACACTTTATATTCAAAATGACATCTTCCAGCAAATAACCAAGGCTGCAAGGATTAAGGAGATCTCTCGATCAGCGATGATCTCAATTCTGTTAAAAAAAGTAATGAATGAGACAAAAAATCCCGATTGCCTGTGGAAAATGGTGCATTATCAGCAAAAAAGAAAGCCGGAGGAATGGCATAGATTTCATTTTGTGATGCGTCCGGATGATTATGAGTATTTCTTGGATTTGAGAAAACTTCTTAAGATGTCTGTTTCCTTAATTCTTGCTTACGCAGTTAATAAATACCTGCATAAGCTTTTATCTAAAAATATTACCGATAACTATCGTTACCAGAATTATATCATTATTAAAAATAATATTGATACAATTCCCAGTTGGACATTAGTATGGGGATATCCGCCAAACATATCAGACTACCTGCAAAAACACACCACCAACACCTGATCATAATCACAAATTCAAAATTTGTTATTTACAAATAACATGGCAAGGTAAATAGTGCTCACGCGGTAGGGTTAATATTTTTTTTACATTTGCAAAAATTATCATAATATCTTGAAATCAAAACTGCCTCTTACATTCCTTCTTTTTTTACTCCTTTGCGCACCTTCATTCGCACAACAGACCATTATTATACAAAAAGAGCTCCAGGAATACAATATCACCGGTCAGCAACTGTCATACATCGAAGACAGTGAAATGAAATTGACTATCGATCAGGTTTCTTCAGAGGAATACCGGGATAAATTCAAACATGACATTATAGATGTTCCAAATTTCGGTTACTCTACATCTGCATACTGGTTGAAATTCAGCATCAAAGGCGACAATACCGACAGCAACTGGCTGCTGGTAATTAACTACGCCCTCCTGGACCACGTGACATTATTCATACCGGATAAAAACGGTTACAAGGAAAAAAAACAAGGCCAGATGCTGCCCTTCAACGTGAGGGAAGTTAAAAATGAGAATTTCGTTTTTAATATAGATATTGCTCCCGAAACCGTCAGCACCTATTACATGAGGATCGAGGCGCAGGATTCATTAGCCGTTCCGATGAAACTCATCTCCAATCAGGCGTTCACCGAACAGAGCACGATGATTCGCCTCTTTCTCGGCATCTTCTATGGTTTCATCATGGTAATGATCCTGTACAACCTGCTTATTTTCATTATGACCAGGGATATGAGTTATCTGTTTCTCATACTCTACCTGATTTCATTCACTCTTTTTATAACTTCTGAAAACGGTATTTCCTATCAGTACCTCTGGCCTGGTCTTCCCTGGTGGGGAAAGCGCGTCGTTCCTTTTTCAGTGAGCATGGTAACTCTCTGGAGCTCCTTCTTTGCACGCTTATTCCTTCAAACCAAGTCATTGAGCCCCAGGATCGATAAGATCGTAATCGGGTTCGGAGGCCTTGGCATCATGGGGCTCGTTCTTTCCCTGGGCCCAAGCTATTTTATTGCCATCATCTATGCCGTGATCCTCTGCGTGCTCTATGCCCCGGCCCTTATTTTCTTCGCCTTCATGCAGTGGAGAAGAGGATACAGGCCGGCGATATATTTCCTCATCTCATGGTTCGGCCTGAGTGTCGGGACTTTGCTGTATGGCTTTAAGACATTCGGCCTTCTTCCGGAAATGATGATAACAAAATATGGTGTGCTCCTCGGAGCCGCGTTCCAGGCCATACTTCTTTCCCTTGCCATGGCTGACCGCATCAAGGTGATGAACGAATCCCTCCGCGTTGTGAAAAATAATCTTGAGCATCGCACCGAATCGCTGCTCTCGATCTTCGAAAAGGCGGAATCCATGTCCGACGACCTCTACAGGGTGAGCACCGAGCATTCGGAAATCGTCGATACCTTCACCCTTGTCGCCCAGAACCAGGCCTCCCATGCGGAAGAGATGGCCGCGTCGTACGAAGAGCTTACATCATCGACCGACTCGATCGACCAATCGATGACCCGACTCGCCCTGGAAGGGGAAAAGATACGCGACATGGCCGGTATCCTCACCTCCTCGCAGCAGGAAGTGCAGAACACCAGCCAGACGGTCATGGCCAGCATGAAAAATATCATCCGCTTCACGGAAAAGACCGACATAGACCTGACCCGGATGACGGAAATGATGCAGATCATCAACGAAGGGGGCCAGGCCATTACCAACATCATTTCCCTGATCAACGACATCTCCGATAAGATAAATCTTCTTTCCCTCAACGCCGCCATTGAGGCCGCGCGGGCCGGGGAGCACGGGAGGGGCTTTGCCGTCGTTGCCGACGAGATCGGTAAGCTTGCCACTGCTACCTCCGACAACTCCAAGCAGATATCGAACCAGATCGAAAAGATATCGGTGGACATCCGCAGGGGCATCGATATCGCGAACCAGACCAAGCAATCGACCAGCGACGTCGCCAAGCTCGTGACAGAGGTCAATGTACAGATCGACTCCGTAAAATCGGCCATGAGCAACCAGGAGAGCGCCATCCAGGTGCTGGTCAATCAGGCTGATGTGATTAAGGAGCAATCGCGGGTTATTTCGGTCGCGACGAAGGAACAGAAAAACGGCATGATGGAAGGCGCCATCACCATTCAGAACCTGGCCAACATGGCCAACGATATCGCCGTATCAAATACAAAAATACTGCAGTTTATCAAAATACTCAACGACAAGGCCGGCGAGCTGAAAGGCATCATTCAAAATCTCGAGGAAACCCCGGCGTAAAATGTCAGAAGCTCACCCATTCTTCCCGGACAAGATATATTCCGCAAAATCAGCAAAGGCCTGCCGCGTATCATACCGGCATGCGTACCCGATCTCACTCTTCAACTTCCCGGTTGACGCGACCCAGCTGTGTCGTATCATCTTCAAATAAGGGCTGGGAAATTCGCTGACAAAGGTAAACCGCAACAGCCATGCGATGTTGTTAAGAAAATAGAGCAGGGGATACGGGAGGAGGATGGTGATGTTTCCCAGCGCGGTCGCCATCTCCCGTATCGTCATGACATCATCGCCCGCCGCATTGTAAACGCCTCCTCTGCCCCGGACCATGAGCATCCACATGATCTCGACCAGGTCATCCTCGTGGATGAACTGCATCGGTTCGGTCCGGAAGGGAATGGGTACTATCTTCAATTGTAGAAAGCGCGCCAGGGGATTGTCGAAACCGGGACCGACCACGAAACAGGGCCGGATGATAATGAAACTCGTCTTCGGATGCTTTTCCCCGTATTCCTTGAAAATGCTCTCAATGATTTTTTTCGACTTGCTATAGGTGATTTCGTCATTGCCCCGCAGAGGGCTCTCCTCCAGGAGGGGCCGGTCATTATCAGGGTGAAATCCGTACGCAGTGGTGGAGCTGGTGTAAATAATCCTCTTAACCCCTGCCCTGACGCACGAATCAAGGACAGTACGGGTCCCGTTGATATTGATGTCCTCCATCAACCGCACATCATGGCTGGGAGGTAATATGAAAGCCGCATGGATCACCGTGTCAATGGAATGCTTTTTGATGATGTCATCTATTGGTTCCCGCACATCCCTTTTATAGAACAGGAATTTTTTCGGGGTGATATCAGGCTCTTTGATGTCGAGTCCGACCATGGTTTTCACTTCATTTTTTGCCGATAGGAAATGAGCCAGTTTTCTGCCGATATATCCGGATGCCCCTGTTATGAGCAGATTCATGATAATAGCCCCCCTTCGAGATTGTGATGATCGCGTCTAATCTGCGGGCCGTAGCACGAAAAAAGAAATCGCATCCACGATCTTCCGCGGCATGAAGCGGTTCAGGAACAGATGCACAAACTTGCTCATGATCCCCGGTACTGCCACGACTTTGCCCTTCACCAGGGCCTCCATTCCTTTTCGGGCGATATCCGCCGGATCGCTGAGTCCGCTGATCCTGTACCACCACACCTTCCTGGGAAAGCCGTTACCCTGAAGAAGGGGCGTATTGGTATAGGATGGGCAAAAAGCCGTCACCCTGACACCGGTTCCCCGCAATTCCTGGTTAACGGCCTCGGATAGACTCTGGATAAATGATTTCGACGCGCCATAGACCGCATGATGGGGAGAGGGCTGGAACGCGGATACCGAGCTTATATTCAGGATCCTGCCTTCACCGCGCTTGACCATCTCCGGGATAAAAAGATGCATAAGGGCAAGGTAACCGCCTATGTTGACCCGGACCAGGTTCGCCTGGCTTTTCAGGGGAGCCTCGTGAACATTGCCGTATACCATCATCCCCGCGTTGTTCACCAGCACGTCTATGCGGGGAACCTCCTTCGCTATTTTCCGAAAGAGGTTGACGGGGCCCTGGTCTTCGGTGAAATCCTCGGTCATGCACCAGGTCCGGACGGAGTATCTCTTTTCTAATTCACGACCCCATGCCACCAATGCGTCGAGCTCCCCCGGGATGGAATGGAGCACGCAGTGGGCCCCGGCCCCGGCGAAGCAGCGAGCCAGCTCCTTTCCGATGCCCGAGGATGATCCGGTTATGAGCACATACTTGTCTTTCAGATTGTATTGTTTCATGACGCCTCTCGTGTTTTTTTCCCTTCCCCCGGGGATTTCACAGATCAGCAGGCCGATATCGGTCTCAATAATTGCGGCATTGATAAAATGCCGTGCCGTACCGTAATCGACATCATGCTTGAATGCGATGGTACGTCCTGCCTTCCCTCATGTAAGTCATGATGATATAAATGTGAATGGACGGTGCGGGGGCGGCCCGGAGGCAGCCCCCGCACCAGACTACTTATATCGCCCCAGTATGTGAATGCACATTGCAGCTTCTTCCACGCCGATGTTGCCGCCGCCGTTCTCCGCCAGGCCGATGCGGGCGCCTTCCACCTGGCGTTTCCCCGCATCGCCCCGGAGCTGCAGCACCAGCTCATGGATCTGGGCGAGACCCGAAGCGCCGATGGGGTGCCCCCGACACTCGAGGCCGCCGCTCGTGTTGATGGGCCGCTCGCCCCCGAGGCGGGTCGCGCCGGTCTCGGCGTAGGGACCCCCTTCCCCTACCGGGCAGAAACCCATTACTTCCGACTGGTGCAGCTCGCCCCATGACGTGGCGTCGTGGAGCTCCGCCATGCTGATGTCCTTCGGACCCACGCCGGCCATGTTGTAGGCCTGCTTCGACAGGCGCTCGCCGATATCCTCGCCGTCAAGGGGCCGGTCGCTCCCCTGGCCGCACACCGAAGCCATGACCCTGACCGGCCTCGCGCCGTTTAGCTTCTTTAAAAACGCCTCGGAGCAGATGATGCACGCCGCGGCGCCGTCGCCCACGGGAGCGCACATGGCGCGCGTCAGCGGCCATGCCACTTCCTTGTCCGCCAGCACCTCCTCCACCGACATCAGCTGCTGGTACTGCGACAGCGGGTTCAACGAGCCGTGCAGGTGGTTCTTGGAGCAGATCACGGCGAGCTGCTTCTGCGTCGAGTTGAACCGGTCCATGTGCCACCGGGCGCCCATGGCATAGGCGTCCATGAAGATGCTGCGCCCCTCTCCCGGCTTCGATTCATCATGGCCCGGTATCTTAAGGTTCTTGAAGGACTTCCCCACCTCCATGATCATGGCTATGTGCTTTTGCAGATTGCCCACGTCCATACAGGAGGCATAGGCCCCAAGGGCCTGGGCCTTGTTGGGACTGGTTATCTTCTCCGAGCCGACCGCCATGGCCACATCCCACATCCCGGCCTTTATCCCCATATAGGAAAGGTGAAGCGCCGTGGACGCGCCGGCGCAGGCGTTCTCCACGTTGGTAATGGGTATCTTGTCGATGCCCATGCCGCGGAACACCACCTGGCCCCTGATCGAATGCTGATTATCATACATGCCCCAGAAGGTGTTTGAAAAAAACGCCGCCTGGATGTCCTTACCCGCAAGGCCCGCATCGTCCAGGGCCAGCTTGATGGCCTCTTCCGCCATGTTCTTCACGCTTTTGTCTGGATACTTGTTGAAGCGTATCATTCCCGAGCCAATTATGTATACGTCGCTGTTCATTGTGCTGCTTGATCCTCCTCTCAAATTTCATCTTTTCTCATTCAATCCAGTCAACCTGCGGGAACTCCCGCTTGACCGGGTTGTCTATTTGCACGGCCGGGAACCCCACCGCTATGGCCGTTGCGACATGGTCATAGGGCCAGGCTATGCCCAGCTTCTTCTTTAGTTTACCGCTGAGATTCACCGGCTCACCGGCGAAGCCGGAGAAGCAGGTACCGAGGCCGATGGAATGCGCTGCCAGGGCGATGTTCTGGCAGCACATGCCGGTGCTGAATATCGGCGTCGATATGCCCATGTGGTGCACCAACACGTAGATGACCGTGGATGCGCCGAAGAACACGTCCATGTGGCCCTCGACGAACTGCGGCTTCACCAGGGCCTGTATGGCCACCATGGGACGCTGGTCGATCGAGTCCGGCTTGAAAAACGCCAGGCTGTTCTTCAACAGCTTCCGCATCGGCCCCTTCCCCTGGTAAAGCTTCGTCACCATGCCAAGGGTCTTGCTGCAGGCAGCGCTGACCTCATCCAGGAGCGCCCGGTCCCTTATCACCAGGAACTTCCAGGGCTGGCCGTTCCCTGCCGAGGGCGCGAAACGCCCCGCCTCGAGGATGCGGTGGATCATCTCCTTCGGCACCTGTTCCTTCTTGAAGACGCGGTTGGACCGCCGCCGGTAGATGACGCGCTCCATGCCGGTTATCCTGCCCTCGATCTCCTCGAACCGGGGCGGCTTCTTCTCCATGAAAGGATTCGGGTAGCCTGCGCCATCCTCGGGCAATGCCAGTCCCGTGGCCCAGCGTCCCTTATCCACCTTGTAGAAATTGGGGAATTCGAGGGCGCCGTGGGGGCAGATGGCCTCGCAGTTATGGCAGGCGATACAGACCCTGCCGAAATACTGCACGCTGGTGAAGTCCGACTTGTACTTGCCGCAGGAGAAGCAGCGGCCCGCCTCGGCCTTTACCTCTTCGGCGGACAGGTGCCCGGCCGCGGGGACCTTCAGCCCCGCGAGCCGCGCCTCCGGAGCGGGCGCCTTCGCGCAGGTCCGGTTCGCCTTCGGGTAACCGTAGATCGGCACGTTGCGGAAGGTGATCTCCTTTTTGCCGTTGCCGGAAAAGTTTTTACCGGAGAGGCGCGCGTCGATCGCCAGGGCGGCGCGCTTTCCGGCGCCGATGGCGGCCGTAACCGTCTCGGGTCCGGACACGGCATCGCCGCCGGCGTACACGTTGGGCATCCTGGTGACGCCAAGGCCGTCCGCGGCGATCCAACCCTTTTCAGCCAGATCGTCGAAGCCGGCAAGGTCCGCCTCCTGGCCCAGGGCGTAGATCACGGAATCGACATACAGATCATAGCCGCTCCCTTCGACCGGCTCGGGCCGGCACCGGCCCGACTCGTCCTCTTCGCACAGGCGCATGCGCGTGCATTTGACCGCGGCGCGTCCGTCGTCGGCGCAGGCCACGTTTATCGGCGCCGCCAGATATTCTATCTTCACGCCTTCGTCCAGTGCGTCCCGGATCTCGTCGTCATGGGCCGGCATTTCCTTGCGGGTGCGCCGGTACAGGATCGTCACTTCCGCGCCGAGGCGCCGCGCCGTCCGGGCCGCATCGATGGCGGTGTTGCCCCCGCCGACGACCAGGACATTCTTGCCGACGGTCACGCTCCCGCCTTCGTTCACGGACCGGAGAAACTCGAGGCCGGAAAAGATGCGGCCCGAGGTCCCGAAGTCCGGGTCCTTGCTCTTCGCCGCGCTGATGGCGGCGTACACGGCGTCATACTGCTTCGCCAGGTCCGCCACGGACACGTCCTTGCCCACGGTGACGCCGGTCTTGAGGACAACGCCCATGGCGAGGACACGATCGTATTCCGCGTCGATCACCTCCGCCGGCAGCCGGTAGGAGGGTATCGCGTACCGGAGCATGCCGCCCGGCTTCGCCGCGGACTCGTACACCGTTACCTCGTGGCCCAATCGGGCCAGGTGATAGGCGCAGGCCATGCCCGAGGGGCCCGACCCCACCACGGCGATGCGCTTGCCGCTCTTCGCCGCAGGCGCGGTAAAGGCCATGTTCTCCTTCACCCCCCAGGCGCCGATGAACCGCTCCACCTCGTTGATATTGACGGAGCCGTCGAGATACTGACGGTTGCATCCGCCCTCGCAGGGGTGCGGGCACACCAGGCCGGTTATCGCGGGAAAGGGATTGGCCTCTGTGATGATATCCCATGCCTCGCGGTTGGACCCGCCCTTCGCCAGGACTTCCATGTACTTTCGGACATCGATTCCGGCCGGGCAGTTGTACTGGCACGCCGCCTCCTGCACCTGCGAATAGGGCCGCTCCACCAGCGTGAGGGTCTGGCAGGGACACTGTTGTATGCAAAGGCCGCAGCCGATACACTTGTCGTCGTCCAGGTTAATTGAAAAAGGCACTTTCACGACCGGGGGGTCGCTCAGCACCCGGTATTTCTGCGTAAAGGTATCGCTCATGGCGTTTCCTCCAACATTGCTGGTTTAATGGTCTCGCTATACCTGGATCCTTATGACATTCTTCGCGTCAGGCTTGAAATTCTCCCTGAGCACACGCTCCAGGGGTTTCTCCGTGACGGTCTTAGGGATCTCGTCTACGATCTGGAAAAAGCTGGGCACGCTGTTCCTCTCCAGGGTGGCCAGGCAGAGAGACTTGAGCGATGCGATGTCCGGATCCTTGCCTTCGAAGGGCATGATGGCTGCGACGATATCGCTTTCGCCCGGCGCGCCCGAGGAAGTGGGAATGCCGTATACGCAGACCTCGGAAACGCTGTCATGCTCGCCGATGATCTTCTCGATCAGGTCCGGCTGTATGAAATCTCCCTGGCGCCGCAGACCGCCGCCCTTGCGGAAATCAAAATAGAAGAAGCCGTTCTCGTCCCGGTGGCATATGTCGCCGCTCCGCAGCCAGCCGCCCCGGGTCTTTTCCTCGGACTCCTTCTTCTTGCCCAGGTAGTTGACTTCCGTGTTGCCCATCTTCATCTTGCTTATGAGCTCGCCCAGCTCTCCGGGGGCGCAGTCGTTGTCGTTCTCGTCCACGACCTTCATCTCCATGAACTGCTCCAGGGGCTTGCCGAACGCGCCGATGGGGCCGCCCGGAGGATTGTGGGCGAAGCCGCCCTCGACCGCGCCATACCACTCGTGCACCTTCACGTTGAAGCGCTTCTCGAAGGTCTCCCAGATGGCTCGGGGAGTCCCGGCGCTGATGACAACACGGACCGGGTTATCGCCGTCGTTCGGCTTCACCGGCTCGTTGTAGATGCCGCTGAGCATGCCTCCCAGGGACGACCAGGTGGTGCAGCCGTACTTGCGGCAGATGTCCCAGATGCGGCTCTTGGTGAATTTCTCGCCGACCACGGCGGTGATGCCCTTGGCGATGGTCGGAATGATGGTGACGGACTGGGCGTTGCCGTGGGTCATGGACAGGCCCGTGTAGGGAATGTCGTCGTCCTTGTACTGCCACACGCCGTTGCCCAGCAGGCTGTAGAGCATGTACCGGTTCGCCTTCAGGACCACGCCCTTGGGATCGCCCGTAGTTCCCGACGTATGTATGATCTGGGTCGGCAGGCCGAAATCCAGGTCAAGGGCCTGGTCGGGCGGCTCCGGGTTCTCGTTCGCGAGTATATCGTTCAGGGACGGATATTTCCCCTTGTCCGGAACGCCGTGGTGCTTTTTATAGGTAATGCCGATGACGGGCACCGAGGCAATGTCCGATTTTATCTCTTCAACGCTCTCCAGCATGTCGCCGGCCAGGATGATCCCCTTCGACTTTGTGTTGAGGATCTGGAAGGACAGCTTCCGCTCCTTCGACCGCGGGTCGATGGGAACGGCAATCGCGCCGATGGTGAGTCCCGCGAAGAGCGCATAGAGGAACTCCGGGTGATTCCGCATGAGAATGCTGAAGGTGTCGCCCTTGGCGACGCCCGCCTTTACAAGGGCGCGCGCCACCCTGTTGCAGTTATCGAATAGCATCTGATAGGTCACGCGCTCATCCGATCCGTCGGAGTTGCTGAAAATAAACGCGTCGCGATCAGTCTTGACATTTTTCAGCCCCACCGCCTTGAAAATGGGAAGGTCTTCAATGTTTTTAATCATAAACTACACCTCTCTATTATATAAGAATTTGCTCAGTTGATTTGCTGGTGCTGATCTCGGCGTCCCAGTAATGCTCGAGGAGCGCCAGACGATTGAGCTGGTTGGTCCCCTCGTAGATCTGGTTGAGCCGAGAATCCCTCCACGCCTTCTCCACGCCGTAGGAATGGATGTAACCGTGGTCTCCCATGAGCTCCATGGCCTGGCCGCACACCCGGTTGGCGGTGTCGGAGACGGCCACCTTGCAAGCTGCCGCCAGCCCCTGGCCGGACCTGAAGAGCCGGCAGGAGTGCCACACCATGCTGCGGCACATCCATATCTGGAGCATCATGTCCGCCAGCTCGATCTGCACGTCCTGATACTCGATAAGGGGCTTCGGCCCCAGGTTCGTCTTCCGGCAGAAGTCGAGGCAGCGCTCGAAGGCGCCCCGGCCGATGCCCAGGGCCATGGCCCCTACCGCCGGCCGCGAGTAATTAAGCACGTTCTTGTTGTTGGCCCAGCCGCCGCGCTTGACGCCCACGACGTTGCGATCCGGCACGAACACGTCCTCGAAAATGAGCTCCGACGCGTCCGAGGCACGCTGTCCCATCTTCTTCTCGCGGCGTCCCACGGAGAAGCCCTTCATACCGCGCTCCACGATGAAGCAGGTCCACGACTCAATGTCCTCTCCCTCGATCTTGGCGTATACCGTAACCTTGGCCGCGCCCGCGCCGCCGGAGATAAAGCACTTGCGGCCGTTCAGGATATAGCCTCCCGGGGCAGGTTTGGCCACGGTGACAAGTCGCGCGCTCGCCGCGCCCACCGGGTCCTCAACATCGGAACCGGCCTCTGGCTCGGTTATAGCGAATGCCCAGGTGGAATCGTCGCCAAAATATCGCGCCTTCAAGTAGTAGGGAATGAAATGCCGGAAATAGGTCCGCAGGTGTCCGGACAGGAACACCGGCGCGAGGCCCAGGTTATGGGCCAGGAGCATCAGTCCCAGGCCGCCGTCCTCGGTCATGAACTCCTCGGCCGCAAGGACGACCTGGAAGGAAGGTTTTTTCAGGTAGTCGACGAAACTGGCGTTTCCCAGGGGTGTCGGCAATAGGAGAGTCTGGAACCCGGCCTTGATGGCCTTTTTTAGAATCGGCTTTGTATCAAAACCATGGGGGTCCCGGTCAGCCTCAAGCGCCGCAGGCCGAATATGCTCGCGGGAGAACTGCAGGGCCCGCCTTCTCCATTTCCTGGCGCCCCGGGGAAGCATTTTGGTGTCGTGCTCCCACATCGTGATTTCCCTGTTGTCCACGAGAATGCGGCCCAGGAAGTTGAGCTTCTGCGAGGCATTGCGCAGCTTGAGCTGCTCTATGCGTTCTTCCAGTGATTGTTTCATTGCCGCTCCTCCCTGTCGATGTCGAATATGAGCTGTTTGAGATACGTGGGCGATCCGCCCGCGGACTTGAGGGTCGCGACATCGCGCAAACGCTTCTCGATCTTGAAATCCTCCATGTAGCCGTAGCCGCCCATGGACTGCATGCAGTCCGTGACGGATTTCGCGCAGAGTTCCATGATCGCAAGCTTGGTCTTGGCCGCCCTGGTGAAATCGCGGTCGAAGCTTTCACAGGGAACGGAGATCCCCTGCACCGCGGCCTCCGCCACGGCTACCTTCGATTCCGAATCTCCCAGGAGGAGCTTCACGGCCGGGTGGTTCTCAATGATGGTGCCCCCCTGGTATCGCTGGGACGAGTATTCCTCGGCGGCGGCAAGGGCGCCCCTGGCTATACCCACGGCGATGGCGCTCATGCCGACCCAGTTAAGGGACATGGCACGCGCCAGCAGGGCGGTGGCGTTGCCGTCGTCTATGCGGTTGCCCGCCGGCACGGTGACATTGTTGAATTTGAGATTGCGAAGGCCGCAAAGACGCAGACCGGAACGCCAGCCCACGTCCGCCTCGATAAGCCCGTCTGAGCCGGCGGGAACGACGAAGCAGCCCCAATGCCCGTCGATGCGGGCGAAAACCACATAGGCGTCAGGCCGCGGTATGGACCACACAAAGGATTTCTCCCCGTTGATCGCATAGCCTTCGGGAACCTTGCGGGCCTCGGTCGTCACGCGGGCCGGCAGGTCGAGGTCCGGCGACTTGATGGTGCCGTAGTGCGGTAGAGACACGCCTTCCTGGACACAGAGGCCCAGCCGCTCTCCCCCCAGGGCCGCGGCCGGATTCCCCATCAGGGCGATATGCGACGCCACGCCCTGGGCGTGGAGCATCATGGCGACGCCGCCGCACACGCTCCCGACGATGGACAGGATCGATATCGAGTAGTTCAGCCCCGCCGTATCCGACGCGCAGCCCCATATGCCGTATTCGCATCCGGCAGAGGTCTTGTCGGGCGAGCTGGCAAGCCCGGTGATGAAGGCAGTATCGATGATTTTACCCACGAGGTCCGGATTCCCGTCAGGGAACTCGCCCTCGAACATGGGCTCAACCTGCTTCTTGGTGAATTGACGCGCCAGGTCCATAAAATGACCCAGCTCTTCTGAAGACAATGCAGTAGTAACGTTATTAACTAGAACTTCCCCCATGGTCATCCTCCGTTATAATGTTTAGGAAAATGCGCCTCTAAAGTAACAGTTGACGTTTTAATATGTTATGAGATTATAAGTATGCCCTCCCTCAAACGAGGGTCCTTGAATATAAAAACCTCCTCAGCGATTTTAATGTTATTTACTCCGGTCTGTTCAGAAGACCGGTGATTGCCTTACGTGAAAACGATACCGCCCATTCAGATGAATGATTATCCCTGTCAAGATACCACCGCGTTGCCACTCCCTGATATATCGACGAGATAGCCTTTGCCGTGCCCTTTATATCGGCAATCGACAACAATCCCCGGGCATTGCACTCCTCTATCGCGAGCCCCAGAAGTGAAATCCACTCATTGAACCATTCATGAAAAATATCGCGGAAATCCTTATCATGGCTCGCCAGCGACATGGCGTCAAAAAGAATTGAATAACCGATTTCCACCAGCGGATCATCCCAATTATACAACCATGTAAAAGATAGAAGCTTATCAATCGGATCCGCGCACTGATCCATTACGGTTTTGCTTCGCAAAAAAATATTATTAAAGAACTCTTTGAATGCTTCTTTTATCAGGTTATCTTTCGACGCATAATAATACGCTATGCCGCCTTTGGATAATTGAGCCTCTTCCGCGATATCATCAAGGGTGATATTCTGAATGCCTATTTCTGTGATTTTCTTGAAAGTGGCCTCGATAATCTGGGCCTTCCTTATCTGTTCTAGAGTTACTTTTTTATTCATAGGTTATTGTATTTTGATTTTTGGATATATATCCAAAAATCCGACTGTTCAAATTATTAACCGGATGGACGGATTATTCAGAATGTATTACATTATGTCAATAATATTATTAATATTTTATTAAATTAATGATAAAAATACACCGGTTGAAGAACCAAGGGGTCAGAGTAAATTATTTTTTGAGCCTGATTACCGATAACTATCGGTAATTTATATTCATAACCGATTTTTTAGGGGTCAGAGCAAAACTTATATCCAATAAAATATAACACTATTATAAAAATGAATAGTTTTTAATCAAGCAGTTTGCTGAAAAACAGCAAACTGCTAAGCGATACATGAATGTATCGCCATTTTTCGAGGCGTTAGACGAGAAAAATGTGAGGTTTTACGAATTCACTTCGTAAAACCGACCCTGAAAAACTCCAAGTAAGGAGTTTTTCAGGAAACTGCTAGGAACCAACATTAAAAATAAATATAATCCTATTCTCTTGACAAATTGCTGATTCATGAATTACAAATAAAACCACCTTATTATCAGAAATTTCGTCGGGGGATAACCATGAGCAGAATTGATTCTCAACTGAAAGTAGAATCTTTGTTGCTACACGGAGGCCAGGAACCGGATCCAGCCACTGGCGCCAGGGCCGTTCCCATTTACCAGACAACATCCTATCAATTCAATGACGCCGATCACGCGGCCAATCTCTTTGCCCTGAAGGAGTCGGGCAACATATACACGAGGATCATGAATCCCACCACGGATGTCTTTGAAAAGCGCATGGCGGCCCTGGACGGCGGTGTCGGCGCCCTTGCCGTGGCCAGCGGCCAATCAGCCATCACGCTGTCGATTCTCAATATCGCCAGGGCCGGCGATGAGATCGTATCCGCCGACAATCTCTACGGCGGCACCTATACCCTGTTTCATTACACCCTGCCGCGGATGGGCATTAAGGTGCATTTCGTGAAATCAAACGACCTGGACGCGATCCGTAGGGCGATCACGCCGGGAACGAAAGCGATCTACGCCGAATCGATCGGCAATCCAAAGCTTGACGTGGCCGATCTCGAAGGCATCTCGAAAATCGCCCATGGCGCCGGGATCCCCTTCATCCTGGACAACACGGTTTCGCCCTATCTCCTCCGGCCCTTTGACCACGGCGTGGACATCATTGTCTATTCCGCCACCAAGTTCATCGGCGGCCACGGCACCTCCGTCGGCGGCGTCATCGTCGATTCGGGCGCCTTCGACTGGACCGGCGGCAGGTTTCCCCTCATCGCGGACCCGGAACCGAGTTACCACGGCATTCCCTTCGTGGAGGCGCTGAGGCCGGTGGGCAACATCGCCTATATTACCAAGGCCCGGGTCACCCTGCTCCGCGACATGGGGCCGTCCCTGTCGCCTTTCAATTCCTTTCTCTTCCTGCAGGGGCTGGAGACCCTCCACCTGCGCATGCCCTGCCACTCCCTGAACGCCCTGGCCGTGGCGCGGCACCTGGAGAAGCACCGGGCCGTCAGCTGGGTGAACTATCCGGGCCTCGACTCGAGCCCGGAGCAGGGGCGGGTCGGGAAATACCTGGCCCGGGGAGCCGGGGCCCTGGTGGGATTCGGCATCAAGGGAGGCGTCGCCGCTGGCAAGAAATTCATAAATTCACTGCGGATGATATCGCACCTGGCCAACATCGGCGACGCCAAGACCCTGGCGATCCACCCGGCGAGCACCACTCACCAGCAGCTCTCGCCGGAGGAACAGCTCGCCACCGGCGTATTGCCCGACTACATCAGGCTGTCCATCGGCATCGAGCACATCGACGACATCATCGCCGATATCGACCAGGCCCTTGCCGGGGCCGCGGGATGACGGCGTAGAACACAAAGGCAAAACCAGGAGTCAAACCATTAGCGGAATAAATAAGGACATCACGGCCACCATCGGCAAAACGCCCCTTTTTACAGGAATCACTGCAATCCGCCGAGAAAGCCCTCGATCTCCCCGTTAATCTCATCCGGCTTTTCTAGAAAAACCATGTGGCCCGCCTCGGGGATTACGACGAACCGGGAGCCGGGAATCCTGTCAGCCAGGAACCGCGAATACTTGACCGGCGTCATGACATCCCTGTCGCCGCAGATGACCAGGACCGGCATCGCGATCTCCCCTATCCTTTCCATAATATCAAAACGGTCGCAGCAGAGGAAGTCATTGAGGTGCGTGCTCACGGGGAAGGAGCATATCGCGTCGAGGACCCGGTCCCGCACCGCTGGTTCAACGCCGCTGTACATGACCGAGACGATGCCGCGGTACCAGGAAGGAGGCTTGTCCGTATTATCGTTCAGGGTCTGCAAAAAACCGGGATTCACCCTGAGCCGCGCGCCGGTGCCGATCAGTACCAGGCCGGCGACATCGGTCGGATGGGCCAGGGCGTAGGACAGGGCGACGGCGCCCCCCATGCTCTGGCCCGCCAGGACCAACCTGCCGTACCGCGCGTCCAGGACATAGGCGCGAAGCCACTGCCGGTATTCGTCGACGCTGCCGCGGGGATTCCCGTCGGGATGTCCCGGCAGGGTTACGGCATCGCTCTCCCGGAAGCGTTTTGTCTGGTAATGCCAGAGGGCGCCGCAGCCGCCGGCGCCGTGGATGAATACTAGTTTCATGGTTCAGACCTCGTCACTCTTTTGTCGTGCCCCGAGCTGATGGATATCGCAATGCAGCAGCATACACGGATATACCGGCAAATGCCCCGCCCCTCAGGGGAGGGCTCAATGATAAATATATTACCCATGCCCCCTTTTCCCCATGGGAGAAGGGGGTCAGGGGGATGGGGGTCAAAAATAAATCCGTCAGCTGCGGTTCTTGTCCTTCAGCACCTCGCCGACCACGCCGGCAAGCTCGTCGATCCGGTACGGCTTGGCTATGACACCGCTGAAACCGTAATCACGGTAATTGGCCATGATCGGGTCGTTGGAATAGCCACTCGACACGATGGCCTTGATATTGCCGTTCAGGGCCAGGAGCTTTTCAATGGTTTTCCTGCCGCCCATGCCTCCGGGTATCGTCAGGTCAAGGATGACCAGGTCGTAGGGGAGACCGTCTTTCATCGACTGCTCATACAACGCCACCGCCATGTCCCCGTCCACGGCGATGTCAACGGTATACCCGAGGTGCTTCAGTATCTTCGAGGCCGTTGATGTCACCGCTTCATCGTCATCCATAAAAAGGATCCTTCCCGATCCGGTAGGCAGCGATCGGTTCTGCAGCTCCTCCGCCTCGCCCGCGGTATCCGAGGAGGGAAGATAGATAAAGAAGGTCGTGCCCGCGCCGATATGGGAATCCACGAATATATAGCCGTCATGGCGCTTTATGATCGAGTAAGTGCTGGTGAGGCCGAGGCCGTTCCCGGACCCCTTGGTGGTGAAGTAGGGATCGAATATCTTTGACTGGTTTTCCAGCGGTATCCCGATGCCGGTATCGGAAACGATGATCTTCACATACCGTCCCGGGGAGACCGGAAGGCCGCTGTCCGCAGACAGTATGATATTCTCCGTCGTTATGGTGATGTCGCCGCCGTCAGGCATGGCCTGGTCCGCGTTGATGACAAGGTTCTGGATCACCTGGCTGAACTGGCCGACGTCCACGTTGACGGGCCAGAGGTCGTCCTGGAAATTGTAGACGCAGCGCACGTTGGAGCCGCGCAGTATGAAGCGCGAGGAATCGCGGATGATCTCCTCGATCGAGGCTATGCGCCGCACCGGGGCGCCTCCCTTGGAGAAGGTGAGAAACTGGTGGGTGAGCTCCTGGGCCCGTACGGAGGCTTTTTCCGCGTCCTCAAGGATGTCCATGAGCCGGACGTTTCCGCTCACCATCAGTTTCGCCAGGTTGATATTGCCCATGATGGCGGTGAGAATATTATTGAAGTCGTGGGCGATCCCCCCGGCCAGGATGCCGATCGATTCGAGCTTTTCAATCTTGAGGAGCTCACCGTGGAATTTCACCTCGTCCGAGATGTCCCTGACGACGATGACATAGCCGGATACTCTTCCGGAGCGGTCAAAAATCGGGGCGCAATGCTCCGACACGATCCGCTCCGTCCGGTCCCTCCTGACCAGGACGGTATTGGAGCGGAACCCCACCGATACATCCTGGATCAAACCCGTTTTGACAGGGTCCTTGACGATTCCCGTCTTCTGGTCTATCAGGACAAGGACATCGCTGATCGTCTTCCCCATGACCTCATCCTGGCGCCATCCTGTCAGCTCCTCCGCGGCCTTGTTTATGAGATGAACGCGCCACTTGATGTCCATGGCTATGACGCCCTCCCCTATGGAGCGCAGGGTAATGGCCAGGCGCTCCTTTTCCTCGAGGAGCGCCTCCTCGGCCATCTTCCGCTCGGATACGTCCCGGGCTATGCCCTGGACGCCCATTACCGCGTCATTCTTCATGATCGGGGAAAGATTGATCTCGACGCTGAGCCTGGTGCCGTCCTTTTTCTTGAATGATGTTTCGTACCCGATAATCTCCTTTCCCTTCAGCAGGTCGCCGAAAATCAGCCTCCCGATGCCGGCCACGTCATCGTCCAGATAATTGCCGAACATTTTCCCGACCAGTTCATCGGCCCTGAAACCGGACATGGCCGTGATGGACGGCGACATGTATGTTATGCGTCCTTCCGTATCCATCATGAATATGATGTCGAAATTCCTCTCCACGACGCCGCGGAAGCGCTCTTCGCTCCTCCTCAGGGCCTCCTTGTCCCGGATATGGTCCGACATTTCCCGGACGATGTTCGCGTTGAGTATCTCGAGCTTCTTCTTCATCACGTTAATCTTGTCAGCCAGGCCGAACGAAAAGATAAGTATCTGCCCCACCATGGCGAACCTGAAAAAGAGATGCGTTACAATAGTAAGGGGGATGATTCCCATGCCCCTGAGCGCGTAGAGAAGTATCGCGATGACGATGATGGCCCAGGAGGCAGCGTAAAAATTCGCCTGCCTCACCTTGCGGCGCAGGGCAATACCGGATATGAAAAAAGTCAGGATAATGGCGACAATGGCCAGGGTGATCGATAGAAACATCATCGCCAGCCTGTTCAGGAATACCAGGTTCAGGACGAACCCGGCCAAGCTCAGGCCTGCGGTCACGAGGGAAAGCCTGTCCAGCAGGGAAGAGAGCGACCATGTGTTCATGAACTCCCTGGCGAAGAGCATGTACGTCGCGATAAATATGAAATTGTACAGGCTCGTATCGGATAAAAACGGGGTAGCGGGCCAGAGAAACTGGGTGCCATGGCCCCTGATGGCCAGGGTGGCCAGGAGAAAGGCCAGGATATACAAAGAATAGAACAGGTAGTCCCTGCTCCGCACCGAAAAAAACAGGAACAGGTTATATACCAGCATGATGAGCATCATTCCATAATATAACCCGTACAGCCAGTTATCAAGCATCATGCTCTTGTATAACCCCTCCCGTGACATCACCGAAATGGGAATGGTCATGGCTGAAGACGTCTTGACCCTGATATAGCAGGTCTTCTTCCCCGGCCCTATCACAAGGGGAAAGACAAACCCGGGATGCTTGAATTCCCTTTCGCTGAAGGGAATCGTGTCGCCGCTCTTCTTCATCGTGAACGTTCCACCCTCTTCCGGGACAAACAGCCTGATGTCGTCAAGGAGGGGATAATCGACGACCAGGTCAAAGGGAATGGGTTTGGCGAGGGGATTCCTGAGGGTGAACCGTATCCAGTAGGCTGAATTGGTCAGGCCGAAGTTGGGGCTGTCGTCGATATGATGCTTGAACCTCCGGTCCCATGCCGGGGAGGATACAGTGCCGATGGAAAGGTTCGAACCGGGATCTTCGAGATAATCAACAACGGGACCTATTGATCTGGCCTCCACGGGGTCCTCAAGGTTAATGGTCCTTTCACCGGCCGGAGCAGCGCCGGGATCAGGTGTGGTACGGGTCCCGGACTGCAGAGGCCCCGGGGCGCTCTCTTTTCCCGAGACTGGCAAGACGGCGGCAGCATAGAGGATGGAAACCCCTATTCCCGCCGCAACGATGAGGCTCAGGACACGTTTTCGCAGGTTATGGTTGACCGCAGTGAACAAAACAGGTGTACACTCCGCACTCTGTCATTTCAGGTATTGTGATTCGAATTGTTGTTTCGTCAAGATGGGAATGACTTTGTCCAGTTTAATTACCTCGAAAATTTTTTTCAGCGATTCAAAAACATCATAAATGATCAATGTAACATGTTTATTCTCAGCGATCCGCGCCATTTTGAATATATGATTGATGCATATGGAATCTATTTGCGTGACGGCCTTGAAGTCAAGGGCGATCACTTCCGGTTCCGGCGAAGTATCGATCTCATCGCTCCACGCCTCTTCCACTATTTTCAGCACTTCCCTTGTAAGGGTGCCGCGGAATTGCATCACGATAACTGGACCGTATCTCTCGGTAATGATATCTATCATATCCAACTATCCTTTATAAAAACCCGGTTATTTAAGCTGTTGGTGAGTCAGACGAAACATGTTCCGCCAGGTTATACAACACCCGGATAGCCAATTGTACCGACAATATACCCGGCGATATCGCGAATGTGTTCATATTATAATCCTATCCCCATGGTATATAATATAAATTGCCAATAATCATCGGTGCTGTCAATAGGTTTAATATGGCGGCGGTGAAAAACTATTCACCGGGGATCATGGAAGGAACTGCGGCAAGCATTCAGCCGTCATGGTGACGCCCGGCAGGGCCTAGCGCAGGGAGCCACGGACATGCTTTATCTCGGCGGCGGTCAATCCATAATGGTCCATGATAAAGTCATCAACTTCCGCGGGGGAACGGACCCCCCCGAGGACGCCCTCGGCCAGGGATACGAGCTCATCCAAGACCGCGGCGCGCCAGAGCGGCAGCGGCAGGGCCTCCAGGTGGCTGCGAAGCACTTTTATCGATGAAAACTTTTTCTGAAAGATGAACTGGTACAGTGAGGAGTTGAACAGGGCCAGCACAGCCATGATAGGGTAAAAGTCCGCCCGGGGGATCAGCGCGTTGGCGCTGTTCAGCGTAAGGCACCGCCGGTCGTCATAGGCGACGACGAGGTTCTTGGAAATGAAGCGGTACACCAGCTTTTCCGGGGCCCGGTATTTATATTCCGGCGCCGCCTGCTGGAACTTATCCGGCTGGAATCTGATGAAGCTGGTGGGATCGCCGAGAACATAGGGATTGACGTCCCTCCCCTTGAATACGGGCTCATGGCCCTTGGTTTCCATCGTTTCGCGGAGATATTTTCCATTGTCCCCCGTCACGATGCCGAGGGCCCACTCCGCGTTGCCGGAGAGGGTGACATGGTCCCGGCCGTAGACCTTGCCGATGATGCGGCCATCGGCGGCGCCCACATTGATGTCGAAGACGCAATCGGGGTTTTTCCCGAACCGCCCCTGGTCCACGTCGCGCGCCTGCCTGCCCGATATGCAGGCAAACCGGCCGCTCCCGGACCGCCGGGAGCAATCGAGGCGGATCGCCGGCGTGAAGACATTCTTAAACACGCGCCCGAGGAGCTCAATGCGCTCTATGCGGGTGTGCTTCAGGATACAGGTCCTGATGTCGCGATGGGTCTTCACGTGGAGCAGCGACTCGGGCAGTATGAACGAAATGCGTCCGCCTTCTTTCAGGAGATCGATGCTTCTCCGGAGAATGTATGAAAATGATTCAAGGGACCTTATGTCCGGGTACAGCTTTTTGAGCGCCCCCAGCTCGGCGCTGGAATAATGGAGCCCCCAAGGCGGGTTCGTGGCGATCATGTCAAAGCCGCCGAGGGATCCCCGGCCGAACCTTCCGTCCAGCATATAATCGCCCCGGTAGATGCGAGGCTCAAAATCCCCGTCCGGGAACCGCAGCATCAGGTTGATGCGGGCTATGCGGACCGCGAGGCCGTCGATGTCGCATCCGTGGAGCGACCGGGGATCGCCGGTCTTATCGGCAAAGGCGAGAAGGAACTGGCCCGTGCCGCAGCAGGGATCCAGTATCTTCGCCCGGCGTCCAGGCACGGATTCCGCGATTTCATCGACAATGCTGTCCGGCGTGTAATAGGAGCCGCTCCGCGCCTTGTCCCCTTCACGGATGAGGGACTGGTACACCAGGCCCAGCGCGTCCCGCTGCCGAGGCAGATCCATGCTGAACAGGGGATTATATTCTTTCGTAACATCGAAACTTCCGAGCTCCTCGTGCCATGAGCGGAGCTCGCTTCCCAGGAAGCTCCTGCCCCTGATGCGGAACCCCCTGCCGATGAGACGCCCCAGGTCATGGTCGCCGCACATTCCCTCGGCGCAGACCCTGCTCAGGGCCAGGACAAAAAACGCCCGGTCGATGTCGATGCCCGATTCCGCGATATAGGCGACGACCTCCTCGACGGCCCCCCGGCCCCTCTTTTCGCCAAGGTACTCCTCCGGTATGAAGGAACGCTGCGCCTTGACCTTGTTGGCCCGGCTGGCGAGGCGCGGGATGGAGCCGTCCAGGATCCTTTCATGGAGGCGGCGCACTTCATCGTATCGGAACCGGATGCCCTGGGTGCGTCCCGCGGGACGAAGGTACTCGTGCTTTATCCAGTTGCGCACGGTGGCGGATGAAACCGCCAGGATCGACGCTGTTTCATCAAGGGTGACATACCGGTGTTCCGGGACCATGGATCAGTTCCTCCACGCATTCGGCACAATGAATTGAATGAGAAGCGGCGCCGGGGAGCGGATATGACAATCTCCCGCCCGCCGCTGTCACGGTAATAAAATCGACCGGTACGAAAGGATTGCATTAATACTTTTGTGGAGGTTATGTCGCGTGGGAGGAATTATGTGTCGCATGAAGACACGGTCTTGAGGTCGAATCGTCAGGGAAATTCAACCCCTCACCCGCCCCTCCGGGGCACCCTCTCCCATTAAGCACGAAAAAAAGGAGAGGGTTTCTTTTGAAAATAGTTGATATGGAACACCCCCCCTCTCCTTTTTTCATTTTTTCATGGGAGAGGGGGCCCGGGGGTGAGGGGTAAAAAAGGGTTCACCTGAACAGCTGTATGAGGGGAATCTCCAGGAGATGGGATTCCATTGTTTTAAGCTCTTTTTGCAGAATGAGAAAACTTTCCCGCGCGTCCGATTTGAGCACGATGATCGTCTGGCTGTAACCGGTCTGGAATATCTGCACCTCCAGGTCAAGGAGGCTCAGGGCCTCCACGAGGGACAGGACGTTCCGCTGCGCCACCTGCCGCGCCAGGCTCTTTTCCCGGTACGCGGCGCCGAAGAGTCCCAGGCAGCAGATCTTCTTTACGTTGAGGCCGGTCATGCGCGAATGGAGCTGGGCGATCTGCTTCAGGGCCATGTCGCTGTTCTCCTCGCGGGACTTGAAAAGATGGTTCACGCCGAACCAGACCTTTCCCGCGTCATCGATGCCGCACAGGATCACCGAGGCGCATGACCCGAGGTCCACGTGGATCACATGGCCTTCGTCCTTGACGACGGCCTCGTTGATATGCACGTAACAGGGCTTCTTCCCCCTGCACTCCAGATTGAAAAGCTTCTCATCGTCCCGAGATCCCATGGAATTATCCATCCCCCTGTTTATAAGGTAATGTAATTGTATAATCCGTCAATAATTATTGGTGTGAAAAAACAATTATTGGGGCCGGTGTCGTTTTAATACTTGACCGTCCGCCGAGACTGGGCGATACTATTGGCAGTTTGCTGAAAACAGCGCTGAAGGATTCTTTCGGGAGACTGCCGGGAAAAACATGGACGATGTGGATAAAATAAAACTGGTCAATCTTGAAAATACCGACGACGGGAAAAAAATTGCCTTCGCGTCATTCCTCAGGAAAGACTACGTGGCAAAATCCCTGGTCATTTACCTGGACGGCTCCGGCGTCATCTCCAGGATCTTCTTCTCATCTGATACACACGGCACCGTGGAATGGATCAACGGACGAGGCCTGCAGAACAGCCACCGGTGGGAGAGCGACGACCAGGCGAAGTCCCGGTCGTACCTGACCCGGCGTTATACCGCCATCCTCGCCGACGGGTCAGTGGATACGGAATTCGCCAGGGATTTCATCATACCTGACATCCTCGACAACCTGGATAGCCCGGACACCGCGGAATGGGTCGCCGACATACTAAACACCAGGGAATACCTGGTCCCCGTGGACATGGCCCGTTTCAAGCTCGGATAAGGCCGCCATTCCCTCAGCTTCCCGCTTTCCTTTTATCGAGCCAGCCCTGTACCGCCAGGCCCGTGCCGAAGGTCCAGGCCTTAAGCTTGTCCGGACCGACATGGCGGATCTCCTCGAGCTCATCGTTCAGGGTGATCTCGCCTTCGGCCTTCAGATCGTATGCCAGTATCAGCTGGTTCTTCTGGTAGAAGGGATAGATGCCCACCAGTCCCCGTATCGAAGCATTCAGGCCCAGTTCCTCCCGGACCTCGCGGACAACGGCATCCTCGGGGCTCTCTCCCTTTTCAAGAAAGCCGGTCACCAGGCCGAACATGCCGGCGGGCCACCCCTTTCCGCGGGCGAGGATGACAGCCCCCTCGTGCTCCACGATGGCGGCCACGACCGTGAGGGGATTGTCCCAGAAAACATATCCGCACCCTTCGTCCGCGCAGGCGGCGTACTGTTTTCCCTCTATTTCCCTGTTTCCGAGCCTGTTGCCGCACCATGGGCAGAATTGCATTTGTGCCATAGGGTCGTCCTTGAGGTGATATGAGGCGCTCCGGTATTGTAAAAAAGCCGCGCCGACACCTCCCTGTCTAGCACCGGAAAAGGCCCCTGTCAATACTAATTCACCCCTCCTCTCTCAGCGTGGCCGCCACGGGAAAGGTTATGCGGAAATCCTCGACCGCGGTGACGGCGATCGGTTTCAGGGAGCAAACCTCCGGGAAATAGGCAGGATTGCAGTAGAGCGACTCCAGCACGGCCAGCCTTCCGCGACCGCTCCCGTTGAACTCCGTGAAGAAAATAGTCTTTCCCCCGAGCTTCTGCACCAGGGCATGGGAAAAATACTTCGTGCTGACCCTGAAGGGGATACTCCTTTTTCTTAAAATCGCGTCAAAAACAACGATGCCGTCTTTCTTGACGATGATGCGCTCCCTCTTGGCGTCGATCTTTTTCGTTTCGAAGTCGGCAAGCTCCTTGGGAATGCCCCAGTTCGCCCTGCCGTTGTCGACGCTCTCCATGGTGGAAACGTAGATCTTGGTGATGGAGTAAAATTTCTTGTAGAGATAATCGAACTCCCCGGGGATAAAGAGCAGCTCCTTGTAGGGGCCCGCGTCTGATTTCACGTAATCGACCAGCATGATGGTGCCGAAGCCGCTGGACGGCTTGTCGCTCAGGCTGATATGAAAGAAGGGACTCTCCTTGAATTTCTTCGGGAACTTGTACAGGAATATGTAGCCGTTGCCGGTAAGGTTCCACGGCGCCGGGACTTTCTTTGTTTTCTGTTTCATAAGTGGTCTCCTTGGTACTGACGTCATTAATAAAATATTAGAGTTGTTATAAAATTAAGTATTTTTAGGGGTCTAAGGGGCGAAGCCCCTTACCCTCCCCCCGCAGGGGGTTCCCTGCGAGTGCGAAACGCAATTTCGCAACAAGGCAATTATTTATAGATACTAAATATACTTGCGAAAATCAACTATTTATTTGCATTTTGCAAGTATTTTTTGAATCTAAATTCCATATAAACATACATAATGTTTCTCGCAGAGCCGCTGAGTCGCGGAGAAAATATAGATTATCATACTTCGCTCAATTATCTCTCTTTACAACCATGACCTTGAAACATCATTAGTAAATACCAATAAAACTCTGCGTCCCTGCGCCTCTGCGAGAGATATTCCTTTTCTATTTTCCCCTCCCATGATCGCCCTTGTTAAAAATGATTGCAATTTCCCCTATTACGCCGGGAAATACCTGAAATCACGAATCAGGAAACCGGACATGTCCCTGCAAGATCTCAAAAAAGAACTTCGCGACCTCGCCGATCCGGGCCAGGCGGAGATCCTCATAAGATTCTTTAAAACCGGGCCGGGACAGTATGGCGAGGGTGACCGGTTCCTCGGGATCAAGGTGCCGGTCCAGAGGTCCATCGCGAAGAAATACCGGGACCTTCCCCTGGGCGCCATCGATAAGCTTATCAAATCGCCCATCCATGAAGAGCGCCTGGTATCGCTCCTGATACTCATCGAGAAGTACAACAGGGCCGGTGATGCCGAGCGGAACGACATAATCGAGCTGTACCTGGCCAACACGCATAATATCAACAACTGGGACCTGGTGGACCTGTCAGCGCCGCAGCTCCTGGGGAGGCACCTCTTCGGCGGGGACATGGATCTCCTCAGGAGGCTGGCGCGCTCCTCCAGCCTCTGGGAGAAGAGGATAGCCGTACTGTCGACGTTCTATTTCATAAAAAAAGGCGACCATGCCATGACCCTGGAGCTGGCGGAGCTCCTCCTCGGCGACGGCCATGACCTGATCCACAAGGCCGCGGGGTGGATGCTCCGCGAGGTGGGGAAAAGGGACCTGGCCGCGGAGCGGGCGTTCCTCGACCGGTACGCCGGGTCGATGCCGCGGACCATGCTCCGCTACGCCGTTGAGCGGTTCCCGGATAAGCTGCGCCGATCATACATGCGATCGGGAAAATGAAGGGCCGCCAAGGGCCCGGAGAAACCTTTCAGTTTATCCCCCTGGCGAGAAAAAAATCGCGGTATTTCATGTCCGATCCCTTGATATGGTTGACCAGCCAATCCTTCAGGAAGGCCATCAGCTCCAGCGTAAAAGAAGCCTGCCCCTCCTTGAGACGGTCGCTGAATTCGGACACCTTCTTCATCAGCTCATAGTGCTCCTTCCGGTGGGATTTTATGTCCTGGTAGTCATGCTTCGACATCAGATCCTCCTCGCGGCCGAAGTGCTCCTTCGTGTAATCGATCAACCCGTTCAGGATGTAGGTCATCTGCGAGATCCCGATGCCCGACACGATCCCCCCGTGGAGATCGTTGATAAAGCCGACCAGGCGGCGGTGATCATCATTGAACGCGGAAACACCGACATCGAGCGTTTCGTCCCAAGTGACAAAGGCCATGTCAAACACCTCTCGTGATAATATGATAATTCCCTGTCCGGGAAATCGCCTACTTTTTCGGGAACCTGACGGTTATTTTGGTCCCGCCGGAGCGATCCACCTCGACGGCGCCCGTGAGCTGCCGCGCCAGCACCGGCACCAGTGAGAGGCCCAGGGTCTTCGTCGCGTTGAAATCGATCGATTCCGGCAGCCCCACGCCGTTATCGCCGACGGCAAGCTCCACCATGCCGTCCCTCTCGGCCACGGTGATCACGATATCGGGATCTCTCCGCCACCCCGCCGGGAAGGCGTATTTCAGGGCATTCGTCACAAGCTCGTTGATGATCAGGCCGCAGGGTATCGCCTGGTCTATCGTCAGATCGATCCTGCCCGCCATGATCCGGGGCTCCCGCATCCGCGCCGCGCGGTGATAGCTGGAGAAGAGCTCGTTGACGATGGTGGTGATATAGGTCGATATATCCAGCCGCGAGATGTCCTCCGACTGGTACAGGAGCTCGTGGACCAGCGCCATCGACCTGATGCGGCTCTGGGCGTCGGTGAAGTATTTCTGCAGGTCATGGTTCTCGATGTTCGAGGACTGGAGGTTGATGAGGCTCAGGATGACCTGGAAGTTGTTCTTGACCCGGTGGTGCACCTCTTTCAGGAGCGTCTCCTTTTCCCTGAGGGATTGCCTGATCTGCTCCTCCATCTGCCTGCGCTCGGTGATGTCGCGCCCGATACCCTGTATGCCGACGGGCCTGCCGTCCCTGATCATGAGCTGGGTTATGACTTCAAGGGGTATCCGCCCGCCGTTTTTTGTCTGGAGCTCCACCTCGTACGTCGTCGACTCTCCCTTCTCCAGCTTTTTTTTCAGCATTGCCAGCGCGAGCTCCCGGTATTCGGGCGCCACGATATCGGATATGGTCAGGTTAATCGCCTCATCATGGGAATATCCCGTCTTATCCAGGGCCTGCTTATTGAAGGAGGTATACTTGCCGTTAAGATCAAGCGTGAAAATGAAATCATTGGCGTTGTCGAAGAGGTAGCTGTACTGCTCTTCGCTCTCGTGCATGGCCTGTTCCGCCTTCCAGCGCTCGGTAACATCAATGACGACAACCATCGCGCCGGCGACTGCATTGTTGATGTCGCGGATCGGGCTCGCGCTGAAGGAAATCCAGAGCCTGGCGTCGCTGGTGGTGGCCATGTAGGGACCCTCATAATAAGAGGTCTTGCCGCCCAGGGCCTCCATGATGGCGGGCGTCACGGTCTTGTCGCGCAGGTTCTTGATGTCGAAACCGATGATCTTTTCCCTTGATGACCGCATGATCTCCTCGTAACGCCTGTTGCAGTCGACAACGATGAGATCCCTGGAAAAAATAACTATCCCGGCCGGGGACTGGTCAAAGACCGCGTGGAACATCTCTTCCCGCTCGCGCTGGATCTTTTCCGCCTCATGCTTTTCGGAAAGATCGATGACAACAAGGAGCCCGCCCTTCACGGTCCCGTCGATTCCCCTGATGGGACTGATGCTGCTGGAGACCCAGAGGAAGGCGTCGGACGTTGTCGCCTGGTAGGGGCCTTCGTAGTATGACATCTTCCCTTCGAGCGCTTCCTTGAGGTTGGGGATGATCGCCTGGTCCCTCAGCTTGGCGATGTCAAAGCCGATGATCGACTCCCGCAGCGACCCCAGCATATCGGCGAACCGCTTGTTGCAGTCCGTGACCTTCAAATCATTCGAATAGAGGACGATGCCCACCGATGTCTGCTCGAAGATCGCCCGG
This sequence comes from Spirochaetota bacterium, assembly GCA_017999915.1. NCBI lineage: Bacteria > Pseudomonadati > Spirochaetota > Spirochaetota bacterium. The sequence goes on from JAGNKX010000005.1 coordinate 58,153, forward strand.
AAGTTGGCCTCCTGCTCCTTCAGGGCCACTTCGGTCAGCTTGCGCTCGGTCAGATCAATGACCACGCCGATCCCGCCGACAACATCGCCGTCGGGGCCCCGCAGGGGGCTGACCGTGGCGGAAATCCATGGCACCTTCCCCGTAAGGGTTGAAAGATAGGGGCCTTCGTAATAGTTCGGCTTCCCGTCGAGGACTCCCCGTATGGCGGAAATGATCCCCTTTTCCTTGAGGATGCTCAGGTTCAGGCCGACTATCCGGTCCCGGGGCGCCTTGATCATATCGGCAAACTGCTGGTTGCAGTCAAGCACCATGAGACTGCGGTCGTACATGAACACGCCGGCCGAAGACTGTTCGAAGAGGGCGCGGAACCTCTCCTCGCTCTGCTTCAGTGCCTCAAGGGTGCGGCGGTGCTCGGTCACATCATAGGCCGACGCGAGCACATAATCCTTGCCGCCGGAATGGATTTTCACGCCGGACCAGATAACATTCCTGATCCCCGTTGCCGACTGCATGTCGATGGGAATGTCGCGGATGGAACCCTTTTCCGAAAATGACTTGAAAATCCGCTGCCGGATCTCCGGCTGGACCAGGGTATGGAGATCGAGGGACGTATGGCCTATGACCTCTTCGCGGGAGCGGCCGGAAAGCTTCAGAAACTCATCGTTCACATCGGCATAGCTGCCTTCGGGAAGTGACAGGATCGACAGCCCGATGGGACTGGAGTGAAAGGCGGCGTGGAATTTCTCCTCGGTTTCCTTCAGGGCCTCAATGGCCCGATTACGCTGGGTCACATCGCGGGAAACGCCATGGAGGCCGATGATGCGGCCGCCGTCGTCACGGATGGCCTTGACCGTGTTTTCCATCATGATCACCGAGCCATCCTTCCGGATGTGCTCAAATTCCACCGTCACGGTCCTGTCCGGGTCTGCGCCGCCCGATTCCTCGATCCGCATTTCCTCGGCAAACCGGTCCATCATCCGCGTGTACGTGCCTAAGGGAATCATTTCGCCAAGCTTGTGGGACATCCGTTCCTCGACGGTAAAACCCATCACCTTTTCGACCGAGGGGCTTATATACGTGACATTGAAATTCGCGTCGGTTGTCCATACGACATCGCTTATCATGTCGGTAACGAGGCGGTGCCGCGCCTCGCTTTCCCGCAGCTTCATCTCAAGGCCGCGGCGGTGCAGGGCTGTATCGATGGTGGAAAACAGGTCCTGGGCGTTGATCGGCTTGATGACATAGCCGTAGGGGTTGGTCTCCCGCGCCCGCTTGACCGTGGCCATGTCCGCGTTCCCGGTGATGTACACTACGGGGATATCATAGGAAGACGCTATGACCGTGGAGGCCTCGATCCCGTCCATCCCCCCCGGCAGCACGATATCCATGAGAATGAGATCCGGCCGGACCTCGCCGCATTTGGCTATGGCCTCCTGCGCCGTTTGCGCCGCGCCGGCCACTTCGAACCCCATGCCGGCAAGTGAATTTTTCAAATGCATTGCTATTATGGCCTCATCCTCAACGATGAGAACGCGCTTTTTCGTCATCTCAGCTCCTTGTTGAAGCCAATCATCCCTGAAGACGCTATCCCAGGATCTCTTTCAATTTACCGGCAAGTATATCCATCTGGTACGGCTTCTGTATGAATCCATCCGGACCCTTTCCGGTGAACCGGTGTGTTATTTCCTGCTCGTTGTATCCGCTTGACATGATCACGGGCACGCCGTTCCTGAGCTTGCGGAGCTCATGGAAGGCTTCCTCGCCGTCCATCTGCGGCATGGTCAGGTCAAGTATGACACAGGCGATTTCATCGGGGCGCTCCCTGAATATGTCCAGGGCCTCCTTCCCGTTCGACGCGGTCAGGACCGTCAGGCCGAACCTCTCAAGCATGCGTTTCCCCAGGGAGCGTATTGTTTCCTCGTCATCCACCAGGAGGACCGTGCCGCTCCCGCGCCAGCCATCTTCGGTGCCGCGTCCGCCAGGCTGACGCTCCGCCGGCGCTTCGACCGCCGGGAGGAATATCTTGAAGGCGGTGCCCCGGCCCCTCTCGCTGTGGAGCCTGATGGCCCCCTTGTGGCTGCGGACAATGCCGAGGACGGCCGCGAGGCCGAGGCCGCGCCCCGTGAACTTGGTTGTGAAAAAGGGGTCGAAGATCTTCGGCAGCATCGCCCTGTCCATGCCGCAGCCGGTGTCGGCCACCTCGATATAGACGTAGGTGCCCGCTGGCAGCTCCTCGTTCAGCCAGGACCCCGCCAGGAACTCCCGGTCGCATTCCATCGCGCCCGTGGAAATGGATATGATGCCGCTCTTTTCGCTGATGGCGTCCGATGCGTTTATGACCAGGTTCATGATGATCTGCCGCATCTGCGTCGCGTCGGCCTCGATCGAGGGAAGCCCCGGCGCGAAATGGTACCGCAGCATGGCCTTCTTTGAGACCGACAGGTCCAGCATGTGCTTCATGTCCTCCACGACGTCGTTCAGGTCGAGGATCTCGCTGAGGAAACGCCCCTTGCCGGAATACGCGAGCATCTGCCGGCAGAGGTCGGCGGCGCGCTGGGACGCCTTGGCCGCCTCCTGCAGATTGCTCCGCGAGGGCGACACGGGGGACATGTCAAGGAGGGCCAGGTCGATGTTCCCCAGGATCGCCATGAGGAGATTGTTGAAATCGTGGGCGATGCCCCCGGCGAGGACGCCCAGACTCTCCAGCTTCTGCGTCTGCTGGATCTGGGCTTCGATCTTGCGCCGCTCCTCCTCGGCCTTCTTCCGCTCGCCGATGTCGCGCACGAACAGAAGCACGGCGGGGTTCCCTTCCCAGTTGAAGAGGACAGAGTTGAGCTCAATCCACTTGATGGCGCCCTCGCGGCCGATCAGGCGCGCCTCGTATGTAAAGGGGGTCATATCTCCCCCCAGCCTCTTCCGGTACCGCTCCGATATCATGGCGCGGTCGTCGGGATGGATAAATTCCGTGAACGCCCTGGAATAAAGGTGCTCCCGGGTGTAACCGGTAATGTCAATAAAGCGGGGATTCACGAACACGAAGCGCCAATCCTGAAGGACCACGATCCCCTCATTTGCGTTGTCGACGAGGAGGCGGTTGCGCTCCTCCGATATCGACAGGCTTTCCTCGGCCCGTTTCCGGTCGGTGAGATCGCTGACAACGGCCATGCCGCCGACCACGATCCCCAGGTCATCCCGCACGGGGCTTGCGGTTACCGAGATCCACAAGCTGGTATCGCTCGTGATGGCCTGGTAGGGCCCCTCATAGGTATTGTTATTCCCATTGATTGTGTCCTGCAGCTGCCTCACCAGCGATTCATTCCTGAGGTTCTTCAGGTCGATACCGATAATACTCTCCCGCTTTGATCCCATAATTTCCGCGAGGCGGGCATTGCACTCGGTCAAAACAAGATCCTTGCTGAACATGAAAACGCCGGCCGGGGACTGGTGGAACAGGGCATGGTACCGCTGCCGGCTGTCGCGGAGGTCTTTTTCAGCCTTCACCCGCCGCGTGACGTCGCGGCAGACCACCAGGTTGCCCCGGATACTCTCATCGTCGATGAGATTCTCCGCGATAGCATCCATGTAAAGCCACGAACCGTTGGCGTGACGGACACGAAACAGGTGGGGGTTCTCGTCATTGGTTCTATCGAGGACCTGGAGGTAGGCCATTCTTGTCGATTCGACATCATCGGGGTGTATATAATCAAAGACCGACTTCCCAAAAAGGGATTGTCCCAGGATTTTCATCGTGGACGGGTTTTCGAATAGCACGACACCCTCGGCGTCCATGATCACGACCATTTCCTGCAGGTTCTGGATAAGCGCGCGGAAGCGCTTCTCGCTCTCGTGGAGGGCCTGCTGAGCCTCGACGCGCTGGGTGACGTCATGGCACATCACCAGGAGCCCCCGGATGCCCGGGTCATCGGTCATATTCGTGGCGAGGGCCTCCAGGTGAATCCACGTATTATCCAGCTTCCGCACCCTGAACAGCGTCGGCAGATGGGGATTCGTTCTCGTTATAACATCCTTGAAGTCCTTGAGCACCCGCTCCCTGTCATCGGGATGAATGAACTCAAAGGCATTCTTACCCATGATCGAAAAGCCGAGACTGGCTGCGGTAATGGGATTCTCGAAGGTAACAACGCCCGCCTGGTCCATGATGAGAACGAAATCCTCGAGATTGTCCACCAGGGCGCGGAATCGACACTCGCTGTTTCGCAGGGCCTCCTCGGCCCGGCGCCTCTCGGAAATATCCCTGGACACGCCATGGATGCCGATGATGCGTCCCTCGCGGTCGCGGATCGCCCGCATCTTGTTTTCAACCCATACGGTCGATCCATTTTTATGGTAGTATTCCACTTCCATGGTTATGGTCCGCTCCGGATCTATACCCATCTCCGAGTCCCGCTTCAGCTCCACGGCGAACCTCTTCATGATCATCGTCAGCGACTCCGGCGTGAGCTGCTCCTCCACCTTCTGGGCGTACCGCTCCTCGGGGGTAAAGCCGAGGGTGTTGACGATGGACGGGCCGGCGAAGGTCGTCCGCATGTTCAGGTCCATGGTCCAGACCATGTCGCTCATCTTGTCCGTGATAAAGCGGTACTTCTCCTCGCTTTCCACGAGGCGCCTCTCCAGCTTGTGACGGTGGAGGGCCGTGTCGATCATGGAATAGAGGTGCAGGATATTGACCGGCTTCAGGATATACCCGTGGGGGTCCGTGTCGCGGGCGCGGGAAATCGTCGCGACATCGGCGTTGCCGGTCATGTAGACCACGGGGATGGAGAGGGTTTGCTTGATTACCTTCGCGGCCTCGATACCGTCCATGGAGCCCGCGAGAACGATATCCATGAGAATCAGGTCGGGATGGAGCTCGGCCGCCATACTCACGGCGTCTTCCCCCGTCTTGGCGCTGCCGCATACCTCGTACCCCAGCTTCAGCAGGGTACTCTGTATGTGCATCCCGACGATTGCCTCGTCTTCAACGATCAGTATCCTTGTCTGTGTCATAGGGCCATGATTGGCGAATTGCAATAGTCCTCCCGGTATAGTGAAACAGAAAAAGGCATTAATAATTCAGCACCGGATCGGAACATCAGTCAATAACAATTTTCACGCTCTCCCGATCCTGGGATTCCTCTATATAATATAACAAGAGACATGACGGTTTTTCAAAAAATTGAACGACACATTGCAAAAATGATTTGAAAATTGAGGTTATCCGGCTATGGTAAAATCGATCATAGACATTTACCGGCAGGATGTTCATGGACGAAAGCATATTCATAGATCTGCACAACAAGGCCGAGGATTTCGGATCGATCGAGAGGCTCGTCAGCGAGTCGTCGAAGCTCCGGAAAAAGCATTCCGAGGAGTCGATCTCCCTGATCAAACAGTCCCTCGAGATCGGCGATATCCTGAACCACGAATTCGAGATCATATCGCGGGCGAATAAAACCATGCGGGACCAGCACAGCGCCATACTGAACTACTGCAACGTCCTCGATTCCAACACGGCCCGCCAGAAGGAGATCTTCGGCGCCCTTAAGGACAATGCCTTCGTCAGCCATGATACGCTGGGCCAGGTGGAAGAGATGGTCCGGAGCCTCTCCGATTCGCTGCACAAGGCGATCATCCTCCTCCACATGATCATCGAGAACGATAACGAGATCATCCTGATGGACAATCTCATCATTAGCCGGAAGAAGTTCCAGAGGGACTCCATAGACCGGCTCAAGAAGCTGGCCTTCCGGACCCTGGAAGACGCCGAGAGCGCCATCCGCGGTTCCTCGTCGAACCTCAAGCGCGGCCTTCAGCTGGCGGAGGGCCTTGCCGGGGTGGAGCGACACCTGTCCGATAAAAACCGGGAAGAGCTGAGCAGGCTCATCGGCGAGGCCAACACTGGATGGAACATCGCGGCCGCGGTGAACCGGAGCTCCGCCACCCAGGTGCTCTTCGCCGAACAGGTGGGCGAGTTCACGGCCAGGCTCCATGAAGACTCGGAGGCGATCCGCGACCTGGTGGTGGACAAGCACGGTCTCTTTTCCCGCAACCGTGAACTGGCCAGGGAGCTGACGGTCATACTCTCCCTCGAGATCAAGGATTACCTCCCCGCCGGGGAGCTGGCGAACAAGGTGTGCTCGGAAACGGACCTCCCGGCCGGCATCCGCCGCCTCGCCGACAACCTCGTTTCCTACGCCGCCATCGCCTGCAGGGACATTCTCTTCGTGTCGAATCTCAACTTCGACATGACCGACAGCATCAGCCTGAACGCCGATATCGAGAAAAAATCCGTAGACCTCACCAGGACAGAACTGGAATACTTCGAGCGGATCAGGCAGGAAGTGCAGAGCATGACCGAAGCGACCAAGTACCCCATCGAAGGATCGGAGCGGAACATCGAGAACGGGAAGATAATAGAGGGCTACCTGAAGAAGATAATGGAAGGGATGGGATGAGTGAAGGCGCGGTTGCGCAACCGCGCCTTCAGGATATATTCACTCATCCTTATGGATCACCACGCTGTCCCCGGAAGGCGTCTCGCCGGAAAGAATGACTTCAATCGCATCCTTGATGCCGGTCTTGATGCGGTAACCGCAATAGTCGGGCTGTATCGGCAGCTCGCGGTTCCCCCGGTCGACCATGACGAAAAGCCGTATGGCCTTGGGCCTTCCGAACGACGTCAGCGTCTCCAGGGCCGCCTTGGTGGTGCGGCCGGTGAAGATCACGTCATCCACCAGGAGTATGGTCATGGCGGAAATGTCAAATGCTATGGAAGTCTCCTTGATGGACGGGAGAACGCCCCTGGTGGCGAGGTCGTCGCGGTAGAAGGTTATGTCAAGGGTGCCGCTCTTCACCGGCTTGCCGGAGAGCTCCTCGATGCGGCTCCGGATGCGGCGGGCGAGCTCCACCCCGCCGGTCTGCAGTCCCACCACGGCGAACTTCTCATTATCATCGAGATCGTTAAAAATCTGACCGGATAGGCGGTCGATGATTTCAGCGATATCCTTGCTCTGGAGCAGCACTGTCGTTCCCATAGCTCACACAACCTCTTTGTGATATTCCTGGATAGGCCTGACGAAATAGTTCTTGTTCTTTTTGATTTCCAGGAGGCCCCGGATGGCGGCCCGCGCCGACTGCACGGTGGTCATATAGGGGATATGGTACCGCACACCGGCCTGCCGGATCAGGTAGGAGTCGTCCTTCGAGACCTTCCCGGAGGGCGTGTTTATGATCATGTCGATCTCCTTGTTCTTCATCAGGTCGATGATGTTGGGGCGGCCCTCGCTCACCTTGTGCACCTGGCCGCAGGGAATGCCCAGGTCGTTGTAATACTGCGCCGTCCCCTCCGTGGCGATGAAGCGGAAGCCGTTCTCGTGGAGGCTGCGCACCTCCGGGAGAAGCTCGTCGCGGTAGCGGCTGCTGACAGAAAGGAGCACCGTACCGGACAGGGGCAGGGAATCACCGGCCGCCAGGGTCGCCTTGTAGAAGGACTCGCCGAAATTGTCCGAGATGCCCATCACCTCGCCCGTCGATTTCATCTCCGGCGACAGGAGCGTGTCCACGCCGGGAAACTTGTTAAAGGGAAGCACCGCCTCCTTGACGCTGACGAAGGGGATCTTCTTCATCCTGGTGAGGCCGTACTCCGAGAGCTTTTTGCCCAGCATCACGCGCACCGCCATCTTCGCCAGGGGCACGCCGGTGGTCTTTGACACGAAGGGCACGGTTCGCGACGCCCGCGGGTTCACCTCGATGACGTAGAGCTTCTCGTCCTTGATGGCGAACTGTATGTTCAGCAGGCCCACCACCGCGAGCTCCCGCGCCAGGGCCTCCGTGGTCTCGGATATGGTCCGGATCATCGTCTCGGAAAGGGAAAGGGGCGGTATAATGCAGGCCGAATCCCCCGAGTGGATCCCCGCCTCCTCCACGTGCTCCATGATGGCGCCGATGTACACGGCAGTTCCGTCGGAGAGGGCATCGACGTCGATCTCTATGGCATCCTCCAGGAAGTCGTCCACCAGGATCGGGTGCTCCGGCGAGAGCTCCACAGCCGTGGCGATGTAATCCCGAAGGCTGTCCTCGTCGTAAATGATGGCCATGGCGCGGCCGCCCAGCACGTAGCTGGGCCGCGCCAGCACCGGGTAGCCGATCGACCCGGCGATGCGGATCGCCTCCTCCTCGGCGAAGGCGATGCCGTTCTCCGGCTGCAGCAGGCCAAGCTTGCGCACGACCTCGGCGAAGCGCTCACGGTCCTCGGCGCGGTCGATCGAATCGGGGGACGTGCCGATGATTTTCACGCCGTTCTCCTCGAGGGCGCGGGCCAGGCGCAGCGGCGTCTGGCCGCCGAACTGGACGATGACGCCGTCCGGTTTTTCCTTGTTGTATATGTGGAGGACGTCCTCCAGGGTCAGCGGCTCGAAGTAGAGCCGGTCCGATGTGTCATAGTCGGTGGATACCGTTTCCGGGTTGGAGTTCACCATGATCGACTCGATCCCCTCCTCGCGAAGCGCGAAAGAGGCGTGGCAGCAGCAGTAATCGAACTCTATCCCCTGGCCGATCCGGTTGGGACCGCCGCCGAGGATCATGATCTTCTTCCTGTCGGAGACGGCCGTCTCGTCGGCGTCGTCATAGGAAGAATAATAATAGGGCGTGAAGGCCGCGAACTCCCCGCCGCAGGTGTCCACCAGGCGGAAGCCGGGGACGATGCCCTTCTCCAGGCGGAACTTCCGCACCTCGTCCTCCCGGGCCTTGATGGCCTTCGCGTAGTCCTTCTGGAAATCGGGGCCGCGCTCGTACAGGCGGACCAGCTCGTCGCGGTGCGACAGGTAGCCGAGCTGGCGGTCGGAAAAGCCGAGGCGCTTCATGCGCCGGACGGTCTCCTCGTCCAGGTCCTTTGTCTTGCGATCCTCGGCGAAATCCTGCGCCGCGTCGGTTATCTCCTTCAACTGGCCCAGGAACCAGCGGTCGATCTTCGTGAGGGTGTGGACCCGTTCCACCGTCCATCCCATCTTGAAGGCGACGTTGAGGAAGAACATCCGGTCCTCCCGGGTGTTGACGAGCTCCTTCTCAATGATGTCGCGCTTGTGGCGCTCGGGAAGGCGCTTCAGCATCTCGACTATCTTGACGACGCCGTCTGAGCCGAAGCCGTAGCGGTTGATCTCAAGGGAGCGAAGGGCCTTCTGGAAGGCCTCCTTGAAGGTGCGGCCGATGGCCATTGCCTCGCCGACGGACTTCATCTGCGTGCCCAGGCGCGAATCGGCGCCTTCGAATTTCTCGAAGGCCCACCGCGGGGCCTTGACCACGACATAGTCGATGGTCGGCTCGAAGGAGGCCGGCGTTTCCCTGGTGATGTCGTTCGGTATCTCGTCCAGGGTGAGGCCCACGGCGAGCTTGGCCGCGATCTTCGCGATGGGGAACCCCGTTGCCTTGGACGCGAGGGCGCTGGAGCGGCTCACGCGGGGGTTCATCTCGATGATCATCACCCGCCCGTCCTCGGGATTTATCGCGAACTGTATATTGGAGCCGCCGGTATCGACGCCGATCTCGCGGATGATCTTGATCGCCATGTTCCGCAGATTCTGGTATTCCCGGTCGGAGAGGGTCTGCTGCGGCGCCACGGTGATGGAGTCGCCGGTATGGATCCCCATGGGGTCTATATTTTCGATGGAGCAGATGATGACCACGTTGTCCATCCGGTCGCGCATCACCTCGAGCTCGAATTCCTTCCACCCGATCACCGACTCCTCCAGGAGCACCTGGTTGATGGGGGACTCGTCGAGACCCCGGGCCACCAGGTCGATGAAGTCCTCGCGGTTGTACACGATGTTTCCGCCGGTGCCGCCCAATGTGAAGGCGGGGCGGATGATGATGGGAAGGCTTATCCGCTCCAAAACCGTCAGGGCCTCCTCGATCGACGAGGCCAGTCCCGACTTCGGCACCGACAGGCCGATGTCGACCATGGCCTGCTTGAAAAGGTCGCGGTCCTCGGCCTTCTTGATCGACTCTATGTTCGCGCCGATGAGCTCGATGCGGTGGCGCTTGAACACGCCCCGCTCTCCCAGGGCCAGGGTCACGTTCAGCGCTGTCTGGCCGCCGACGGTGGGCAGCACCGCGTCGGGCTTTTCAATGGCGATGATCTTCTCCACGACGTCCGGGGTGATCGGCTCGATATAGGTGCGGTCGGCCAGGTCCGGGTCGGTCATGATGGTGGCCGGGTTGGAATTGATGAGCACGACCTCATAGCCTTCCTCTTTGAGGGCCTTGCAGGCCTGGGAACCGGAATAATCGAACTCGCAGGCCTGGCCGATAACAATCGGGCCGGAGCCGATGATTAGTATTTTTCTGATATCTATTCGTTTGGGCATAACTCTCCATGGATCAACCTACGAATTACAATTTTTGTATAGAATATTTGTCAATTAAAATAGTATCAAATTATCACTAAATTTACATGGAAGATATAGTGCGGCTTAACCTTCATGGCGGCCCCGGAAATGGCTGAACATTCCGGGAATGCCATGGGCCGAAAAAAATAATATTTGACTTTCATGGCCCGGCGGGCTCATATATAGTCTATATATAAAGAATGTCATCGGGCAGAGGAAATACTGCCTGCAATCAGACACGATGATGGCACACCATAGTTTTCGGCCCAATTCCCGCGCGGCCGCCGCGTCAGCGTGACTGATAAATGATATGACTATGGACGACAGCAAACGTATTTTCATTGTCGATGATCATCCGATGATCTGCCAGGGGCTGGCCCTGATGATCACGAAAAGGGCGCCCGACCTGGAGGTATGTGGAGACGCCGACGATATAGGCTCGGCCCTCGACAAAATCTCCGCCCTGCAGCCGCACCTCGTGGTGATCGACATCGAGCTGAAAAACTCGAACGGCCTCGACCTTGTCAAGGCGATGCGGTCGCGCCATCCCGATACCCCTTCCCTCGTGTTCTCCATGCACGACGAATCCGTGTACGCCGAGCGCGCCCTTCGGGCCGGCGCCAAGGGATATGTCATGAAGGACCTTCCCGTGGAGGCGCTGGTTGACGCAATCCGCAAGATCCTGGACGGCAAGCTCTATTTCAGCGAAGACGTCACCATGAAGATACTGGGGAAATTCGTCAATATCGGGCTTGACGAATACGAGCTCCCTCTTAACAAGCTTTCCAACCGTGAGCTTGAAATATTCCAGCTCATCGGCCAGGAAATGAAGAGCGGCATCATCGCGAAAAAGCTCAACATCAGCATCAAGACCGTGGAGGCGCACCGCGACAACATCCGGAAAAAGCTTATGCTGACCACCAACGACGACCTGAACCGCTTCGCGCGGGAATGGTCCATGCACGGCCGCAGCGCCTCGCAGCCGACGCACTGACATCACCCCCGGCTTTTTGTTGTAGGACAAACTGCTCACACATCACTAGGAATATTCCTATTAAAAAATAGGCAACCCTCCTAATTGACGACATCCTTCTTATAATAGTACTTTTCATGTATAGTGATCGTTTCAGGATAACACATTCATTGTCATGCGTAGTGATATTGCAAGATAACATTATCAAGATCATCCCTCCACATGATGCGCAGGGATGCTGTCAGGGATAAAAAAAAGGGGATGCGGCGTTCAGCACATGGCAACGACACAATACACACATAGAAGGGAGACATCTTCATAACACTTCGGGAAAACACCAGAGGCTGTTTCCATTCTCGAACAGTTCCATGATACCGCCATTCCTATTCATGACGTCACCGGAGAACGGGGAAGATGATATTTCGATACGACAACGAAAGGGACAAGATATTCTTCAGCGAAACCGATGACAGGAAAAACCGTATCGAGTTCGAGCGGCATGTTCACGCAATCCAGGAGGAATACGGCATATCCGGCCATTACGAGCGTTGGGAATCGGTTTTCCGCGAGCTGACAAGCGTCGATGGCCGCCTCGAAAGCCCCATCATGTTCTACGACGAGACGGGGGCGAAAATATACAAGTGCCACCTCTTCCCCGAGCACGACTCCGCCGGCAACATAATCTCCATCATATGCATATCCCAGGACATCACCGAGATTATGAAGATCATAGACACGATCTGCACGCTCCAGAAAGAGAAGGAAACGATGCTCCAGGAGCTGCACGACCGGGTGAAGAACAACCTCCAGATCGTCGAAAGCCTTCTCCGCCTGCAGGCCGACCGGATCAACGATTTCAATTACTACTCCCTGTATGAAAATTACATCAACCGGATCCACGCCATCGCCCTGATCCAGAACAAGTTCTACCAGGAGAACAACCTGGAGGTCGTCAATCTCGGCGAATACATCGGGGACTTTATTGAATCATTGCAGAAAAACAGGACCCTTGATTCAAAGGAGGTCCGGATCAACCACACCGTGGAGAACGACAAGCTCGAATTAAAGGTCGCCGTACCATGCGCCTTGATAATCAACGAGCTCGTCATCAACTCATTGCAGCACGCGTTCCCGCCCGGCACGAAGGGCTCCATAACCATCAGCTTCTCGTGGGATTTTCTCGAGATGGCCCACGCCCTCGAAGTATCGGATGACGGCATAGGGATTCCGGAACACGTGGACTGCTACAATCCGGCAACGATGGGTCTTGAGCTGGTGAACGCCCTGGTCCGCCAGTTGAAGGGAACCATCTCCATATCACGCAACAACGGGACTCACTACAGCATACGGTTCTAGGGAGACACCCGTTTATACATACATTCTCCGCTCAGACACAGTAAATCAAAAAGGGGGCATCAGACATGAAAACCAAAATAGCCTTTCTCGGAAATCTCAAAATAAAAACAAGGCTCTTCCTATCAAGCGCAATTATCATTGTACTGTTCATCAGCGCCTTCGGGCTGTTCCTGATTCCAAAGATGAGAACAAGCATCATCGACCAGAAAAAGCTGAAGCTCAAAGAAATTACGGAGATCGGCATAAGCGTCGTCCAGGACCTCTACAACAAGTCCAAAAACGGCGAGATAACCGAAGAGGAAGCCCAGGCACAGGCGATGGCCACGATCAACACCCTGAGATACGGTCCCGAAGGAAAGGACTATCTCTGGATCAACGACTTCAGCCCCACCATGATCGTGCACCCCTTCGCCAAGAACCTCGAAGGGAAAGACCTTACGGATTACAAGGACCCCCACGGCAAGGCCATCTTCGTCGAATTCGCGAAGATTTGCAAGGAAAAGGGGAAGGGATATGTAGACTACATGTGGCAGTGGAAGGACCAGAAGGACAAGATCGTGCCGAAGATCTCCTATGTGCAATCCTTTAACCAGTGGGGATGGATCATCGGCACCGGCATGTACATCAATGACGTCAATGACGAGATCTGGTCCATACTCTTCGTTGTTATCGGGGTGTTCGCGGGCGTAATCGTGCTGATGTTCTCCATATTCTACGGGATCTCAAGGACCATCACGACGCCCATAAACGGCATCACCGATATGATGAGGGACATCGCCGAGAAGAACGGCGACCTGACCAAGCGCATCCAGGTGGCTTCCACGGACGAGATCGGCGAGCTGGGTACGTGGATCAACACATTCATCAACGACATACACGACATCGTCGCCCAGGTGTCAATCAACGCGACGCACCTGGCCCAGACGGTCGAGCAGATCTCGAGCGGCAACCAGAACCTCTCGCAGCGCACCTCGGAGCAGGCATCGGCTCTGGAAGAGATCGCCACCATCATAGAGGAAGCGGTCGCCACCATCAAGCAGAACTCGGAGAACTCCGAGGAGGCGAACCGGAAGGCCGAGGAAACCGCCCAGGTCGTGCAGGAAGCCAAGGACCTTTCGATCAAATCGATCCAGCTCGCGGAATCCGGCGGCGTCGTGGTGTCAAAAGCCGTCGACTCCATCAACGAGGCGAACAAATCGAGCAAGAGGATCGCCGAGATACTGAAGGTCATCAACGATATCGCCTTCCAGACCAACCTGCTTGCCCTGAACGCGGCCGTCGAGGCGGCCCGGGCCGGCGACCAGGGTCGGGGCTTCGCGGTGGTCGCCGGCGAGGTGCGAAACCTGGCGCAGCGGTCCGCCGGCGCCGCCAACGAGATCAACGAAATGATCACCGATTCCATCAACAAGGTGGAGATGGGGACCGAGCTGGTTTCACAGAGCGGCGATTCACTGGTCGGGATCATTGAATCGGCGAAAAAGAACGGCGAGGCGCTGGAGCGCATCATCGTGTCGGTGGGCATGGTGGGACAGCTTATCTCGGAGATCGCGGCGGCCGGCGTGGAGCAGCGGCAGGGGATCGAGCAGATCAACACGGCCATAAACGAGATCGACACCACGACGCAGAAGAACGCCTCGCTGGTCGAGGAGACCGCGTCGGCCAGCGAAATGCTGGTGAACCAGGCCAAGGATCTGATGAACCTGGTCCAGAAATTCGTAATCAACGAGGAGGATGTTTATCGCTCGGAAGAGGAAAAGAAGCATGCGCTCCACATGGAAGAGCTGAAGCGCATCGAGGACCGGAGCTCATCCGCGCACCATAGCGGGAACGGGAACGGCAGGAACCGCGCAAAGGTGGACCTGGGGGCGATCAAAGGGACTGAAAAAAAGCCGATCAGCGAGATCATGAGAAAAGAAGGTTTCAGCGAATTTTAGGTGAAATGCAGGGGCATGGCATGCCGTGTCCCTGCATTTCACCATGCTTTGAGGGTGAGGCCACAGTCGTAAATTGGGGGTATGGAGCCATCCCGCTCGTCCGCCTCGTATAACATCCTGTTGACTCGGCGGAATCGGCGACGTCCGTGTCGCCTACTCGCCGGGATGACTCCATACCCCTAAAAACATACTGCCACACACGGTAGGGCATAATAAAACAAAAATTTTTATTTACAAAAAATCCTCAAGATATATAATTTCCATCCAGTCGGGCTGTATTCAGTCCAATTACTATCATCACTTAATTTAATAGGATAGAAAACGGCAGTCCGATGCTGAAAAGAATCATAGTACGTCTGATTATCAGCGACAATCAGAACGAGGGAACAATAGTTATCCAGCATGAAAAAAGAACTCAAGGTCATAAAGAAAAAGAAGCACATCATTGAAGCGCTCAAGCGGTGTCTCGAGCAGGACGTATACTCGCAGGTATCCCTCGAAGACGTCGCGAAGGAAGCGGGCTTTTCCAAGGGAGGACTCCGCCACTATTTCCCCACGAGGGAAGAGCTCTACGTGGCCCTCATCGAGAACTTCTTCAACCAGATCCAGAGGGACCAGATCGGCGTCGTCCAGGGCCTCGACCTGGACAAGAACGACAAGGCCCTGATCACGACCCTCTTCGGAATCGAGAAATTTCTCCTCGACAAGAAGAACATGCGGATCCTGATCAACATCATCCTCTACGGCTTTGAAGACGAAAAGATACGCGAGATCATAAAGAAGTTCATCAGGAACCACCTGAACCTCTACTCCACCACCATCAGGGAGCTGAAAAGCGGTGTCGAGGTCGCCGAACCGGAGGCGCAGTTCATCGGCAGGATCACCCAGGTCATTCTCCTCTTCGCAGGCATCCTGGAATACATCGATCCCATCAACGTGGACACCCCGAAGCTGATCGAATTCATCCTCACATTGTATAAACACGACTAGGGAGGGAGATTAAGGCCGGCTTTACAGAAACATCCTGTTTCATGCCGGCAGGGGGACATCCTGACCCCCCGGGCACGCCCCTTAAAGGACAAAATACCCCCTCCCGATACATCGGGAGTGCGGGGTCTTTTACCGCATGATGTTCAGCGCGCGTCGTCTATCGGTTGGACCTGATCTTTTCAATGATATTCGACAGTGTCAGCCTGTCTTCCGGCGAGATCACGTCGATCTCGACGCCGCACCGGTAGATCATCTCACTATCTTCGAATCGGACCGTATTCCACTTGTTTTTCACCGAGACCATGATCTTTTCATCGCCGAAATCCACGGTTATCATATAATTATCCATGGATTTTATTTTTTCAACCTGGGATCCGGAAATGTAAGGGATCTCGATGCCGAAGCCCTTGGGACTCAGATCGACAAGCATGCCCATGAGAGTATTGTCAAAATCAAAACAGCATCGTGCCATGCCGGTCGCGGCTTGCCGGCCGGTTTCTTCCCTGATGGGACACCTGTCAACCCGTCGTGCGTTATCCATTGAATTGGCCCCGTGGTTTGATGTCTTTTTAAACCGGTAGTATGCCTGCCTCGTACTATAACAGCGCTGATAATTTTTCAAGTAAATTACTTGGAGCTCCCCCCTTTTTTGACGGCAACTTTTTAACAGGCATCAAAAGAATTTATTGACACTCCCCGCGAATCCTGTTATCATATCATTCATAATCTGACACATTGCTTTGGTGGCAAATCAACTTTGGAGGATCCCGGAATGTTTAAAAAAATGACAATAGCCCTCATGGCTCTGGCGTTTATCATGCCATTGTACGCGCAGGATAAAAACAAGGCGGCGGAAGAAAAGGCCGCGGAGGACAAGAAAACCGCCGACGATAAAGGGGCCGACGCGAAAAAAGCGACCGCCGACAAGCAGAAAGTGACGGTATGGCAGGAAATAACCCTGGAAGATTTTGAAACGACCCCGTACACGAATAAAAATCTCACCTTCAACGTGACCTCGGACCAGGACGCGAAGCTCTCCATCCGCGACCAGCAGCCGTCAAACGCCAAATCCAAAAAATACCTGGGCCTCAAGGTGAAGACGCGGGGCGGCGACATCATCACCATCAAGCCCGCCAAGGATATCATCATCGATAAATACTGCAAGTCCATATCGTTATGGGTTTACGGCAAGAAAACCTACGGCGAGCTTTCCTTCATGATCCAGGACACGAAAAAGAACAATCACAAGATCGTTATCGTGCCCGTGGTCAATTTCCTCGGATGGAAGCAGTTCACGGTGCTCCTGACCGGCAAGATCCAGCAGGAAGACGATTTCCTGAACCAGAAAAAGTTCATGAAGATCATCAACTTTCAATACAAGACGGTCGGCAACAAGACAAAACCCTCGGAATGGGAATTCATATATCTCGATGACTTCACCGCGACGGTGCGGGAGCGCTACGACGACAAGCAGAGCGACGAATGGTAAAAACGGCGCACCCAGGGCGCTGTGGGAAAAAAGCGGCGGTTTTGATCGCCGCTTTTTTTATTGTTATGCAACATATCCCGGCGCCGCTGATGCGCGGCCCGGTGCGGGATGCTATTCATATGAGAGTGACAATATGCTCTTCGCGCGCGCAGGCGATACAGTACCTCAATCCTTCCCTGCGGTTTTTCCGCGGTATGTAGAAATGGTTCAAGTTATTGATTTCTTTGCCGCACCGTGAACATTTCATAATGCTTCCCTCGCATTAATGAGAATCAGCAACCGGCCCGCACCACGCCGCTCCCCTCTCCACGGTTCATCGGCCGGAGCTAAAACCGACGGGGCATGTGACCGGAAACAAGTCTGTTAGAATTATCGGCACCGGTCGGCCGATCTATTAATGAAATATCTTATTGCTGGTTATCGTCCAAGCCGAATAATTCCTTTACATTCGGCGTAGTTCTTACAGAAATTTTTTAAAATTTGTGTTTACAGTAATAAGTGATATTCTAACATCGCCGTTGATATAATTTTAACACTTGTTTTTATTTTTTCCAGAGGGAATCTATGCCATCAAAACCCAAAAGCGGAGCTGCATCCAAGAATAAAACCGAGCACCGCAAAACCGAAATCAGGCCTTCCAGGGTTAAAACAAAAAAAGTTAACCTTCTCAAGCTTTACTCGGAAATGAACAAGCTGTCCAACGACGCCGTGGACAAGGAAGTCATAAAACGCTTCAAGATCATCATTGACACCATAGAAGATGATATTACGAAAAAAAGCCTGCTCCTTATTCTCAAGGAGCCGAAGAACGTGACCGTTTCCGATTTTGGCGACAGCCTGCAGCCGTATATCAAGCATTATCTTTTTCTGTTAAAGAGAAACAAGAGAGCCAAAAAAGTATAGGCTGACAAAGGCGCGGGGTCGTTTTCATTTCCTCAACGACATGGCCCCGGGCCGCCGACAATAAAACAACCGACGATTTTAATATGAAGATAAAAATCAAGGCATTCGCCAGCGTCAAAGAGATGTTCGGCTTCGAGGAAAAGGAGCTTACCGTTTCCGAGGGCATTACCGTGAAGGACATCATCCAGCAGTTGAAAAAAAGCTATCCCCCCCTTAACGATTTCAACGGATCCCTGCTCTTCGCCATAAACGAGGAATACTGCCGGGAAACCGCTTCGCTTTCGGAAGAGGACACGCTGGCCATCTTTCCGCCGGTGAGCGGAGGATAATACACGCCCATGATTTCCATCATACTCCAGCAGGAGCCGATCGACACCGACCGGATCCTGGCCGAGGCGGGAACATCCGCGGACGGCGCCGTGGTAAGCTTTATCGGCCGCGTGCGCGACAACTCCCGCGGAAAGACCGTGATCCACATCGAGTACGAGGCATACGGCGAGATGGCGCGCAAGCAGCTCCGCAAGATAGTGGACGAAGCCGTGGCGCGGTGGTCCCTGAGCTGCTGCTCGGTGGTGCACCGCTTCGGCCGGGTCGGCATCGGCGAGGCCAGCATTGTCATCGCCGCGTCGACCCCTCACCGCGACGCCGCGTTTCAGGCGGTGCGTTATATAATCGACGCCATCAAGGTCGATGTTCCCATCTGGAAAAAAGAATTCTACTCGGACGGTTCCAGCTGGATCGATGGAAAAGAATAGCGAACCGAAATATATCATCCTCCTGGGAGACGGCATGGCCGACCTGCCCATCCAGTCCCTGGACGGCAGGACCCCCCTGGAATACGCAAGCACTCCCAACATGGACCGGCTGGCCGCCGGCGGCATAACCGGAATGGCCCGCACCGTGCCGGACGGGATGCAGCCCGGCAGCGACATCGCGAACCTGTCCATCCTCGGCTACGATCCCCGGAGCTTCTTCTCCGGCCGCGCCCCCCTGGAGGCGCTCAACATGGGCATCGACCTGGGCCCGCGGGACCTCGCCGTCCGCTGTAACATGGTGGACATACGTGACGGCGTCATGGAGGATTTCAGCGCCGGCCACATCTCTTCGGAATTCTCCGCCGTCATCATGAAAGAGCTTGCCGGGAGCCTTGGCCTCGCCGCCATGGAATTCCATCCCGGGGTGTCCTACCGGAACATCGTGGTATGGAGGGGCTATCCCCACGGGGGCCTGCCGGTTACGACGCCGCCCCACGATATCCAGGGCCGGGCCGTCGGGGCGCACCTTCCCCGCGGGGACGGCGCGGACATGCTGAACCGGATCATGAAAGAGTCGGCGGCTGTCATCGCCTCATCGAGAGCGGTCCGGGACGCGGCGTCGGCATATAAAGGCACGCCCACGTCGGTGTGGCTCTGGGGCTGCGGTAAAAAGCCTGCCATGGAGACCCTGGGCAAGCGCTTCGGCCTGCGGGGCCATACCATATCCGCGGTGGACCTGGTCCACGGCCTGGGCAGGGCGGCGGGCCTGACGCCCCTTTCCGTGCCGGGCGCCACGGGCTACATCGACACCAATTACGAGGGCAAGGCCGCGGCGCTCCTCCGGGCTCTCCCGGATGCGAACTTCATCTTTCTCCACGTGGAATCGCCGGACGAATCAGGCCACGAAGGGAACCTGGAGCACAAACTCCGGTCCATCAAGGACTTCGACCGCAAGATCGTGGGGCCGGTGATGGACGGCATCTCGTCGTATCCCGAACATACCGTGCTCGTGATGCCGGACCACCCGACCCCCGTCAGCATCCGCACCCACAGCAGCGACCCGGTCCCCTTCGCCATCTATTCCTCCACGGGATGGAAAGGCACCCCCTACGAGGGGATGAGCGGCGCCGCCTTCAGCGAGAAAAACGCCTCCTCCACCGGCCTCTTCGTCGCCGAGGGCCACCGCCTCATAGAGCTCATGCTGTATAAGAAATTATAGTTTCTAAAGGCGAAATATGCCTGCTTAGTGCGTTGTGGAACTAAGCAACAAACAATCAATCAACTCTAAAACGAGCAAAACAGGATGTTTTGCGTCAAGCGAGGATGGTTCACGATGAACCTTCCGCAGCAAAACAACAATCGGTATTTGCCTGCAAACAAACAGAGCAATAAACAGGCATATTTCGCCCGATTCAAATCAAATATATTTTAAAATCATTTTACAAAATTATTTTTTATTTGAAATTCTCAAACAGCTGCCCATCTATGCCGTATATCGCCCGCGGGGCGCCGGGCACAACAATGAAAGAATAGAGGAAGGAACCATGAAGAAGGGTGCAATAATAGGAATCATCGTCACCGTGATCGCCATAGCGCTGGCCGTAACGGGGTTCTTCGTGTTCGCCAAGAACGACATAGAAAAAGCCATCGACGAGTTCGAGGACGGAGACTACAAGGAATCGATCCTGATGCTGAACCGCCTCGCCAAAACTGCCGATTACGATAGGGGCGAAAAGGTCTATTATTACCGGTGCCGCGCCATCAACCGCCTGGCCTCGAAGCTGGAGGAGAAATTCAGCGACGAGCTCGTCGAAGCCGCCCAGGAAAAGAAAAGCACCGAGAGCTATCGCGAGTCGAAAAAGGAGATCGAGGAATACCTGGCCGGTCTCAACAGGAAGATCGAGGGGGACCTGGCCCTGGTCCCGGCGATGAAAAAGAGCCGCATCGTCCCCCGGGGGAAATTCTACGAGGAGTTCATGGCACGCTACCGGGGCAGCGGCCTCATCGAGGACCTCCAGTTTGAGGAGGTGCAGAACCTGGGCAAGACCGATCCGGACCGCCTCGTCCCGGCCATGATCAACTTCTACAACAAGTATCCCAACACCGATTACATAGCCAGCATCGTGAAGATACTCTTTGACGGTCTCCAGTCGGGCAGGCTCACGGCCTCCGGCAACGAGGAGATCCTCTGGGAAATGATCATCGCCTACGTGAAGCGCTACCCCACGAGCCCGGAGACCAACAAGCTCTATTCCTGCACCGGCGACAACGTGAACCTGCGCAACTCGCCGGGCGTCGGCGGAAAGCTGGTGGGCAAGATCGCCCACGATGAGATCCTCATACAGCTTGAAAAATCGATGGACACGACCCAGGTGGGGGACGTGCGCGACTACTGGTACCGCGTCGCCAGCCTCAAGGGCCCCAAGGGATGGATCTTCGGGAAGTTCCTCGCCCCCATCGACCTCACGAAATACAAGGAAACGGAAACCGAGGAAACCTGGACCCTGGACGAGCGCTTCGCGGAATGGAGCGATTCCCACACGCCCGCCAACTGGACCCACGTTCCCGGCGGAGAGAGCGCGGGCATCAACTTTTCCAACAAGGGCGGCAGGAAAATCGCGGAGCTCAACTCCGCCAAGGGATCGACGTCGGGGCTCTTCAGCCGCTTCAGCGCCTCCCGGGCCTTTTCCATACAGTCGCGGGCCCGCTTCACCGGGGGCGACGGCCTCACCATCTTCGCCTATTCGCCGGGGGGAGACGCCGCGTATTACGTGAGGCTGACGGCGGACCAGGTCGAGTTCTGCGGCAGGACGATCCCCCTACGCACCCTCGACTGGCACGATTTCCTCCTCTCCAGCGAGGACGGCCGGTTCGCAAAGCTCACCATTGACGGCGAGATGGTGTCGACCAAGATCGAGCCGGTAAAAAGCGGCAGCTTCCCCACGCGGGGAATATACTGTCTCTTTTCGGCAAAGAATGAGAACTCCCGGGGCGAGATGGAATTCATCAAGGTGAGGTAGCGTCGTCATCCGGGATGGGCGCCGTCCGTATCCGGAAGGCGATGGTGCAGCAGGCCCCGACGGGAGTATTGTAAACCGCCGAGCCGCGGAGCTGTCCCGTGAGGATGTTCACCAGTTCCAGGCCGAACCCCTTTTTGGCGTCAGGCGGTCTGGCGTCGAAGCCGACGCCGTTATCCAGCACTTCCAGCACGCAGTACTGGCCGTAGAGCCTGAAAATGATGTCGATGCGGCCCCGCCGGCCGTCAGGAAAGGCGTGCTTCAATGAATTATCCACCAACTCGTTCAGAATAAGGGCGCAGGGAACCGCCGTCTCGATGGTCAGGCCGATATCCGCCACCGAACGGACAATCTCGACACGGCCGGCGACATCGGGATACTGGGAGCGGATATAGTACGTATACTCCTCCACGAATTCCCCGAAGTTCAGCGACTGCAGCCGGTTTCCCCGGTACAGGCGCTTCTGGATCAACGATATGGCGTGGATGCGGTCTATAAAGCCGCCCAGCATGTCCAGGTAATTCGGGTCCCCGAAGCGGTCCGCCTGGAGCCGGAGGAGACTCTCGATGATCTGCAAGTTGTTGTTCACACGGTGATGCACCTCTTTGAGAAGGGCCTGCTTCTCATCTTCCAGCATTTCAATGCTGCTCTTTCCGGCGCCGTTTTCATCGGCCTTTTCCCGGGCCACCCCGATGACCGACTTCACTGTGCCGTCGGGACCATACTCCGGCATGAAGCTGAATTCCACCGTGCTTGCCCCGCCGGCATTTTCCCGGATCACGGTGCGCACCGCCGGCACGCCGTCCCGGAGCACTTCCTGGAACATCAGCTCGATGGCCTCATCGCTCTTTGCGGCGCCGGATCCGACGCCATCCTCCTCCATCGATTGCATGCCGCTCACGAAGAGCCTCTTCATCTCCCGGTCGTATCTGTAGATGGTCATTCGTTCTCCTTCCATGACATAACCCGGATTTATTTTTTATTATATCAATGAGAAACGCTATCCCTGCTTTCCAGCAAATCGGCTATAGCATCGAACCCCTTCTCCATGACGCCGTAGAAATCGCGGATATTCGCCAGAAGCCGTTCAATCTCCCCGGCGTTCATAGACTCAAGACCGCCCTCAACCATGGTGGTCTTTAGGTCATCGAGCTGCCTGGTCAGTTCGTTCAGATATTTCATGTTCGGTTCCATCTTTAATTCAACCTCCGCATTACTGCATTTATGACACCGGGTAAAGGATCGACGCAAGGCCATCCCGCATAACAGCGTGTGCATCAATTATGTAAACAGCGGTATTCGTGCGCGTCGAGAGCATTTGATCCATGGTTCATACCTTTCCGGCCATACTGCCTGCCTGCTGCTGCGGCTATCAACACATCCCCCCATTAAGAGGAGGGTGAGAGGGGGCCTCATATTTCCCTGAACGGTCATACAAGGCCCCCTCCGGGGGGGGGTGAGTGCTGTGGGAACAACAATCAATAATTATATCAGAATTCCTCGAAGCCTTCCTTATGCAATAGGTCTTTCATCTGGTCGCCCGGCAAGGCCCTTGCAGCTACCGCATCAGCGCCTTTTCCGCGGCCATTGCCGTTTCCGTCGGCGAGGGCCTTCTTGGAATTTTCGGCGGCCCTCAGATGAAGCTCATGATGCTTCTTCTTGTACGCGTCATTCTGCATCTGCTCCCTGATCTTGAACTTCCGCACCATGTCAAGCAGCTCCTGGGCCTGGTTCGCCATCTCCTCGCTGGCCGACGCCGTCTCTTCCACCAGCGACGCGTTCTGCTGCGTCATGTTGTCCATCTCCGATATGGCCGTGTTGATCTGGTTTATCCCCTGCTTCTGCTCCTGGGAGGCGGCGGCGATCTCGTTGATTATCTGCGACGTGGTCTTCGCCGCCTCGGATATCTCGTTCAGAGAGCTGCCGGTCTGGTTCACCAGCTCGGTGCTCTTATCCACCTTGCTCAGGGCATCCCGGATGAGGCTCTCGATCTCCTTGGCCGCGTTCCCGGAGCGCTGGGCCAGGTTCCGCACCTCGCCGGCCACTACCGCGAAGCCCCGCCCCTGCTCGCCGGCCCGGGCCGCCTCGACCGCCGCATTCAGCGCCAGCAGGTTCGTCTGGAAGGCGATCTCGTTTATGGTGGAGATGATGTCCGCCACCTTCTTGCTCGACTCGTTCATCTCCACGATGGCGTTCACCGCCTCAACGGCGACCTTGTTCCCTTCAAGGGACTTCACGGAACCACCCTCGGTGAGGTCCTTCGCCCTGATGGCGTTCTCCGCGTTCTGGTTGATGGTGGCCGTGGCCTCCTCGATGGTGGAGGCGATCTCCTCCAGCGACGACGCCTGCTCGCTGGAGCGCTGTGACAGGTTCTGGTTGCCGCTGGAGATCTGCTCCACCGCCTGGGACAGGTTCTGGGACGCCACCGTCACATTGGAGATGAGCGACTCCAGGCTGTCGGCGGCCCGGTTCAGCGCCACAGCCAGCTGTCCCAGCTCGTCTTTCTGGTCAAGGTCGATACGCTGGGTCAGGTCGCCGTCGGCGATCTTCCGGGCGAAGTCAAGGCCCTTCCCCACCGGCCGCGACACGGCCCCTGAGAGTATGGCGGTTATGACCATCCCCATGGCTATGGCCACGACGAGGAACGCCACGGCCATGATGGTCGTGTTACGGGCGCTGGCGGACTGCTCCGCAAGGAGCTTCTCAGCCTCTTTCTGCTGGACCTCGATGAGCCTGTCCGTCTGGTCCCGGAGAGCCTGGTATTCCACCTTCCATTCCTCAAGGTACTTCTTGCTGAGGGCGAGGTCCCGGGCGTCCAGGGCCCTGGCGAAGGATGCCCTGAAAGCCTTCGGCTTCTCCGCCAGTTTTTCCCATTCATCAGCCAGTTTCTTCTCCTCCGCGGTCATCGCGGTGGAGGTGAACTTCTTCCAGAGCTCCATGTATTCACCGGACAGCTTTTTGGAGTCTTCCTTGCGCTTCGCCACCTCGCCCCAATCGTTATTTTCCGCGCTGAGCATTTCCTGCACCATGTTGACGCGAATCTGCAGAAGGTTCCGCATGATGTGGTTAAGCTGGCGCACGGGGGTGAAACGGTCATTGTAAAAAATGCCGAAATCGGCATCGGCCGTTCTTATGGCGTAGATCCCCTGAATTGAGATGGCTGCTATGATGACCAGGAATACAAGGCATGACAGAAAGACCTTCAAACTCACTCGTAAATTATTAAACCATTTCATTGCCCGTTACCTCCTCATAAGTATCTTTGGATTGATCATATTTCTCCAGGAATCGTTTAAGCACGGACACATTACAGGCTGTTCTGTTCTACGCGGATTGCAATGGAGCCGTCTTATGATTAAGCTACCATGCCGAGAAGAGCTTGTAAATAATCTCAAGAGGGTAAAAATGAAGAGTTTGATGTATATTTTTTTAAAACGATTATAAATGAAGAGTTAAAAAGTATTACACAGTTTATGAAGGATTTACCCTGAAGGTGGTAGTGATTGTCTAACCAAAAGGGTTAAACCGATGGGGACGGCTCGGGGCGGCGGGTCACTTTATCCTTTTGTTCCCCCGTTTTTCTCGATTTCATCGGCCAGCTTTTGCAGCTCCGACTCCAGGAGGGCATAGACGTCCCGGAGCTGTTCGAGAAAGAGCTGCATCTCCCCGCCGGTCATGCCCCCGAGGTTCCCGTCGGCGATCTTCTGCTTCAGCTCATCGAGCCGGCTGGCCAGATCGGCCAGGTATTCAATATTGGCATCCATATAATTTACACGGGGATATCATACCTGTATGAGCCCCTCCCGCACGGCGTAGCGCACCAGGTCGGCGGTGCTGTCGGCCTTAATCTTGCGCATGATGTTGGCCCGGTGGACCTTCACGGTCTGCTCGGAAATACGCAGCATGGCGCCGATCTCCTTTCCCGTGTAACCCTCGGCGACGAGCTTGATGACCTCCTTTTCCCGCTCCGACAGGGACGGGAGGACGCCCTCCTTCGCTTCTGCCGGTACGGGGCGCGCCCCGGTCATGCCGTCAACAAGCATCTTGGTGATGTTCGGGTCAAGGTGAATGTTACCCCGGGACACCTCGTCGATGGCCCGCACCAGGTACTGGCTGGCGCTCTCCTTGAACAGGTAGCCCTCGACACCGAAGCCGAGGAGCTTGTTCACGTACTCCTCGTTGCCGTGCTGGGACAGGATGATGATCTTGATCCCGGGGTGATACTTCTTGAGCTGCCGGGCCACGTCGATGCCGGTCATCACCGGGAGCGAGATGTCGAGGATGACCACGTGGGGCTTGATCCGCTCGATCTCGTCCAGGGCGGTCCTGCCGTCACCGGCCTCGCCGACGACCCGGTAGCCGGGCACGGCCCCCAGGATGACCTTCAGGCCGTCCCTGAGCACGGCATGATCATCAACCAGATAAATGTTCACGCTATCCATGTCCACCCTCCGCCGGAATTGTTATGCTGATCCTGGTGCCGGAGCGGCCCGTATCGAGCTCGAAGGAGCCGTTCAGATGCTTGACGCGCTGCTTCATGTTGATGATACCGAAGCCGCCCTCGGCGCTTCTCGGCGCTCCGGGCTCGAACCCGCTGCCGTCATCGGCTATCTCCAGGACGAAGGCCCCGTCCCGCCGGCGCAGGTCCACCCTGGCCCGGCCTGCGCCGGAATGCCGCGCGATGTTCGAGCAGGATTCCTGGATGATGCGGTACAGGTCCATCTGCACCTCGATGGACAATTGCAGCTCCTCGTCAATAGTAACGTCGGCATCAATGCCCCGGTTCGCCAGAAAATTTTTCGTGTAGAGGCGCACCGCCGCCGCGAGTCCCAGGTCTTCCAGGACCGCGGGGTAGAGGTTCGAATACACCTCCCGGAGCTCCCTGCTGGCCAGGTCGATGAACTCCATGGCGGTATCGAAGCGGTCCATGTTCTTCTCCGGGTCCTGGTTGAAGGCGGCGAAATTGAGCTTCGCGGCGTTCATCATCTGGCTCACGCCGTCGTGGAGGTCCTTGGCCACCCGCTGCCGCTCCTGTTCCTGGAGGGTGATGATGTGACGGTTCAGCCGGAGGATCTCCTCTTCCGCGTTCTTACGGTCCGTGATATCGCGGTGGCTCCCGCGGCGGCCCAGGGCGCGGCCCTCCCGGCCGTACACCATCTGGCAGCGGTGCCCTATCCATCTGACAGCGCCGTCCCTGCGCACGATGCGGAAATCAAAACCCTGTGTTTCACAGGATATGTCGCCGGGATTGGCGAAATGGTCCCGGACGCGGTCCGCGTCTTCGGGATGCACCACGGACAGCATCAGGTCCGGGTTCGCGATGAACTCAGCCGGTGCGTACCCGGTGATCCGCTCGCAGGAGGGGGACATGTAGAGGATGCCGCCGTCCGAGCCGAACCAGAATTCCCAGTCGAAGGTGAAATCGGCCACGGTGCGATACCGCTCCTCGCTCAGCCGCACCAGGTATTCGGCCCGCTTCCGCTCAATGATGATATTGGCGTTGGTGAGAAACTCTGCAATGGTTTTTATGTCCTCGCCGGAATACTCCGATTCCTTGTTGGCCACGGCCCCCAAGGCCACGATCCTGCCGCTCCTGAAAACCGGCACCGAAGCGAGCCTGGTCAGCGGAACATGCCCCTCCGGGAGGCCGCGCTTGCCCGCGAAATCCACCCTGTAATCGTTAATCACCACCGCCCGGCGGCCCCGCACCGCCTCCGCCCATATGCCCGATTCGGCGATGTTGAAAACCAGGGGCTTGTTCCCCATGGCGCACCGGGCCATGGCGGCACGGGACCATGAGTAGACGCTCATTTCACTCTCATCGTCGTTGATGAAACCGTAGAAAGCGAAGGCGCTGCCGGTCAATTTCATCATTTCCTCGAGAATATAATCCGCCAGGATCTGGAGGTCCCGGTCCTGCTGCTTCGACAGGCCCCAGAGGGCCTCCAGGTTGCGTATGAGCCTGCTGCGGGACTCCTCGGCGAGCTTTCGCTCGGTGATATCCTGGCCTATGCCGATGAAACTTCCGTTGGTGAGCGCCACATTGGCCCACGCGGTGTAGAGGACCGTGTCGTATTTTGTTCGGGTCATGAATTCACCCCAGGTTCCCTTTCCATTCAGCATGAATTGCATCACCCCTGACCTGTACTCATGATCTGGATAGCACAACTCGAGGAGATTATTTTTTTTCATTTCGCCATAGGACCAGCCCAGCGTCTTCGTAAAGTATTGATTCATCCATATGAATTCTCCCCTCTCATTGAAATAGGCTATCATGACCGGAATATTATCGAGGATGGTCTGGAGTATCTCCTTCTGCCGGCGCAGGTCATCGTCGGCCATGAGCTTGGCCATGCTGATGGCGATGAAATCGACCAGACGCTCCAGCCACGCTATTTTCTCGGCCGTATAGAGGCCCTTCCGCCGGTCGTTGAATTGGAAGAGACCCAGCACAGTGTCCTTCACGCGGATCGGGATCAGCGCCACCGACTCGTATCCCTCGCCGTTGCAGCGGTTCCGGGTTCGCGCCTGGCGGTCCTCCTCCGTGGTGGTGGCCAGGAGCTCAGTGGTGCAGCTTGACCAGAAGCTCCCGCCGGGAGTGAAGAAGGGCTTCGACGGGTCGAAGCGGCCGCAGATGATGTTGCCGCACATGCAGTCCAGGACCGGGTTTCCGGACTCATCGCGACGCGCCCGGCCGTCCAGGTCGCGGGCGCAGAGGCTGTTCTCCGCCAGGACGAACTCCTCGGCAAAGCCTTTCGTTTCATAATAGGGGAAGTCTTCGCCGTCCCGGAGACGCACGCCCACGGCCTCGCACCCGACGATATTTTTGAGGTACAGGGTGAGGCCCTGGATCAGCTCCTTGACGCTTTCGGCCCGGTTGCACCGGCGGAGGAGCTCCCGCTCGATAGTGGTCGTCTCTTCGGCGATCTTCAGGTCCGTAATGTCTCCCACCGCCAGTATTATATTGTCCCGCCCTTCGATGGCGACCAGCTCCGCGTTGATGCTGAGCCAGCGCTTCTGAAGAGCGCCGTTTATCAGAAGGTCGGCTTCCACCTCCCTGTTGGTCACAGGCACGCCGCCGGCCAGCACGCTCTCGATGCTGTGCCGCAATGGGCACTGGGGGCATGAGGTGGAATATCCGCATCCCCGGGGGTCCTCCTGGCTGTGGATGCAGCCGATGCCGCCGCCGGCGCGCCGGCCTATGATTTCGGCGGGATCCCGCAGGACGATGGCCCCCGCCGTGGTATTGGCCTGGGTTATGACCAGGTCGGCGTCGAGAAGGAGCAGCCCCACCGGCGCCATGGAGAAGATCTTCAGGAAATTCTCATGCTCCTGCTTGAGCACGGCCTCGGCTCGCTTGCGCTCGGTGATATCAAGGATGAAGTTCAGGCTGCATCGTTTAGTTAAGATTTGAATTATTTCACTGGAAACGATACAATCCCGAATCTCGCCTTTTTTCATGCGGTATCGGGCTTCAAAATTCCTCACCCTGCCCCGCGTGATAAGTTCTTTTATATAACGGTCCCGTTCCCGTGTATCGATCCACACATCGACGTCAATGGAACTGCGGCCTACGACCTCATCCCTGTCAAAGCCGCTTACCGTGAGGAATGATTCATTGACATCGATGAAGATTCCCTCGTCGATCGTCTGGATGGTTACGGCTTCCGGAGTGGCCATGAAGGCCTTGGAAAATTTTTCTTCCGACAGCTTGAGCCGGTCCTCCATCTGCTTGCGCTTGGTTATGTCGATGCATATGCCGCCCATGCGCACCGCCGCTCCATGTTCGTCGTACACGCCCCTTCCCAGGGCGATTATCCATCTGACTACCCCGCCCGGCAGGATGACGCGGTACTCGTTATAGAGATCCTTCCGCTCCTCCAGGGTCCTGCTTATCTTCGCCTCCGCGGCTTCGAGGTCCTCCGGGTGGACCGTAGAACGCCACACATCAAAGGACGCCTCGGTCACTGATTCATCAAGGCCGAAGATTTCAAACATCTTCGACGACCAGACAAGCATCCCCGTGGGAATGTCCCAGTCCCAGGAGCCGGCGCCGGACGCGTTCATGGTAAGCTCCAGGCGCTCATTCATCTCACGGAGGTCAAGCTCGTTCTTCTTGCGCCCGGTGACGTCGCGGCTCACGATAACCACGGCCCGGACATCGGGATTTGCCAGCATGTTCTTCGCCGTTGAATCGATCCAGCGCCACGCGCCGTCTTTATGCCGGATCTGCAGCTCCATTTTAAATACAATTTCCGGATGTTTTATCACTTCCTTCCATGTGCGCCACACTTCATCCTGATAGTCGGGATGGACCATTTCAAAGGCGACCTGGCCGATCCGATCTTCGTCCGTATAGCCGTTGATTGCCGTATAGGAGGGGCTCCGGTATAAAACCTTCGCATGCGCGTCAGTGAAAATGATGCCATCATAGCTGTTCTCGACCACGGCCCGGAACCTGGCTTCACTTTTCCTCAATGATTTTTCAGCCTGTACGCGTTCAGCGATTTCATTCTCAAGCTTCCGGTTTGCCGCGGCGAGCTCAGCGGTCCGTTCCTCAACGCGCCGCTCCAGCTCGGCGTGGGCCAGGATGATGGCGTCCAGGGCCTGCTTCCGCTCGGTGATATCTTCCATCATGGTGTACAGGATCACTTGATCCTTCCACACATAGGAGGTGGAATTGAGGTTCATGTCGATAAGTACACCGTTCTTGCCGACAAGAACCGTCTCGAAATCCCTGAGATATCCCGTATCATGCAGTTGGGCTAAAACTCGTTCGCGGTCTTCGGGATCGGCATATAGATCCTTCGTCTTTAAAGCCTTCATTTCGTCCAGTGAATACCCCAGGATGGCGGTTAGGGCCGGATTACAATCCAGAATGTCACCGTCGAGCGTGGCAATGCCGATACCAACACGGGTATTTTCATAGAGAGCGCGATACCGCTCCTCGCTCTCAGCCAGCTCCTTGTTGGCCCTCCGCAGCTCCCCGGTGCGCTCCTCTACACGCTGTTCAAGCATATCGTGAGCGGCCCGCAGTTCAGCCTCGGCGCGTTTCCGTTCCCTGTCGATCCTGTGCATGTAGAGGGCCGTTTCGATTGACGCGCGCAGCTCCTGGTCCTGGACCGGCTTCACCAGATAGCCAAAGGGCATGGCCTGCTTGGCCCTGTCTATAGTCCCTGTTTCGGAGTAGGCGCTCACGAAAATGATCGCGGTACCGTGGTTTTCCCGGAGCTGTATCGCGGTTTCGATGCCATCCATGGGGCCCTTGAGCTTGATGTCCATGAGCGCCAGGACGGGCGGTTCCCGATCGGAGAGCATCAGGGCCTCGGCGCCGGTGCGCGCGGTCACCGTGCGGAATTCCCACCGGGAAACGATGCTCGCTATTTCAAGGGCGATGATTTCATCGTCTTCGACAACCATGATCAATTCACCGGCCATGGGGCGCCTCCTCTGATCTCCCTCTCATCCTGCACCTGCCATCTTCATCAAAAAACAATCTCGATCCTGGCCCCGCCCGCGTTGCCGGCGGCAATGGTCCCGTTGAGTTGCCGGGTCAGGGCCGTCACGATCTGCATCCCCAGCGATTTTTCCGCAGAGCTGATCAGGTCATCGGGGATGCCGGGACCATCGTCCTGGACCACAAGCCTGTGCCTTCCATCGCCTTCCGCGACAAAGCTTATTGAAAGCGTGCCGCGCCTGCCTTTGGGAAAAGCGTGCTTGAAAGAATTGGTGATGAGCTCGTTGAGGATGATCCCGCAGGGAATGGCCTGGTCGATGCCGAGATACACATCCCGCACGTCGAATTCGAGGGCGACCTGCTGCCGCTCCAGGCTGAAGGAATAGAGAAGGCGCTCGGCAATCTCACGGACATAACGGGAAAAATCGACCCTGGCCAGGTCGTCGGAGTGATAGATCTTTTCGTGCACCATGGCCATGGCCTGGATGCGGTTGCTGCTTTCCATGAATATGCCGCGATACCTGTCGTCGTCTATCTTGCGCGCCTGGAGCGATATGAGGCTGGAAACGACCTGCATGTTGTTCTTCACCCGGTGGTGCAGCTCCTTGATGAGCACTGTCTTTTCCTCCAGCGACTTCAGGAGCATCGCGTCGTTCCTGAGGCGGACCACGGCCATTGCGTAGATGCTCCCGAGGCGGCGGGCCATCTTCAGGTCATCCTCGGTGTAATCCCTCGCCGAATCGGCGAGGGCGATCTGCCCGACGAGGTCGCCCCCGTAGACAACCGGCACCGACAATAAGCGCGAAAACCGGGGAATGCCGCCGGCATCCTCCCCGGATGCGGGATGGCTCCCGGGATCGTTCGTGAAGAATTCGCGCCTTGTATTGAGGGAATGTCCAATGAGCCCGGGATACCGGCCATCGGCTCCCCTTTTTACGAGGACGGGCCTCTGCACTCCATTGATAGGAGGCGGGCCGAACATCCCCGTCAGGGCAATGCCGATACCGTCGCCGGTGTCCGGATCGATCTCCGAGACAAAACCGTGGTCGCTGTCGGAAAGGAGGCGGGCGTATTCCAGGACCATGTAGGCGGTTTCCGAAATGGAGTAGGACCGTGATATGATGGAGCCTGAAATGCCTGCCAGGGCCATGTTGATGGCCAGCTGGCCGTGGAGGTCGTCCTCCGATTTTTTCTTCTCCGTGATGTCCTCCCCCGAGCTCAGGGTGCCGGTGATCGCGCCGGAGGCATCCTTGATTACGGTATTGTGCCAGGCGATCAGGCGCTCTTCTCCGGAGGCGGTCACCACGGAATTTTCATAATATTCAACCGGTGAGATATCGCCCTTGATCAATCGATTAAAAACGTCCTTCATCTCTTCCCTGATTCTTTCATGAACGAACGTATCAAACCACTTTTTACCCATGATCTCCTCATAGGAATACCCGAGGATCTCGCATCCCTTGCGGTTGATAAGGGAGACTCTCTGATCGTCATCGATGGCAACGAACATGACCCCGGCGATATCAAGGTACTTCTGGGCGGTTTCCTTTTCTCTACGCAGTTCCCCGGAAACACGATACTGCTCCGTGATGTCCCGGGCGGCGGCATAGATATGGATACCGTCGGGAGAAGCGGAGCGCCATTCGATCCAGCGGTAGGTTCCGTCGATTCTCCGGTACCTGTTTATGAAATTCAGGACATCCTTTTTCCGGGACAGATCCGCTGTCGCAGCCAGGGTTCCCGCCAGGTCATCGGGATGGACGAAATCGAGGAACCGCCTGCCTTCAAGGTCCTCCAGGCGGTACCCGAGGGCATTTTCCCATTCCGGGTTGATCCGCAGGAAATACCCTTCCGTATTGGCAATGCAGAGCAGATCGAGGTTGACGTTGAAATAGCGATTCAGCTCTTCCGTTTTTTCCAGAAGGGCCTTCTCGGCCCGCTTGCGGTCGGTTATATCGTTGAAGATAGCGACAAACATGTTGCCGCCCCGGGGATAGGCCCGTGTTTCATACCAGCGGTCCAGCTGCTCCACATAGTTCTCAAACACTTCAGCTGTTCCTGACCTGACCACCCTGCCATAGGACTCGATCCAGAATGAATCGATGCCGGGTATGACTTCCCGGACCGTTTTGCCGATGACATCCCTGAGGCCGGTGAGATTCTCGAATGCGGGGTTAACCTCGATGAACCGGTAATCCACGGGGTTGCCCCGGTCATCTAATATCATTTCGTGGAGGGCAAAGCCGCTGGATATCTCCGTGAAGAGCCGGCGGTACTTATCCTCGCTATCCCGAAGGTCCTTCTCGGCTTTTTTCCAGTCGGTAATGTCCACGGCGATCGAAAGGAGCCGCTTTTTACCGCCGATAGTGATATGATCGCCGCAAAAGATGACCTGCCGGGGGCCTCCCTCCCTGGGATAGACCGTAAGGTCCACACCGCTGGCTATGCCGTATTTTCTGACGATTTCCGTGTAATGCTCCCGGTCCTCGAGACGCACATACCCCGTGTCCAGGGTTTTTCTCCCTATCAGCTCCTCACGGGTGAAACCCGACTGTTCAACAAACTGGCTGTTCACATCGATGATGGTGCCGTCCTCGACGCTGGTTATGCTCATCAGAACGGGGGCGTTCATGAAGGCCTTGGCGAACTTTTCCTCGCTCTCCCGCAGGGCCTCCACGGCTTCCCTGCGTTCCGTGATATCCACGATAATTCCGTCATAGGCATAGAGCCTGCCGGCGGCGTCATGATAGGGCACCGGGGTGTTCCTCACCCAACGGACGGCGCCGTCCTTCCGGTAAATTCGATGTTCAATGGGCCACGGGCGGTTCTCCTTCAACAGATCCTCAACCTGTTCCCGCACGGCCTGACGGTCATCGGCATGGACCATGTTGATCCATAGATAGGGATCATCGTTGAGCTCGCGGGCGGTGTAGCCTGTCACGGCCAGACAGGCGCTCCCGTGGACAGTCCCGACCGGCCTGCCTCCCTCGATGGCTACCGTGAAAATATAATCCGTTATGGATTCCGTTATGCGCCTATATCGCTCCTCGCTCTCCCGCAAGGCTTCCTCGGCACGCCTGCGGTCCGTTATGTCAATGGCTGATTTGATAATGCACGGCATACCGCGGATGGTAACGGGCACGGCGGAATAGAGAACCGTGAGGATAGCGCCGCCCTTATTGCGGATCTCGATCTGGCAATCATGCACCGTGGCCCCGCGGTTGATCTCTTCGTGGATCCTGCGCTCCTGCCCGGATTCAATCCACAGGCCGAGGTCATCGGAGGAGCGTCCTATCACCTCCTCCCGGGCATATCCCGTCAGGGCAAGAAACTCATCATTTACATCGATATACCTGCCGTCATGGGCCCCGGACAACGCGATCGACATGGGCGAAAGATGAAAGATCTTGGAAAACCGTTCCTCGCTCTCCCGGAGAGCCTCTTCACCGCGCTTGCGCTCGGTGACGTCGATGAATTGACCCAGGAGGCATTTGAGGTCGTCGATGATGATCGGCATCGCGGCTATATCGGCATAGAAGACAGAGCCGTCCTTCCTGCGGCAGGGCAATTCCCTTGAGATCTGGTATTTTTTTTCCATAAGGGCGCTGAACTCGCCATGGATTCTTTCCAGATCTTCGGCCGGGTGGATGTCATCAACACCCCGGGCAAGCATTTCTTCGCATTCGTATCCGAACATGGCGCAGGCGGACGGATTGGCGAAGACGAAGCGCCGGTTTTCAAGATCGGCGGCGATAACACCAACGGACGAATTCTCAATAAGGGTCCTGAACCTGGCTTCGCTCATGGCCAGCTCGAACTGGGACCGGTACAGGTCATTGTTCGTTCTCTCCATTTCCTCCATGGAGGCCTGGAGCTCCTCGTTCACGGCGTCGAGCTCTTCATTTGAGGCCGCAAGAGCCTCCACCTGATTCTCCAGGTTGTTCATAATGGGATTGCTGATCCGTCCGATGGCAATGACGCCGGCAAGGATTATCAGCAGGGAAACGGCGACTATGATGATGCCGCTCCTGATGTAGGGGGCGCGGAATTCGGCCATGTCGATCTTTGCCACCACCCCCATGTTCCGCCCTGTTATATGCTCATAGGCTGCCAGCACGGTCCTGCCATGGTAATCCTTTCCCGTCATGGTTCCGGACTTCCCCTCCAGGGCCCGGCGCATCGGCTCCGCCAGGCCGGAATATATTCCTATTGTTTTTGGATGCTCGGCACGGCCATAATGCCTGAGCGCCGCAATAAAGCGGATCTTATCCTTATCCAGAAACGCGATAGTGAGCTCCATTTTTCTTTTATGGCGCTCATAGTTCCGGATGGCGTCCACGATTCCTTCCGTGGAAGGAATGACCTGGCCGGCCGGCCACGCTTCAGCGCCCCCATCACGCCCCGGATACGGCCTTGGCTCAAGAAGATGGGCCAGAAGCTTGGCGGCATCCGCAAGGTGGATCCTTGTTTCTTCAATGGATGTTTTATACAGGAGGATATTGGAAAAGATGCTGCCGCACAACACAAGGGCGGACATGATCAGGATGATATAGATGATTCGT
Organism: Spirochaetota bacterium; assembly: GCA_017999915.1. Classification (NCBI taxonomy): domain Bacteria; kingdom Pseudomonadati; phylum Spirochaetota; species Spirochaetota bacterium. Next base: position 93,971 of record JAGNKX010000005.1, read on the forward strand.
TTGCGCTCTTCCATGGTTTTACATTTTTTTTGATAAATAAACACACCCGGAACGATACCACTTTAGTACATTATACTTTTTATGTAGAGCTTATCAGAATCAATCCCCCGAACTATACTTTTATATTATCATTTTCCGGAAAAAACGGCATTTTTTCTCTGACACAAAAGAAGAATAATAAAATACATGACGACTGTCAATGTAAAAAACCGAAGATTCACATGCCGATGTCTTTGAAGGTGCCCATTTCGTTGATGATCTTCACCGCCGCCTCGATGACATGGAAGGCCAGGGCCGCCCCGGTCCCCTCGCCCAGTCGCATGTCCAGGGCCAGCATGGGCGGCAGCTCAAGGATACGGCTGATGGCGGCCACGCCCGGCTCCGCACTGGCGTGGGAGGTGATCATGAAGTCACGGGCGCCGGGATGCATCTTCACCGCGGCCACTGCCGCCGCACCGGCGATGAAGCCGTCGATGACGATGGGCCTGCGGCGGGCCGCGGCGGCGAGATAACACCCGCAAAGGCCCGCCATATCGAAACCGCCCACCTTGGAGAGCACGTCAACCGGGTCGGCCGGATCGGGCCGGTTCAGCTCCACGGCCCTGCGGATAATCTCCTTTTTTCGGCTGAGGCCCTCGTCGGTAAGGCCGGCGCCGCGGCCCACGATCTCGTCAAGGCCCCCGGCGCCGAAGGCGTAGAGCACCGCGCTGGCCGTGGTGGTGTTGCCGATGCCGATCTCGCCGGTGCCCAGTATGTCCGCCCCTTCGTCCACGGCGGCGTTCGCGATCTCGATGCCGGTCTCGATGGCGCGCAGTGCCTCGTCATGGCCCATGGCCGCTCCCCTGGCCATGTTCGACGTCATCCTGCGGATCTTCCTGTTTATAACGCGGCTGTCCTTAACATCGCCTTCCAGGCCGAGGTCGACGACCTTCAGGTCCGCGCCGGCGTGGCGGGCAAGAACTGACACGCCGGAAATCCCCTTTACCATGGTTTCCGCCACGAGGGTGCTGATCTCCCTCGGGAAGGAGCTGACCTTCTCCTCGGTTATGCCGTTATCTCCGGCCATGACCAGTATGGTCTTTTTTCCTATGGGAGCACCGACGGTCCCGGTGATTCCGGCGAGCTTTATTGCGATATCCTCAAGACAGCCCAGGCTCCCGGGAGGCTTGAGCAGGCTGTCAAGGCGCTCCCTGGCCATCCGCATCGCGTCGATGTCAGGGGGACTGATCTTTTTAAGGGTCGATTCTAGTAATGACATTGTTATTCCTTGGATTTAGTTTAACGGATCCCAGCAACTATAGATTATACCCCCCCTGTCCCCCGTAGGGGGCACGAGGGAAATGCCTTGCCTTTGATATTCGATATATTTCGATTGAAAGTAATGCTATTATCCATTGATTTTCTGATTCATGCCCCCCCTGGGGGACAGGGGGCTTGAAGTAATTTGTGATAATTTTAATGATTACAATAATTTCATATGCTGGAGGGAATATAATTTATCCAGGATGATTACCGAAAAAAGAAACATCAATTCAGAAAGCTCGATGACGGCGCCGATAACATCGCCGGTGACGCCGCCGATCCGGAACTTCATATACAGGACCAGTATCAACGTGAAAGCTATGACTATCAGCGCCAGGGGCACAATGGCCAGCTTCAGCAGCAGGACCCCGATGACAACGGCCAGGGTCGTTGAAATTATGATCTCGATGAGACCGGTGTTCCGAACCAAGCCCGCGGCCATGGTTTTATCATCCTTGCGCGCGTACGGTGAGAGGCCGGCGCTCCACGCGATGGTCATCCGCGACAGGACAGGCATGGCCGCAAGGCATGGTACGATGTATCGATCCGGGAGCGATGCCAGCATGACATATTTCAGCATCAGCGCCAGGACCAGGCCGATGGCGCCGCCGGTGCCCAGTCGGGAATCCTTCATGATTTCCAGCACCCGGCTCCTGTCGCGGTAGCTGAAAATGCCATCGAAGGTATCGGCAAGGCCGTCAAGGTGAAGGCCGCCGGTTACGGTAATTTCCGCCGCCATGGCGAGAAGCAGGGCCAGCGGCCGCTTGTCCATGAACCCGAAAAGGAGATAGACGCAGACCGATACCAGGCCGATAAGAAGGCCTATCGCGGGAGCGAAAACCGAGCCGGCGGCAAAGGCCCGATCGGAATATTCGATCTTCACCGGCACCGGTATCCGGGTCAGGAACTGCAGGTTAAGAACAAAACCGTTCACATAATCCTTAATCATACATCGTTACCATATAATCGGGCTGCGATTTATTTTATCTTCATCGGAATGCCTGACACCAGGAAATACGCCTCGTCGGCGAACCTGGCTATCATCTGGTTCATCTTGCCCGCGATATCGCGGTAATATCTGCCCAGCGGTGCCGGCGGCACCAGACCCAGGCCTACTTCGTTGGATACCAAGAGGGCATCTCCCCGTAAGCCCTTCGCCATTTCGAGAAATGCCGTTATTTCCTTTCGAATAACATCCTCGATGGCGTCCGCCGCTTCAATGCCGGCTCTGTCCCAATCCACGCCGGCGTCGAGGACCATGAAATTGGACACCATGATGGTGACGCAGTCAAGAAGGATATGGTCCCGGGCCGGCAGTTCCTTGCCCAGGGTCCGGACCAGGTCGCGGTAGCATTCCACGGTCTTCCACGCCGGATTGCGCCGGGACCGGTGACGGGCGATGCGGTCCTTCATTTCGTCGTCAAAGCCGATGCCCGTGGCGACATACAGGACATTGTCCTTTCCGGCCAGCAGGGACTCGGCAAAGCTGCTCTTGCCGCTGCGGGCGCCCCCGGTTATGAATATGATTCTTCCCATGTTATTGTCTCTGTTTAACAAAAATCCCCGGACCAGCGGCCCGGGGATTCCCTTGTTTCCTCGAGGAGTCGCGCTGCCCCGGTAACACGCGAGCGGGGCGGCGATTCGCACAGGCAGGTCTTCTGGCTCCCGGATCATCCTACAACCGCGCCTTCCCGCCTTTCGGCAGTGGCTCAATGCGGTCTTCGTCCCCGGATACAGCGGCGGGCCCGCACCCGATTCACACGGGTTTCCCTATTATCCCCGGAACGGATCGATTTTCCGGCCGGGGTACCGGTGCATTCAAATATGATACTCCAGAGGAATATAGTAGCGGTGTTTTGACAAGAAGAAAAGGTGAAAAATATTCAGAGTATTCAGCTCTTAAATTAACATCAAACAGGCTCCCTGCGCGCCTGTTCCAGCAAACCCAGCACTCTCCGGTGTTCCGGGCCATTTTCGCGCCACACATAGCAGGTATTGACCAGGGTTCCCATCAGGGCTTTCACAATATGTGGATTATCGATGATAAGATGGAGGTCCATAGGCTTTTGCGCTCTTATTGAAAAGACACCCTGGATTGCGGCTGAAGTCGGCTGAGACCACACTGGTCAATCATACCACTGGGGAGCGAGATTATATCTCCCCGGGATCCGGTGGTCATGGCACCCGATCATTTCAATTGACGGTTCCTGCGTCATGAGATCATGGAGCTTGCCGATCGTTATGTCAGCCTGGTCTTTTTCATGGACGAGCTTTTTCATCAATTTCGATTTCGGCGCCCTGTTTTCCAGGTTCTCGGGAAAATAGAAAGAGTCACCACCCAGCAGAAATTTTCTCCCGGAAGGCATGGTAAGAATCAAACCCATAAGACCATTGGTATGGCCCGGAAGGTCAACCAGCGTGAAATTGCCGTCACCGAATACATCATAGGACGCCGGGAATCCGAGGAACGGCTTGCCGGGATCCGCGGATACCAGCCGTTTACGCAATTCAGGCCTGTCATACTGCTCCCGAATATAGGCATGGCGATGAGAGTCCGGGGCAGTGGCGGACTCCCATTCCCTTTTTCCGATAATGAATTCCGCGTGAGGGAAATCGAGCATTCCACCGGCATGGTCCCAGTGTAGGTGGGACAGGATTACATGCTTCACGGATTGCGGATCAAATCCGAGCCCGGGAAGCTGACGCGCGATCGGATCGCTTGCCGGGTCGAATTTTGTTTTCATGATAAATTTACTGAAAATCCAGTTTTGACGATACTTCATGGGCTTCATTTCATCATGAATCCTCTCGCCCAAACCGGTATCGAATAGCACCAGCTCTCCCTTTCTCTCAATCAGGAAACCGAGAATGGGGAAACGGACCGATTTCCAGGGCGCCCCCGAGACAAAGAGACCCCTGGGAACCGAACCATAAGCGGTTGAGAGAAGATACAGTTTCATATATTACTCCTTAAGATTTAGCAAATAAACATTCCATGCTATTTATTCGATACACCTACATTTTTTTCATGATGATACTATCCAGCGCTGAATCGGAGAATAGTTTAAGCAGTTGAATAAACCTGTATTGCAGCTGATTTTCAGTAACAAGATACCGGGTCCTGGGTTTTTCAGAGGTGATCGCTTCAAATACTTTTACCGCCACCTCTTCAGGCCCTATCCCCTTCTCTTTCGCTGCAATGATCTCGTGCTCGATCTTTTTCTTGTTCGCATCATAGAAGACCGATCCCTCGAACTGTTTGATTCTTTCATCGGTGTCTTTCTGCCAGAGGGGTGTTTTTATCAATCCCGGTTCAATAACAATTACCTTCACCCCATGGGGTATCAACTCCCTGCGCAGGGAATCGGACCACCCTTCAATGGCATGCTTGCTCGCCGCGTAAGGTCCTGAAAACTGCATAGCCAGGAAGCCGGCCGCGCTTGAGATATTGATAATTCTTCCTTTTGACTCCAGCAATAAGGGAAAAAAGTGCCGTGTCATCCTCTGTGTCCCGAACAAGTTTATCCCGAATTGCTGTTCAAATCGCACCTGGGGGAAATCCATCAGGGGTCCGGGAAAGAAAACGCCTGCATTGTTAATGAGCGCATACAAGCCGGTTTGCTGTTTTTGTATGAACGCAACCGCCATAATAACATCAGCGTCATTGGTAGTATCGATTTTAATCGTTCTAACATTATCGTTTTTCCCGAATTGCGACAATCCCTTTTCATCGACATCCGTCGCGTAAACGCCCCACCCGTTCCCGGAAAGATGTTCAGTGATCGCTTTGCCGATTCCTGAAGCCGCCCCGGTCACGAGGACCCATTTTCTTGCAGTTGTCATTACTCCTCCTACCTTGATGCTTATATCTGACAATCAATATGATCGTTCATTGTTATCCTGACCCGTAGCAAGCCTCCACCAGCGATGCACCTGGTTTCAAAACTTCAACAGATCCAGTCCGCCCGTGACCGGCAGTGCCGCCCCGGTAATGAATGATGAAGCCTCTGAGGCGAGAAAAACAACCATCTGCCCTATCTCTTCCGGCTGCCCGAGACGGTTCAACGGCGTTCCTTTTTTGATTCTTTCAGTTGTTTCAGGAGGCTGCAGTTTAACGGCTTCAGTCTCGATAAAGCCGGGACAGACGGCGTTGACCGTAATGCCGAATTTGCCGCCCTCGATGGCCAGCGATTTAGCCAGACCGATAAGGCCCGCCTTGGTGGCACCGTAGGATGGCTGGAGCCAGGCGCCCATGAGGCCGGCTATTGAAGAAATATATATGATCCTGCCCCAGCCTTTTTCCTTCATCGCGGGCCATACCGCTTTGGTGCAGTTAAAGGCTCCGGTGAGGTTGACGCGCAGGTCCCGCTCCCATTTCTCGATCGTCTGGTCTTCAAGCTTTCCAAAATTGTCCATCACCGCCGCGTTGCTCACAAAGATGTCTATCCCTCCGTATTCCCGTTCCGCTTTTTCGACAACACTTTGTATATTGTCCGTAGCAGTAACATCAAGTTTCATGGCAATCGCATGGCCATACATTTCGCAGATTTCACGAGCAGTCTGCTTTGTTTTGACGGCGTTGGTCCTGGCAAAATGACCCGCGAGGGGGCTGTACTCGGCAAGTTTATCCGGATCATTATTATGATCCTCGATCAGCAGGTCCGTTACGACCACGGTTGCGCCGGCCCTGCCCAGGCAAAGTGATATTTCGCGGCCAAGGCCTCTTGAAGCGCCGGTGACAAGGGCTATTTTGCCATTAAGGATTCTCGATCCATTTTGTCCTTGCATGATAATAACTCCTCGTTTGTGTTATCCAGCCATCTTTCCGAGTGCATTCCTCCGCATGTTTGCAATGAGATTCAAATCTGCATAAACAGGCATCACCAATCCCAGATCTTTCGGAAATATCATATTCCCTCCTCATCTACCAATGATATAACGATTCGGATCCACCTCTTCCCTCAAAATCCGCAGCTCTTCATCTTGCGGCGGTTCCGTATCGGCAATCGTCTCCGCCCAGAGGAGCTCGAATCCGCAATTATCCCGGATATCTTTCCTGCCATACCCCGGGTTAACGGACAAAACCTTCATTCGCCTGGTCTCATCATCGAAACCCATGATTGCCATGTTGGTGATGATCCTGTAGGGACCGGTCCCCCGGGGAAGGCCGGCATCGTATCGGGATGTGCCGCCGGTGAGGTATCCCGGCGAAGTAATGAAATCCAGCTTCCCGGTAAAACGCTTGTTGTCCTGCGGCGTCATCATCATGGTACGCCAGCAGAGGGATGCCAGGTCATTGGCGCCCCCGGACCCCGGAAAACGCACCTTCGGCTTCGAGTGGTTATCCCCGATCATGGTGGAATTGATATTTCCGTACATGTCGATTTGCGCTCCGCCCAGGAAGGTATAGTCCACCATTCCCCGCTGGCATGTCTCCATGACGTCAGGCATGGAGCTGGCCAGGATAGCCTTATGAAATGTCCGGGAGTCGCCCACCGATATCGGCATCGCCGGTAGTATCGGCGCCACGCCGCCGGCCTCAAACATAATGGTAAGGTTCGGGGAATGGGTCTTCTGCGCCACCATGGCCGCCGCGCAGGGAGCGCCGGTGCCCACAACGACGGTCGCGCCGTCTTCAAGGTTCCGGGCCGCAATGCATATCATGAGTTCCATCGGATTGTAATCTGCCATGATTATTTTCCTATTTACTATCGATCAGATTTTCAACTGCCCGCAGCTTCATCATTTTCTCAATGCCTCCGTTCAGACTGAGATATTCATAGAAGTCGCATGTTTCCATAATCTGTTTCTTAAAGAAATCCTTGAATGCGACAGGGTCCTTTTCGATGGCAAGCCATTGTTTAAGATATTCTTCGTCAGAAAAATACTCGTAGGGCATGTTGCCCGGGTAGCTTCCATAGGGCACCTCGATGACCGCGTCCACGCTCCAGAAGGGGATGAAAGTTGCGTGCGGCTGGCGCCTGATCTCCTCGTTGGGAACAATACGCTCGGTGGTAATGACCACTCGCTTCGCAGCTTTTGCAAGGTCCTGGTCTGAGACCGAAGCGCCATAGACCCGGGCATTGCCGTACACGTCGCATTCGTGCACATGGATCGCGGCAAAGTCCGGATACAGGGCCGGGTGCGCCGCATATTTTTTCCCGGTAAAGGGGCACAGGATTTCCTTTGAGGCGCTGAACGTGAAGGTATCCGTGCCCATGATATTCCTGGCCGGAATAAATGAAAGACCCATGGCTGCGGCCTTGATCCGCCATGACAGGGTGGCATTGGTCCATTCGGTAAGCTTGATGGCACCGCTTTCGACGGCGCGCCGCGAGCTTGGCGAAAGGCCCCGCGCCTCGAGGCCGATGATATAGGCGATATCGAGCCGGTCTATGCAGCCGCCGCCCACCAGTATCTGCATGTCGTGCGTCGCCGTATGGCCGGCGAAGGCCAGGTTCTTCTTTTCCTGGCGGCATATCTCATGTAAAATTGCCGTGGGTATCCTATTGGCTCCGAATCCGCCTATGACAAGATAGTCGCCGTCGTTCAGAAGGGTCTTTACCGCCTCCCGTGCCGTAGTTACTTTATTCACCATGGCGCGGGTTTTCCCCCTGAAAAACTCTCTTGCCGTATCCGGATCAGGATCGGAAAACAATTCATTGGATCCCGATTTGAGAATTACATCATTTTCTTGCGCTAATTTTTGATTCATTTATATACTCACTTCCAGACCTTTATCAAGAAATACCTGCTATGCCGGCATTGTTTATCCGGCATCGCCGGCATGGCAGGCGTCATCTATGACTTGATCCGCCGCTTCGTCGTATCGATCCCCATGAGCCGCCCCAGGTTACCGCCGAAAATTTTGGCGCGATCTTCATCCGTGATGGGCTGATACCCGTAATCGTCCTGCATATCCTCCGGTATCTGGAACTCCTGGAGGCCCTTGACCGCTCCCATTACCTGCGCGCCGAAGCCGGCGTAATCGGTACCCCAGGTAATCTTATCCGGGCCGACGAAACGGATCGCCTCTCCCAGGAGACGAGCAAATTTGCGTGGCGCGGTTATTGCCCAGGGCACCAGGAGGCTCAGGCAGATATAGACATTGGGATGTCCCAGGGCCACCATGTTGAGCACGTCAGCATAGGGATATCCCATGTGAAAGGCGTTGATCTTCAGATCCGGGAAGTCCCGTGCCACATCATCGAGCTGCTCAGGGTGGCAGTACTTGCTCTTTCCGGGCGGCACCCACACCATGCCGGTGTGAAAGTCGAGGACAATTCCCAACTCCTGCGCCTTCTCGTAGAACGGCCAGAGGTCCGGGTCGTTCATGTACGTGTCTTCAGGCGAATAGTACTTGAATATCTTCGCGCCCCGCTCCTTCACCCAGTACTCAAGCTCCCAGATGGCGTTTTTCACGCCACGCTGTTTGATCGGGGATATGTTGGGCTGGTACATGAACCGGTCGGGGTTCGTTTCAACGATCTTCGCCATGTCGCCGTTGGTGCACCACCGGCTGGTGAACCCGGTGGTGTCCATCATGGACTCGGGCAGCAAACAGGCAATATCAACCCCGTACTTATCCATTGCTTTGAGTATGTTCTCCGGCGTGGCATTTTTCTCCATCTCCCATGCTTCTATACCGCCTGCAAATTTGCCGAGAAGCTTCGGCGGCGCCCCTGTCATCAAGGGCCTCTTTATATTGTCTATGGCCCGCCACCACATCTGCACGCCGGGAAAATGGTTCACCGGGCCGATATCGCCGATGAGATGACATTCAGGATCAATTTTGAAATAGTTATCTTTCATCTATAGTATCCTCCTGGTCTGGATTTTAAGGGGCCCCTTTATATCTGCGGAAGGCCTGCCGCTTTTTTCTTAAACTTTTCGACCCTTGATTCAAGCTTCGATCCGTTCAGCCACAACTCGGGGAACTGACGCTCCCTGCCCGCGGTCGGGTTCACCGAACAGGTGATCCATTTATTGAGCATGAAGTGCATATAGCATTGCTGGCAGCGGCTGCATTTCACGATATCCTCGACCCTTCCTTCCTTGACTTTCACCGGCCAGAAGGGGTCCGCTATGGACTGGCGGCCGAGGGACACGATGTCCACTGACTGTTCCGTAATGGCCTTAATACATTCATGGGGTGTAACGAAATTGGGAACGATGGTCGGCAAACCTGTCGCGTCCTTGAACCCCTTTGCCCAGCGGGTGAAATCGCCTTCCCCGTAGTACGCGAAGGTGCTTCCGGAAGTCTGATAACTACCCTGGGAAACGTCGATGGCATCGACCCCCGCCTCCTTGCACAGAGCCGCAACCTTGCACTGGTCTTCATGGGAAACCCCTCCCGGCTGGAGATCGTCGCCGCTTAGCCTGCACCAGACCGGTCTGTCATTGCCGACCTTTGCGCGGATCTTCCGTATGATATTGGTGAGGAAACGGGCCCTGTTTTCCACGGTGCCGCCATATTCATCAACCCGCTTGTTCATCATTGGAGATAAAAACTGATGTATCAGATAACCGTGGGGGCTGTGAATTTCCACTGCGTCAAATCCAATGCTGAATGCGGCCTCGGCCTGGGCGGCCATTCGGCCTTCCAGCTCCTTGATCTCTTCAACGGTAATTTCACGCGGAGCCTCGCGCCAGATGTTGTGATAGAGAAAATCGGATGTTCCCATGACCATTTTTTTGATATTGTTCTGGAATTCCTCGGAGAAATAAACTTCATCGGGGATCTTTAATAACTCGTCAAAATTCGCATCCGCGCCTGTCGTTTCCTTTATATTTTTCTTTATCTGGCTCATCCATCCCTTGTTCCCCAGTACGTTTCTCAAATCGATATGGAGCGGTACCGCCGAAGGGGCGGCCGGGTATACGCTCGGATTGCTGACCGGCGGATGTCCCTGCCTTCCCCAGCCCGGGCTGAGCTGGATGCATATTTTACATTTATCATAGGAATGAACTGTCTCAACTACCTTGCTCCAGAACCGGTAATAACGATAATCGGTCAGGTGCGAAACGTTCATGGTGTCTCCGCCATACCATTCATGGGGATTGATCATGACCGCCTCGGTGATGAGCAAGCCGAACCCGCCCCGCGCGCGCGTTGCGTAATGTGCAAGCACCTGGTCTCCCGGGTACCCCAGCGGATCGGTATACCCCATGTTCATGGGCGCCATGGCGATACGGTTTTTTAATTCCAGGGATCCGATTTTAATAGGCTCAAAAAGCTTGTCGAAATTCATAATGTCTATCCTCCCTTATATTTTTTACCCCCTACCTTTCGACGGGGGAGGGCCGGGTTGGGGTGATCAAATACTGGAACACCCTCCCCTTACCTCTCCCATCAAGGGAGGGGAATGTTTCAGCCGATCATTTTTTCTTTTCCTTCCCAAAACTTCGCTTTGATGTCCTTCTTAATTATCTTGCCGACAATGGTCTTCGGGATCGAATCCCAGAAGGCCACGGCCTTGGGGCACTTATACCCCGCGAGGCTCTTTTTGCAATGCTCGATAATCTCTTCCTCCGTGGCTTTTTCTCCGGGCCTCAGCACCACCACGGCCTGCACGATCTCGCCCCATTTCTCATCGGGAGCGGATACAACCGAGCATTCGAACACTGCCGGGTGCTGATAGATCACGTTCTCCACCTCCGCCGGATACACGTTCTCTCCGCCGGAGATGATCATGTCAGCCTTCCGGTCCGTCATGTAGATGAATCCGTCCTCATCCATGTACCCGATATCCCCCGTGTGGTACCAGCCGTCGATCAGGGCGGCCTTGTTCGCCTCGGGGTTCTTCCAGTACCCCATCATGATATGCTTTCCCTTTGCGCAGATCTCCCCCATCTCACCCGGCTTCAGCGTATTGTCCTTATCGTCCACGATTTTCACCCGTGAGCAGGGGGAAGGATTGCCCGCGCTTGTCAGATATTTTGATTTTGGCCCTTCCAGATAATGGTCTTTATCATCAAGCATACTGATGGCTGCGCCGGCAGTTTCCGTGGCGCCGTATCCCTGGCAGAACTTATTTCCGAATTTCTTAATGCATTTTTTGAGGACCTCCGTCGGGAAGGGACTCCCCGCGTAGGAGCAGACCCTGAGGCTGGAAAGATCGTATTTCGACACATCGGGGTTATCAACCATCCACCCGTAAATGGTTGGGACCAGGTTTATATGTGTGCATTTCTCATTCTGTATGAGCTCAAAAATTCTGGCCAGGTTAGGCTTCCTGTTGATGCACACCTTCCCATAAACCAGGAATATCGCGAGGATCGGCCACCAGGATACATGGAATATGGGAAGCACGTAGCAGGTTGAATCATGTCTGGTTAATGCCATGGCAATGGCCGCGGTTAAACCCGACAATACACAACTTCTGTGATTCAACATGACACCCTTGGGAAGGCCTGTCGTACCGCCGGTGTACATGAGAACCGCCAGGTCATCTTCCTGCACGTTAAAGAGGTCTTGGTCCGGCTCCGCATCTGAAGATTTTTCAAGAAGCTCTTCATAATTAAGAAATCCTCCGACGGGATTATCCAGAGTTATCCACTGTTTGATGCCCTTCAGCTCGCCTTTCATCCCGCCAACGCGATCCTCGAAACTGTCGCCCACCACGAAGAGTGTCGCCTCGCAGTGATTGATGATATATACCAGCTCATGGTCTCCCAGCCTGAGATTGATGGGCGTCACGCACATCCCTATCTTGGCCGCGCCAAAATACACCTCCAGATACTTCGAGCAGTTATCCGCCATAACGCAGAGTCGATCGCCCTTTCCGTATCCCAATTTTATCAACGCATTAGAAAACCGGCTGACCCGATTGTTGAATTCGCGATACGTCAGCCTCGTATCTTCATATACAACGGCAATTCTATCAGGGAAAAATATGGCCCCATTCCTGGGAAGATCTCCTAGTGTATACATACATTGCCTCCTTGTTATTATGCCCAGGACTTGGGCAGTCCCTGGAACTGCATCAGCATATTGCGGCTCATCTCGTTTGATATGGGTGAGAACTGGATCTGGTATGCGTCCCGCAAAAACATGGATACCGGGTATTCGCTGCAGATGCCGTATCCGCCGAATATCTCGGAACCGAATGTGCCCGCGTGCCTCGCCCCCTCGGCGGCGACAAGCTTCGCCATGGTTGCTTCAAGGTGATACGGCTTCTTGTTGTCGCAAAGCCAGGCGGATTTGTATGTGAGGTTCCGGGAATTCTCCAGGTTGATGTACATGTCCGCCATATAGTTCTGCAGGATCTGGAACCGGCCTATGGGCCCGCCGAAGGCGGCGCGCTCCTGAACGTATCTCATGCACGCCTCGTAGATGGCCGCTATGATTCCCACGCCCATCATGGCTACGCCGATGCGCTCCGGGTTGAGCACCGTCATGATCTCGTAGAAAGCATTTCCCCGGGTGCCCAGCATGTTCTCCTTGGGCACCTCGACGTTATCGAAGAATATCTCCACCGATTCGCAGTGATGGCAGCTTATCTTGCCGATTTTATTGATGGTTATTCCCTTTGACTTTCCCGGCACGATAAAGGTGGTCCAGGACTTAGCTTTCTTCGCGTCCTTCTCGGTCTTGCAGATGGTCATGAGACCGTCCGCCACATGGGCGCCGGTGATGAACACTTTCTGGCCGTTGATCACGAAACGGTCGCTCTTCTCTTCCGCCGTTGTTGACAGGGCGCCGAGGATGTCCGTGCCCCCCGCCGGTTCGGTCAATGCCATGCAGGTCTTGTACTTGCCCTCTGCTATGAGGGGCAGGTACTTCTCCTTCTGCTCCTTTGTTCCGAGCTCGGCGATAAACCGCACGCCGAAGCCGCTGGTGACGCCGGTCGCCAACGCTATCGACATCGACTTTTTACAAATCTGCTCGAAGGCGAGCATTATATCAACCTGGCCGAGCCCCTGCCCGCCATACTCTTCGGGTATCGCGGCGCTGAAGAGACCCATCTCAACAAATTTTTGCCAGAGTTCATCAGGGGGGAAATCAACATTCTCGTCCATCCAGCGCACGTACTCCCAGTTCAGCTCCTTTTCGCAAAAGGCCTTGAATGTATCCTGAATGATCCGTTGTTCTTCAGTTAATCCGAAATCCATGATAGTTCTCCTATATTTACCTTATAAACCCCTCACCCCCGGCCCCTCTCCCATTAAACTCTGGAAAAAGGAGAGGGGAGTTCGGACCTCACTCTACTCCCCCTCTCCTTTCATCATTTCTAAATGGGAGAGGGGGCTGGGGGGGGGTGAGGGCATTACTTCTTAACATCCGACGCCACGTTCGCCGCCTTCTGGGCGTTGACCAGGTCCTCGGGCTTTTTCCTGAAGTTGTCCATGACCGCCTGGATGTCAGGGGCATACACCAGCCACTGGATCGCATTCCGCTCCAGGGCAAGGGCCGCATCGATGCTCCCGCATTCGAGGGACTTCGCCATGACCTCCTTGCCCATCCTGATGGCGATCGGTTTTTTTGCAGCCAGGTTCGCCACCACCGCCTCAAAATCCTTTTCAAAGGTCTCATCGGGAAACACGCGGGTGAGGAAGCCCATCTCGTACATCTCCCTGGCCGGATAGTCCTTCCTGCCGCTGTAGATGATCTCCCGCGCCCTGAATATCGGCATGGAGCGGGCGATGCGCACGGTGCCGCCCCAGCCCGGGAGTATTCCCATATTTATCTCGGTAGTGCCAAGCTTCGCGGACTCGCACGCGTAGATCAGATCACACATGAGGGCGAGCTCCAGGCCGCCGGCGAGGCAGTAACCTTTGATCTTGGCGACTACGACTTTCTCGCACTGCTCGATGGCCTTGTTGATGTCGTACCCGTCATGGGCCAGCCAGTTGATAGAGCTCTGGTGCTCGCAGAGCGATGGGAACACTGAAAGGTCCCCGCCGGTGCAGAAGGATTTTCCCTCGCCCGACAGGACCACGACGGCGACTCCGCTCTCTTCCCTCACGCGCCTGAACGCATGGAGGAGCTCAGCAGCCATTTCCCGGTTGATGGCGTTCTTCTTATCCACCCGGTTCAGGGTGATGTGACAAACGGTACCCTTGATTTCATAGGTGATCGTTGTGTACGATTCCATGACCGCCTCCTTATTTCTTCACCGGTTTGAAGTAAGGCATGTAGAAGTTCTCCCGCTGGGAAAAGGTGACTTCCACATCCATACCGATCTTTATATCCTTCGGATCGCAATCGACGATCCTGGTCATCATCCTGATCCCCTCCTCCAGGTCTACATAGGCGACCGTGTAGGGAAGCTCGTCCATGAACCGGGGCTCCACCATGCTGTAGGCGGTGGAAAATGTAAAAATCTTCCCCTTGCCGCTTGCCTCGATCCAGTCCAGCTTATCCGACCAGCACTCGGGGCAGTATTTGCGCGGATAAAAGATCTTCGAACTGCAATCCTTGCAGACCTGTATGAGAAGCTTTCCCTGTTTGGTCCCTTCCCAGAATTTTTGAGACCAGGGCTGTACTTCCGGTAATGGTTTTGTCATGTCAAAGCTCATGGTTATTCCCTCCCCCAGATGGTGGCTATGTTGTTGAACCCGGACCCGCCGGCCGTGTTCTGATATACGTATTTGCAGTTCTTTACCTGGCGCTCGCCGGCCTTGCCCATGAGCTGCCGCGCGGTTTCGACATAGGTAGCCGCGCTCACACCGGACCCGGTATGGCCCCTTCCCGGCGCGTCGCCGATCGTAGACCAGGGAATGTCGCCGCCGAAGGACATGCGTCCCTGTAAAAAGTATTTACCCGCCTGGCCCTTGGGAGCCACTTCCAGCGCTTCCGCCATGATGGGATGGCCGAGGGGATAGGCCAGGTAGCAGTTCCAGATGCTGACATCTTCTTTCCTGATGCCGGCCTGCGCCATGGCTTCCTTTGCGGTAACCTTGAAGCCTTCGGCAACCCCGTTGAAATCGCGGAGAATGGGACTGCCGCTGAAGTATCGTACCGATTCGCCCAGCTTGTACGCCGCGGGCCTCTTCATTTTTTTCGCGTCCTCGGCGGAGACGACCACCATGGCGCATCCGCCGTCAGCGGTGATGTTGCTTTCCCGTTTGTGAAGAGGAGTGTTGAGAAGATCCGATTCCAGCACCTTCTTGACTGACGGAACTTCTTTACCGTAAAATATCGAATTCGGGTCTTTTGACGCCCAGCTGCGGAGGGCGGTCACGACCGAGGCCATTTCCTCTTCAGTGCATCCTGTTTCATGCATAAAATGGTTCGCCATCATTCCCATGATGATGTTGTACGTGGATCCGTAGGGATATTCCCACTGGAGGTCGACGCCGGCCCGGGCGAAGAAATTCACCACATCGGGGAGCGGTATGGTCGAATGGACCGTAACGTGTGGAATCAGCACGGCTTTTGCAATACCGCTCTCTATCCACTGTTCCGCCATCCTGATGCAATTGGAAGTGGACGCGCCGCCGGCGTTTATTACCACGCTGTCCTTGACCCCCTTGAGGCCCAGTTCCTCCGGCAGCTTCCCGAAAGAGAGCTCCCCGGTGAGCCGCTCCTGCGCCTGGGGCGATACGATCACGGTGCCTTCGATATCATTCTTATGAAGACCCGAATCCTTTACCGCTTGCATACAGACTTCATAGAGGATGTCCCATCGTGTGCGCTCCGGCATGGTGCGCGTGGGAACTTCCCCAATGCCGATAATCGCTATCTTTCCTTTACTCATTTTTATTTCCTCCTCCACGGCACTTATCGAATTATTATTGACGATACCGTACCGTATCATATTATTGCTTTACAATACAATACTAATAAGTACTGGTTGATATCGTCAAGTGAATTAATTAAATTTTTTTGTTTTAGGGAAAAATCAGAAAAGAAGTGAAGAGGTCTATTATAGAATTCGTTGTTTTCGGGTTTATGGGGCGGAGCCCCTTAAAAAGACCCCACAGTGCCATATTTAAGTTGCATTCTTATCATAATGACATAATTTTGCTTAAAATAACTAAAAAGACATGGAAATGAACCTACTCTGACACCATTATTGCAAAGATAGGAAAATCTACATTAACAAACTATACAATAATTTATTTTTGTTAATATAAAAATACAAATGAGTATCAAAGAAAATATAACCATATCAGAGCTTTCCCGTTTATGTGGGATCCCGACATCAACAATCCGGTTTTACCTGCGGGAAGGTCTTATCTCACCACCTCAAAAAAAAGGAAAGACCAGGGCTTATTATAACAATGGCCATATTAAACAGTTAAAAACGCTCAAACAGCTGCGCAGTAAAGATAAGCTATCAATTGAAGAAATTAAAAGAAATCACTCTATCTCATTGAACACGGCAGATAGTGTTATCGGACAATCCCAATCATTAGACAGAAAGGACGATATTATCACGGCCGCAATAGAGTTGTTCAGAAGCAAGGGATACGACGATATAAGCATCAACGACATCGCCGAGAAATCAAGCATAAGCAAAGCCACCTTTTATAAACATTTTTCAGATAAGGAAGAGCTTTTTTATGAATGCGCCGACAGAGTGTTCTATGATATTGACAGGGAATTCAATGAGCTCCTCAACGAAAAAGACGTTATCAAGCGATTGAGCTTGCGGGGTTCCCTATTTATTAAAACCCACCGGCACATGATAGATATGCTTCAACTCGTGCGGGGGACTTCTTCGGGGTTAGAGGCTAAAAACAGGCTGAAGCTCAACCGGATTATCGCAAACCTTGCCGGCCCTATCGCCACCGATCTGAACGATGGCATACGGCAGGGCTTTTTCAAGGAAATGAACACGCATATAGTGGCCCACCTGCTCATGGGAGTTGCCGAATACGGGATTTATTTTTGCGATGGGAAAAGCAGTGATGAGATTGATCAATTTATAAATAGGGGAATAAGGGTAGTACTCAATGGCATCATGCAGAATCAAGAAATTAACCGGAATGAGTAATGGCTGCAACAGCGATGAATTCGATCAATTATTATAAGATGTCAGAGCTTTCACGGATCTCATCAACACCGATACCCACGATCCGGTTTTATATAAAGGAGGGGCTTCTTCCCCCCGCCATCAAAACAAGCAAAACGGCGGGGTATTATACAGACGACCACCTGGAACGTTTAAAGATTATTAAAAAAATGCAGACGGATGAACAAAAACCCCTTGCATTGATAAAAGAGGAGCTCGACCGAAGGCCTTACGCGTCCGCCCCCGACGGCGATACGGTTATCGCGTCCAGCGAAAAAAGAAACGCCATCGTCGCGGCTGCCGTGGATCTTTTTCTCAATAATGGGCTGGGAGAAACCAGCATTGATGATATTGTAAATAAAGCAAGCATTGGAAAAGGCACTTTCTACAAGTACTTCAAGGACAAGGATGACCTGTTCTTCCAGTGCGCCGATTCCATATTTTATAAAATGTACAGTCATGTCTGGCAGGAAATCAAAGACGAACGCGATATGACCAGGCACCTGTTCAAGCGAGGCGACGCGTTTTTCGAGTCATATCCGAAATGGATAGATATGATGAACCAGGTCCGGCGCGCATCGATCGGCAGCAACCCTTTTTATAAAGATAAATTTAAAGCTATCCTTGACCAGATAATCAAGCCAATCGCGCGGGATATCGAAGCTTTAAAGGTGGAAGGAAAAATAGAAAAAGATCTGGACTGCCTCGGCGCCGCGTACATGCTCATGGGCATGACGGAATATGCCGCCTGGCTCGCGTATAACGGTGATTGCAATACAGAAGAGATATCCATGACATTGCGGGACTTAATTAACAATGGTATAGGGAAAAAACAGTAAATCGAACCTATAGTAACCGCCGGTCCCACCCGACAAGGAAAAACATCTTCCGCCAGCAATACCATAATTCTTATTGACAGATTATTCCTTGCAATTCTAATGTCACCTGTTGTTCTTTAACAACCTGGAGGAAGTCGGGTGCAAATCCCGCGCTGTCCCGCAACTGTAATTCCGCCACGGCGGATAAGTCAGAACTTCCATAACTGTGATATCCTCGAGGAACGGGAGCCAGTTGGTCATACTTCTTTCAAGAAGTTCATGTCTGACACAAAAAACGCGCCCTCGGGCGCGTTTTTTGTTCGCACAAATCATTATTGCTCTTCAGACTTTCGGATATCCAGCAGTAAAGAATTAAATATTCTATAACTACTGGAGGCCGTTTCATGCAACATACCTGGAAAAATCTTTTTACTACCCTGTTGGCTGTTCTTTTCCTTTACAATCAGGCGTCAAGTCAGCCTGCCGGAAAAGACCCGGACATCACAAAGAAAGATACCGCAAAAGAATCGGAACAAGCCCCGCCCGACGACAAGGAGAAAGAAGAAAAACACGGTAAAACCAGCGGGGAAATCGTTATCACCGCGACAAAGACCGGTATCAACAAAAAAGAAACCGGATCATCCATCACCGTTATTACAGCTGAGGAGATCGACCGGACGAAAAAAATGAAAGTCGTGGACATCCTCAAGAACACGCCGGGCATATCCGTCTCACAGAGCTCGCCCATGGGAGGGTTGGCGGACCTGTACATGCGCGGCACCGCGTCAAATCATACGACGGTCCTTATAGATGGAGTTAAAGTCAATGAACCATCCTCTCCTGGTCATGGCTTCGATTTCGCCCATCTCACCACGGACAATATCGAGCGGATTGAGATCGTTCGCGGGTCCCAGAGCGTCATGTACGGCTCCGACGCCATCGGCGGCGTCATCAACATCATCACAAAAAAGGGCGCGGGAAAACCGAAGGTGA
Organism: Spirochaetota bacterium; assembly: GCA_017999915.1. Lineage (NCBI taxonomy): Bacteria > Pseudomonadati > Spirochaetota > Spirochaetota bacterium. Next base: position 113,046 of record JAGNKX010000005.1, read on the forward strand.
ACATCCAGGCCGAGGGCGGGTCCTTTAAAACCTTCAAGGAATCCGCCGGCATCAGCGGGGGCACCGATTGGGCCTACTATTCCTTCGGCGTGTCCCGGACCGATTCGGAGGGGTTCTCGCGGACTTCCACATGGCGGGGCCTGCGCAAATCCCTTCTGAAGAACCGTCGCGACGGCTACGAGACCACGGCGGTATCCACGCAGCTGGGCCTGAAGACCATCCATGACAGCTGGCTTTCAATGGCGCTCCGGTTTACCGACTCAAAAATGAAAATCGCCAATGGAGCCTTCGAGGAAGACATCAACCATACGTTCGAAAACCAGAACCTGGCCATGAACATCAAGTACAGCATTCCCCTGTTCGAGTGGTGGGAATCCACCCTCCTCTATTCATACATGTTCCAGAATCAGCGGGACAAGAACAGGCCCGACGCCTATGAATACGCGACCTCCTATGCGACAAGCGGCGGTTATCCATCGTTCAACTACTCCAACATGTCCTTCAAAGGCAAGATGATGTCCGGAGAATTCAAAAACAGGTTCTCCATCCTGGAATATGACGAGATCGTCTGCGGCGTGACCTATGAAAAAGAATGGGCCTCCACCATGCCCTACTGGTTTTCCTATAGCGAATTCTACACCGGCGCCATGGATCACACCGACCCCATTGATAAAAAAGCCGGAACCTGGGCTGTCTACGGGCAGAACCACCTGAAGCTGCTGAAGCGGATATTCGTCATTGCCGGGGTCCGCTACACCAGGCCCGATCATTTTCAAGACAGCGTTGATTACGGATTGTCCGGGTCATTCATCATCCCGGTTACCGAAACCAGGCTTAAAGGCAGCATGGGCACCGGCTACAAGATCCCGTCCCTGTACCAGCTTTATAATAAATTCGACCGGTATTACCAGTTCACCTGGGCCTACCTGAAGCCGGAGCGTACCGTCAGCTATGACGCCGGCATCGAGCAGCCACTGTGGAAGGACAGGATCGTGCTGGAGATCAACTACTTCAGCATCGATTACAAGAACCTGGTCGTCTATGACACCTTCATCGACAACAGCGGCAGGTACTGGAACAGCGACGCCCTTGCCCGGGGCGTGGAATGCATCGGATCGTTGAAGCCCATCGACGACCTGGCTATCAAGGGATATTACACCTATACCCGCTCCTATGACAGGTTTCTGCGCACCGGCGACATGATCCGCCGTCCGCGCCACCAGGGAGGCGTCTCCGTGAATTACACCTTCCTGAAAAAGGGAAACATAAATATCGGATTCACCTACGTGGGAAAGCGCAGGGATTATTACAGATTCCCTCATTTCAGTTATATGAATCCCTATTACAAGGTCGATGCCGCCGCGTCCTGGTGGATTATCGACCAACTCCAGGCCTTTGTCCGTGTCGAGAACGCCCTCAACAAAAAATACGACGAGGTCCGGGGATACAGGGCGGCTCCCTGCTCGGTCTACGGCGGTTTGAAAGCTGAATTCTGAGAAACACCATGTTCGCGTTGCCTGCCGCGGCAACGCGAACATATCTTGACAAAAATCATATACCCCGGAATATGCTGTCCCATGGGCATTTTCAGCAGGAACAAAGACGACTCAAAGGACTACACGAAAATCGCCAGGGAATTCGCCAGGATTCCCGATGGTGAAACCATCCCCAACGAGGGGGCATGCGCATTTTTCTACGACCATTTCACCTACGCCGGCGAAACAATACCGCTGAAAACCAGAGACGGCCATGTTTTTTTTCATATTGAAAACGACGATGTCATCCAGGAGATACTGGCCGGTGTTCCCACTGTCCACGTAGCCGAAGAAGACGGGAGGACCCTCATATCCGTGCTGTTCAAGACCGGAGGAACCATCAACTGGATACGGCTGGTCATTGACGCGGCCATCTCCCAAAGCCGCGAGATACTGCAATCGCTCATGAAAAGAAAAACCGTTACGGTGGGCCTGATCAATCTCGTCTACGGCGCCAGGGCCAAGGAGCGGATGCTGACGATCCCCATCCCCCCGGGCATCCTCGAGCAAATAAAAAAGGCCGCCGGATGATCTGCAATAATTTTGTCGTTTAGCCGTGTTCATTCACGCCGATCAGCATGGATTGGCGAAAAGTCGCATTTATCATCTTAAAACAAATTAATATCGGGGCCCATTGCCCTATCACCGTTGTTTGATTTGTCATCATGGTTCATTCAAACAAGTGCGGGGCCTGCATGATAGCTTATCGTAATGATTCCACGATGAGTATCTTTTTTTCCGGCATTCTACATTCCTCGGCACATGTTATTCTGCAGTAATAAACATCCTTCTATGAAACCTTCGGGAATGTGAACCCCCCGGCGAAAACCGTAATGCACGCGTCCACCGCTCCGGGATCATACAGCGTCCCCTTGTTTTTCTTCAGCTCATCGATGGCGACATCCGGCCCCAGCGCGGCCCTGTAGGGCCTGTGCGAGACGATGGCCTCGACCACGTCGGCGATGGTAATGATCCTGGCCTCCACGAGAATGTCGTCTCCGGCCAACCCCTGGGGATAGCCGGTACCGTTCATCTTTTCGTGATGCTGGTGCACCATGTCGGCAATGTGCCATGGAAAATCGATGTTCTTGAGGATAGTGTACCCGGTTTCCGGATGCAGCTTAATCAACTTGAATTCAATTTCGCTCAGGCGCGACGGCTTCGACAGGATCTCCGCGGGAACACCCAGTTTGCCGATATCATGGATCGACGCAGCCACGGCGATCCCCTCGACCGTGTCCTGCGCGAATCCCATCTCGCGGGCTATGGACGTGGCCAGGTCCGCCACGCGCCGCTGATGGCCGGCGGTGTAGGGATCCCTTGTCTCAACGGCCATGGCCATAGCCTCCGCGATACCCATGATGGTGTTCCGCAGCTTTTTATTCATGTCCTTCAGCTGCAACTCGCTTTCCCGCACCCTCCGGTCCGCATCGTGCTTGTGGATCGCGATCTCTATATTGCTGGTCAGCTCGCGGTCCTCGAAGGGCTTGATCAGGTACCCGTACGACATCGTGTCCCTGGCGCGATCGAGGATGCTTTCATCCGAAAAAGCCGTAAGGAAAATGACGGGGACGTCGTATTGTTCGCCGATGCGCCGCGCCAGCTCGACACCGTCCATGCCGCCCCTCAGCTTGATGTCAAGAAGTGCCAGCCCGGGCGGCTCATTCGCTATCATGCCGAGGGCTTCATCAGCTGTGCCGGCGATCCCGGCAACGCGGTAGCCCCCCCGCACAAGGCATTCCTTGATGTTTTCAGCCGTGATGAGTTCGTCCTCGACGATAAGTATTTTCTTATCAAATCTCATTGCGCAGCCTCCAGCTTGTGAGGAATGGTGATGATGAATTCGACGCCGTTATTTCTTATGATATCAAGGGTGCCCTCGATCTGGTTGGTCAATATCCGGACAAGACGCATACCCAGGGAACCGGACGTCTCCATGACAAAATCATCGGGAAGGCCCACGCCGTCATCCCTGACGGACAGCCGGTACGAGTGTTCGTCTTTGGCGGCCAGGGCGACGACAACGGAACCGCGGCGGCCGCCAGGAAAGGCGTATTTGAACGCATTGGTAAGGAGCTCGTTCAGGATGAGGCCGCAGGGCACGGCGATATCGATGCCGAGTGAAAGCGGCGCCACGTCGTATACGATGGCTATCCGCTCAGGATCGACACGAATGGATTGAATGACCGTTGCAACCAGGCTGGTTACGTACCCCTTAAAATCGATTTTGCTTAAATCCTCCGATTGATACAGCTTTTCGTGGACGATGGCCATTGATTTTATGCGGTTTTGCATTTCATAGAATACGTCCCCGATGTTCCTGTACTTGTCCAGGTATGTCAGCTGTAGGCCCATGAGGCTCGATATGACCTGCATGTTGTTCTTGACACGGTGATGGATTTCCCGGAGAAGGATTTCCTTTTCGCGCAGGGAAGCTATTATTTTTTCCTCGGCGCGCTTCCGTTCCGTGGTATCAATGAGAACGCCGTTTAACGCCGTAACGCGGCCATCGACGGTCACCGGATTGACCGATGTCCGCACGTAATGGATATCATTGTTCTTGTCAATGACCCTGTACTCGAGGGCGGTATTGGCGCCCTCCATCGTCTTGACAAACTGGCTGTAGACGGCCTCATAGTCATCGGGATATATAAAATCCCGGAAGTTCCTGCCGATGATCTCTTCAGCGGCATAGCTGAACAATCGAGTGCACCCTGAACTTATATAGGTAACATCACCCCTGGCGTTGAGGGTGTATATCACGTCATTGAGATTTTCCACCAGGGTGCGGTACTTTTCCTCGCTCTCACGGAGGGCCTCCTCGATGCGCCGGCGCTTCAGGGCGATGCCGACGGTGAGCCCGATGCTTTCATAGAATTCGATCAGGTCCGGGGTGAACAGGTTTTTTTTGAAGGAATTGAGCTGGAGGAGGCCTGTTATCTCCTCGCCGGACCGAAGCGGGATAAGCGCCACGGACCGATACCCATAGATGGCGCATCTGTTCCTGTTCCTTATCATTGAACCCGGCGTGTCAGTCATTACCGGCAGCATCGAAATATCATTGGTCCAGAAGCTCCCGCCGCCGGTGAAGGACTCTGCGGTGAAATCGGTTTTTCCTTTCAGGACCTGGCCGCAGAGACATTCAAGGGCCGCCATGCCGTCATCGCCGGTGATTATCGCACCCTCTTTATTTTTTGCGCAAAGGTCATTCTCCGACATGACGAAGTTGTCGTCAAACCCTTCATAATAATAGTACGGGTAATCGCTTCCCTGCTGGAGCCTCAGGCCCACCGCGTCAAACCCGTAATGGTGCTTCAGCAGGTTGATAGCATCCTGGATTATCGAGTGGGTGTCGTTTTCCCGGTTTATCGTTTCGAGGATGTAGCCCATCAGTGCCTGGCGCTCCGCCGCTGTTTTTCTCGTCGTGATGTCCCTGACAACCGTGGCCACGTGGCCCTCGCGGGGACGGTACGCGCTGATCTCGAAATGGCGGCGCGCCGACACGGAATGGTACTCGAAATGATCGGGCGCGCCGGTCCGGACGACATTCACGAAACGCTCGAACAGCTCATCGCCGACCTGCGGGTACGCCTCCCGGAGGGTTTTCCCGATTATCTCCTCGCGCGTGCGCCCCAGTGATGCCGCGTAGGAATCATTGAGATCTATATAAAGAAAATCCCCCGGCTTATCGTCTTCCGCGCCGAGATGCTCCAGCAACGCAAAGGAGTCCATCATCATCTCAAAAAGCTGCCGGTAGCGGACCTCGCTCTTGTACAAACGTTTTTCCGTTTTTCTTTTATTGCGCCGCATTTCGGCCTCGACCAGTTCCCGCTCGAGGACCGGCGCCAGGCGCTTCAGGTTTCCCTTCATGATATAGTCATGGGCCCCGGCCTTCATGACTGCGACGGCCGTTTCCTCTCCTATTGAACCGGAAACGATGATGAAAGGAATATCCCTGCCGCTCTCTTTCAGCACGACAAGGGCGCCGAAGGAGCTGAAGCGAGGCATGGAGTGATCGGAGATAACCGCGTCCCATTCCGCTCTCCCGAGGGCGTCACGCATCTTCTCGGCCGTTTGCACCCTCTCGAAATTGAGGTCATATCCGGCCTTCGACAATTCCCTGGTCAGAAGAATGGCGTCCTCTTCAGAGTCCTCTACGATAAGGATGCTAATGCGCTTCTTTTCGTCCATGGATCGCGGCCTCCTATTGCGCCGTAGGCAGTTCGTTCAGCACCAGCCAATACAGGCCCAGGCTCTGGATCGCCTCTATGAATTTATCGAAATCGACCGGTTTCCGTATATAACTGTTCGCGCCGTTGGAATATCCCTTGATCAGGTCGCTTTCCTCCCGGGACGACGTGAGAATGACCACCGGCAGGAGCCTCGTCCGTTCGTCGGCCCGTATGCGCCTGAGGACTTCCAGGCCGTCGATTTTGGGTAGATTCAGGTCAAGGAGAACCACGGCCGGGACTATCCTGTCGCTGCCATGAAGCATTTCAAGGGCCTCCTCTCCATCCCGGGCCACCATGAGCTCATTGGCGACATTGCTTTTTTTAAAGGCACGCTTCGTCAGCTCCACGTCATCGGGATTATCCTCGACAAGCAGTATCATTTTCATCATAAGGCGCCTCCATGCAAGCTATCTATTTGAGAGTAAACAATATCGTCGCCCCTTTCCCCTCTTCGCCTTCGGCCCATATCGTTCCCCCGTGTCGGGTAATGATCCGCTTGACAAGGGCAAGGCCTATGCCGGTGCCTTCGAATTCGTCATCGCCGTGGAGGCGCTGGAAGGGCGCAAAGAGCTTGTCCGAGTATTTCATGTCAAATCCGGCGCCGTTGTCCCGCACGAAAAAGGCCGGTCCATCACCCTGCTCAATGACGCCGAATTCTATGCGCGCGCTGTCCCGCTTCGATGTGAATTTCCACGCGTTGCCGATAAGATTCTCCAGAACGATGCGGAGAAGCGCCGGGTCGCACCTCGCCGAAAGGCCCGGCCGGATAACGAACTCGGCCTTCCGCCCGGGATCACGCTCCTCCAGGGCCCGGGCCACGGAAAGGGCAAGGCCGCTCAGGTCCACGTCACTCGCCGATAAACCGGCGCGGCTGACGCGCGAAAGCCGCAGTATGTCATCGATGAGGTTCCCCATCCGCTGGCTGGCATTCCGCAGGCGCTTCAGGTAATCCTTCCCCCGCTCATCCAGTTTATCCCCATAATCCTCGATGACCGCCTGGCTGAAGCCGTCGATGCCGCGGAGCGGGGCGCGCAGGTCATGGGACACCGAGTAGGAGAAGGATTCGAGCTCGCTGTTGGCCTCTTCAAGGCGGCGGGCATAACGGATCAACTCCTCCCGGGCGCGCTTCACTTCCCTGAAATCCATGACCGTGGACCTGCTCCTGACAAATGTTCCGGCCGTGTCCCTGATGGCGGTGGCGCTTATGATCACCGGAAACACCGTCCCGTCCTTTCGCACCATGTCTACTTCAAGATCATTGACGAAGCCGCGCTCCTTCAGCGTGGGAAAATTATCCTGAAAAACATGAAGGCTCTCCCGCGTGATAACGTCCGTGAACGACATCTTTCCAAGCACTTCGTCCCTCCGGTATCCGAGCCATTCAAGCTCGGTATCATTGATTTCCACGAACAGGCCGCTGCTGTCAATGGAGTGATACCCGCAGGGCGCATGGTTGTACAGGTCCTCCACGCGGAGCGCGTTGGCAACGATGGCGGCATTGGCTTCCTCAAGCTGCGCCGTCCGTTCAGAGACCCGCTTTTCCAGGCCGTGGTACAGATCAATGTTGTCAAGGGCCGTGCCCGCGGCTTCGGCCAGCGCCTCGATAAGGCGCACCTCGTCGGGCTGGGGAGTATACGCGCCGGCCCAGTAGCATCCGATCGCGCCCAGCGGATCGGAGATTCTCATGGGAGCTATGACCATGCTTTTCACGAATGTGTTCCGGTACGCGTCCGCCGGCACCCTGGGATCGTTATACACATCCTCCACAACCGCCGTTCTTTTATTCATCATGACCCATCCGCTGGCGCAGGCCTCCAGGGGAAACCGCCGGCCCTTCCAGAGGGGCCCGATGGCGTCCTCGTCCGCGTAAAAGCACCGGTCCCCCTCCCGCAGGATGAACGTAACGCCGTCCGAGCCGGAAATACCCTGCGCCGTTTTCCGCACGACCGCCATGACGTCCTCCAGGCTCCGGGCTGCCGCCAGTTTCAGCACGGCCCCGCTCAGGAGTTTCAGGCGGTCATTGAGCTGCTTGATTTTCTCCTCGGCGCGCTTTATTTCGGTGATATCCATGACCGTCCCGACAATGGAAACAAGAGCGCCGCCTTCGTCGTACTGGCCCTGAAATGACGAATAATAGTATCCGATGCTGTTGTCCGGACGGAGAAAACGCTGTTCATAAGAGCCCTCCTGGCGCGATTCAATGGCTTTCCGGATCAGCTCCCGGTCCCGTTCATGGTCTTCCGGCCACGGCGACAGCGCGAGGACCGAATCGATCTGCGGCTTGAACTTTTTCGGGTCGAGCCTGAATATGTTATAGATCTCCTCGGACCATTCGACATCGCCGGTCTTGATGTCCCAGAACCAGTACCCCAGGTGGGCGATTTCCTTGGCCTCTTTCAATCTCCGCTCGCTCGCCCGCAGCGCCTCTTCCGTGCGCCTCCATTCGGTAATATCGCGGGCTATGCCAAGGATGCCGAGAAGCTTTCCGTCCCTGTCGCGCATGGGCGTTTTGATGGTTTCCAGTAAAGCGCGTCGGCCGTCGTCGGCGAAGGTGACCCATTCCTCGTTGACGGTGGGCCGGCCGGCGTCCAGGGCCTCGCGGTCCTTCTGCCGGAAAAAATCGGCCAGCTCCCTGTCCACGAAATCGTAATCCGTCCTGCCCAGGATGTCCGATTCCTTGGCGCCGAAAAAGCGCTCGAAGGGCGGATTGCACAGCAGGTAGGCCCCGTCGGGATCCTTCAGCCATACCAGGTCCGGTATCGTACTCACCAGGGTCCGCAGGCGGGCCTCGTTCTCCGCCAGGGTCATCAGCGTGCGCTTGCGTTCCGTAACGTCCCACACGACCGATATCATCAACCCGCTCCCGGAAAGGGGTATATTCCGCGCGGTTATATACGTGGTCTCTTCACCCCCGCGGGCTAACGGTATGTCGGTCCAGTTCATCCTTTCGGGGTCTCCGCTCGCGCAGTCTTCCAGCACCCTCCTCCTGATGTCCTCCCGTAATTCCGCATTCTCGTAGACGGCGTCCCAGAAGTTGTCGGGATCGGCCAGCTTTTCCCTTGTCGTTCGGTACAGGGCGGGAAACCTGTCGTTCATATACTTGAATTCAACGGACGGTTCGATCGAATTTACGGCAATGCCGATGGGAAGATTATCCAGGACCACCCGTATGAATTGCTCGTTTTTCCGCAGGGCCTCCTCGGCGCGCTTCCGGTCGCTGATGTCATTGATGCTGGACAGGATGACTTGCTCGTTTCGAAGCGGCATGAATTCGGCCGAGAACAGCCCGATCATGATCTCGCCGTTCTTTATTCTGAATTGTATCTCCCGCCCGATCACCGGGACGCCGTTCATCAGGTCCCGGACCACCCGATCGCGGTCCCCGCTATTGGCCCAGAGATTCAGCCCGATCGAGGAATCAGACATCACTTCCTCCCGGGAATAGCCGGTAATCCGGTTGAAGGCTTCATTCACGTCGACGAATTTTCCATCGTCGGGCCTGGTGATGGTTATGGCATAGGGCGAGGTCCGGAACGCCAGAGAGAATTTCTCCTCGCTTTCCCGCAGCGCTTCCGCGGCCTCAATCTGCTCCCGAACGTATCGTTCGTCCCGCCTGCGCCAGACTATCCATAATCCGGCGCCGACGCCGGTGACAAGCCCCGCCGTCACGACCAACATCGACCAGAATCGCCCCCGCACCGGCTCATACACCTCCTCCGCGTCCATGCGGGCCACAAGAAACCAGGGAGAATCCGGTACGGCGCGCAGCGCCGCGACGACCGGGACGCCCCGGTAATCGATCCCATCGAAGATACCTTTCACGCCCCTGACGGCGGCGGCGGCGGGAAGCAGCTTATTGGATAAAGGGAATTTCAGCCTGAGCGCCGCATTTTTTTCGAATTTGAGATCGTTTAAATACAATACATGGTCATTCTCCCTGCGAACCAGGAGAGTTTCCGCGGTTCGGCTTTCCGCCGGCCATCGCGTTACCATCGGATACAGAAACCTGCCGGGATCAATGAACATTACGACAAAACCAAAGGGCGGCGATCCGCCCGGGGCATCCACGAGGGGAACGATAACGGACAGATAAATGGACGTATCCGGAGTGTCACGATGGAAATCGGAAATGATCACCCTGCCCGCCCTCCGGGCATCGGCAAGAAGGCCCGGCAGATGTCCGCAGCGATTCACTACTCTGCCCTTGACGGTAACATAAACGACACCGCCGGCGTCCATCAAAAAGATCGTGTCATATTTATACGCGGCCTGAATCTTTCCCAGCCAGGAATCGATCTGAAGCCGAAGGGCGGCGTCGCCAGGATTAGCAAAATAACCCCTCGCCAGGCCATTAAATGTAATATTATTGAATAAAGTGCTTCCATCACCCACCCGCTCCTTCCGCCATCTATGGAGCTCTTCAACTTTCAATTCGGCGATGGATGACAGCTTGCGTATCGTCTGTTCGCGGTATTGATCGAGAAACTGGCGATAATTAATGAACCCCGCGACGATTATCCCCGCCGTCAAAGCCATGAAAAGCGCGATGATCGCGACCGGTATGGGCTTACTCCGGTCGAACTGGGGAGCCGCCTCCAGAAACTTGTACCGGTACATGCCCCAGGCGATCATCATCGACCCCAGGGCGAAGCTTTGAGGCAGGGGATTCAGCTTGACGCCGGGGACCACGTTGAACGTGGCCAGAAGCGCGCCGGCGATCATCACCAGGGTGCCGGCGCCCAGTATGACCGCCTGACCGCGCTGGCCCCGCCTCAGGCGGATAGCCGAGGCCAGGAGAAGAACCAGGCCGGCCAGCGTCATCCCGTAGGTATAGAGATTATGCACGGCAAACCAGGGGCCCAGGATGCGCACGGAGGTTTCCGGGATAAAAAAAGCCCCTGCCCGGCTGAAAAGAACATCTCGTTTCACCCAGAGGCCATGGTGGTCATTCGTCCAGATCATCACCTGCGTAACCAGGGGTATTACACAAAGCGCGGCGATTCGGAGGTTTGTAAGGACACGATCCATGCCGGTATACTGGATTACGAAAACCAGCCAGAGCACGGGGATCGTCGCGAAGCAAAAAATGCGCAGGTTGAACCAGAATAGCGCCCATTCTTCAGTCGGGCCTATCATGGAAACGCCCTGGAAAACCGATAAAAGGCTCACCAGGAGAGCGATAAGGGCATATATGGCGGCGCCTCTGGAGGTGTTACGTTTACGCCATGAGTAACGGGCTATGCAGGCCATGATGGCGGCTGTTATGGCGATGGAGGCAAAGTATACAATGTGATGCCAGGTCATAAGGCGATTTCGCTCCGTTAATATAGAGATTAACAAGAAATCGATACTTGAGGTAAGCCCTGGCGGTATTCCATTGAACATGAGTCTTATTCCAATGAAACACCTTCAGCTAGATACCCGCATTACGGCGGTTTTATGCTTAACTTACTACATATCTATCCATACAACATACAACATATTTCTCCCGGCGGTCAGGTAATAGTAATGTATATAACATTTCGATTAAAGTCAATAGTTCCAAAGTTTAGCATCACTAAACCTTGGTGCTAAACAATCGACTTTTAAGCCTAATGGATACAGGCAATAGACAGATATGTGCAGGTTCTTTTAAATCGACAATGTGATGATGCTTTAACAGGAAGGCTATTAATGCCCAGGGCAAGAATTGGGCAATGTCGGATGATCAAGATCGGAGTTCCTGGAAATACCAGGCATAAATATAAAAAAGGCCGCCGGATTACCCGGCGGCCTTTCAGTTTCTTCTTTAACGTATCGCTTACTGCTCCGGCGCCCCGGAGAATATCGCCGATGTCGTTTTGACGACCGCGGCCTCTCCCTGAAGGATGTACTCGCACTTGCCGAAGAACTTCTGGAATTCCGCGCCGATATAGAACTGGGCGGAAAGCATACGGCCGTAGTAGTAGGCGGCTTCCGCGTTGTCCGCGAGAAGCTTTTCGAGGTCCGCGCCCTTCTTGTCGCCGACAAGCTCTTTCGCCTTCGGGTTTACCAGCGTCAGCGCCCAGAGGTGTATGAAGGCGTAGGACAGCATCGCGAAGGCCTGCTGCATCGGCGTCGCGTTGGCGAAAATGTGCAGGTACTTGCCGCCGTCCATGAGGCCCTTCATGTACTTGACGACCTCGTCAATCTTGGCAAGGCCCTTTTCCATAATGGAGAGGTACTTGTCGTCGACGGCGCCCTTGGCCTTCTTGATGGTCTCGTTGATTATTTTCACATAGGCCTTGTAGTTGTAGAAATCCTTGTCCATAAGAAGCTTCCGCATCGCCAGGTCCATCGATTGGATGCCATTGGTCCCTTCATAGAGCGTGAGGATCTTGGCGTCGCGGGCGTACTGCTCGACCGGGTAGTCGGAGCAGAAACCATAGCCGCCGTAGCACTGGATGGCGTCAGCGGTGACTTCCCACGCGGTGTCGGTGTTGCCGGCCTTGTTGATAGGAATCAGGAAATCAAGCATCGCCTGCGCTTCCTTCTTGGCCTCGTCCTTATGCACATGGGTAAGGTCCGTCAGGTAGCCGCAGTACAGGGTCAGGGTCCTCATGGCCTCGACCCGGGCTTTCATGGAAAGGAGCATCCGCTTGACATCCGGGTGGTTCATGATGGTGGCGCTCTTCGCGTCGGGCTTCATCATGTCTTCGGGCCGCTTGCCCTGCACCCGGTTCCGGGCGTAAGTGACGGCGTGCATGTAGGCCGCGCTGGATACCGACGCGCCCTGGCCGCCGACATAGAGACGGGCCTCGTTCATCATCTGGAACATGATCTTCATTCCCTGACGGGCCTCGCCCATCAGGAATCCCTGGCACTTGCCTTCGTCGCCGAAGACCATGGTGCAGGTCGGGTTTCCGTGGATCCCCATCTTGTGCTCGATGCCGGCGCACTGGACGTCATTGGGCTCGCCCATGGAGCCGTCATCCTTGATGCGGTACTTCGGCACAAGGAAGATCGATATGCCCTTGGTCCCCTCGGGATCGCCTTCGATCCGGGCGAGGACGGGGTGAATGATGTTCTTTGAAAAATCGTTTTCGCCGGCGGATATGAATATCTTCTGGCCCTTGATCGAATAGGTGCCGTCGGCATTCTTGGTCGCCTTGGTCTTGAGGGCGCCCACATCGGATCCGGCGTCGGGCTCGGTGAGGCACATGGTGCCGCCCCATTCGCCGGTAAGCATCTTGTCGACGACCGCCTTCTTCCAGGGATGGTCGGGCAGGAACTTCATATACATGTTGCAGGCGCCGATGGACAGCATCGGGAACATGGTAAAGGCGCAGCTGGCCGCGGTGAAGTAATCGGTTACGGTATAGTATATGGATTCCGGCATTCCCATGCCGCCCCATTTGGGATCGGTGGCAACGCTCATAAAACCCGCCTCATAGTAAGCCTTCAGGCCGGCGAAATATTCCTGGGGAATAGCGACCTTTTTCGTCGAGGCATCATACTTCGCGCCGCTCTTGTCGGCTGCGGCGTTGATGGGATAAACCTGCTCGACCGATATTGTTTCGGCAAGGTCAACGACGCTTTCCATGGTGTCTTTGTCAAAATCGGCAAACTTTTCGAACTTGGTCAGCTTATCGACTTCGAACAATTCAAATAATATGAACTTGGTGTCCCGTGAATCAACAATAGGATTTGCAGCCATAAATCACTCCTCCGTATAAATATAGTATACCATCCCCGAATGCGGATATATATGCACACACATTATAAGCCAAGGATTATTGGCGCCCCTTTTTTTGTCAAATAATATTGGCGCGAAACCAATACCTGATTTTTGTTATTTTGCACAGGATGTCAGATTTGTATATGGATTGATCAACCCTCACCCCGCCTCCCCTCGAAACGGCTCGGGACAGGCCGGCGCGCACTCTACATGGTTCGACCTCACCCGCGCTCCGCGCGCACTAAGCGACAGGATGTCGCGCATGCAGCATCGTACACGGATGTACAAGATGCTGCCTCCCATTAAGCTTTGATAAAAGGAGAGGGCTCATCGTCAATCCCCCCTTCTCCTTTCTTCAATTCTCAATGGGAGAAGGGGCTGGGGGATGAGGGTAAGCCTGATATATAAAATGACGGGGTGATGCGATATACAGCGGATATTTACTTCTTCAGTTCTTTCGCAAGCTCTATGCCCCGCTCAATCGCCTTCAGGTTGTCAGGAATGGTTTCCTTGAGACGGGCGGGGATAACCCTGTCGATAACGGCCTTCAGGTCGTTAAAATCGAGGAACGGAAGCCCCTCGACGAAACAGCCCAGGGTGATCATGTTGGCCATTTTAGGATTGCCCATGGCCACGGCTTCCTCGTTGAACCTGACCTTTAAGACGGTGACGCCGTCTTTCGTTTTGATCATGTCATCCGGGATGAGACTGGAGTTGGCGATCAGCACACTCCCCTTTTCCAGCATCCCCTGGTAGAAATCCAGGCCGATGGCGTCCAGCGCCAGCAGGGCCCTGGGATTGTTGGTTATGGGCGAGCCGATCTCCTCATCGGAGACGATAACGTACACATTGGTCCTGCCGCCGCGCTTTTCCACGCCGTAGGAAGGAAGGTAGGTCACCTCCAGGTTCTTTTCCATGGAGGCAAGGGCGACCATGAGGCTGATGGTCTGTATCCCCTGCCCGCCGAAGCCGGTCATTATCACGTCGTAGTACATAAAATCTCCGTTTCTGTTAACGTGGGGTTTAAACCCCACGCTATAAGAAATCCTTCCCGGTCCTTTCCTTGAACACGCCCAGCGGAAAGTAGGGGATCATCTCGTTCTCTATCACGTCCAGGGCTTCCACCGGGGAAACCCGCCAGTTGGTATTGCATGTGGACAGGAGCTCGACCATCGAGAATCCCATCTGGTTGATCTGCATCTCGAAGGCCTTGATGATGGCCTTCTTCGCCTGGATCACGTTCTTCGGCTTGTGGAGAGAGACCCGCGCCGAGTAGGCCACGCCTTCAAGGGTCGCCAGGAGCTCGGCCATCCTGATGGGATATCCCTCGGTCTGGAAATTCCTTCCGTAGGGGGACGTGGTGGTCTGCTGGCCCAGGAGCGTGGTGGGGGCCATCTGCCCCCCCGTCATGCCGTACACGGAGTTATTGATGAATATGACGGTAATGTTCTCCCCGCGGTTCGCGGCATGAATGATCTCCGACGTCCCGATGGCGGCCATGTCGCCGTCGCCCTGGTAATTGAAGATGATCTTGTCCGGCTGGGCGCGCTTCATCCCCGTGGCCACCGCCGGGGCCCTGCCGTGGGGCGCTTCGAGAACGTCGATGGAAAGATAATAATAGAGGAACACGCAGCAGCCCACGCCGGGCACGCCAATGGTCCGATCGGTGACGCCCAGCTCGTCCAGGGCCTCGGCCACCAGGCGGTGCGCTATGCCGTGGGTGCAGCCGGGACAGAAATGGGTCGGTCTATCGGTGAGGCACTCGCTCCTGCTGAATACTTTGTTCATGGGTCACTCCAGGGCCTTTCTGATCTCCGCCAGCACCTCGTTGGGGAACGGGATGCCGCCGCCGGGCCTGCCGTAGAAGGATATCTTCGCGTCCTTGTGGGCGGCTATTTTCACGTCATAGAGCATCTGGCCGGTGTTCATTTCCACCACCAGTATGTTTTTTATCCTTTCCGAATGGCGGTATACCTGCTCGGCCGGGAAGGGGAAGAGCGTGATCGGCCGCAGCAGGCCGATCCTCATCCCCTGCTCCCTGGCCATCCCTATCGCCGTCTTGGCGATGCGGGACGGCGTGCCGAAGGCCACTATCATGAGCTCGGCGTCATCGAGGTATTTTTCCTCCCAGAGGACCTCGTTGGCGCGGACCTCGTCATATTTTTTCTGAAGCACGAGGTTGTGCTGTTCCTGCTCGCCGGGCCCCAGGTAGAGCGACTTGAGGAGCTGCGGCTTCCGCCCTTCGCGTCCCTTCAGCGCCCACGGTTTTTCCGGTATCACGATGGGATGGTCCGGCGTGAGGCGGCACGGCTCCTGGAACTGGCCCACCATGGCGTCCGCCAGTATGACCGAGAGCATCCGGTACTTGTCGGCCAGCTCGAAGCCCCTGATGGTGAGATCGAACATCTCCTGGACCGACGCCGGCGCCAGCACGATGTTGCGGTAATCGCCATGGCCGCCGCCGTGGACCGCCTGGGTGTAGTCGCCCTGGGTGGGGGATATGCCGCCGAGACCGGGGCCGCACCTCATGATGTTGACCACCAGGCCCGGGATATCGGAACCGGCGATATAGGAGAACCCCTCCTGCATGAGGGAAATGCCGGGGCCTGACGATGATGTCATGGAGCGGGCCCCCGACGCGCCGGCGCCGAGGACCATGTTGATCGAGGCGATCTCGCTCTCCGCGGGGATGAAGGTGCCGCCGTACTTGGGAAGCTCCTTCGCGAGGTATTCGGGAATGTCATTCTGCGGCGTAATGGGGTATCCGAAATAGAACCGGCACCCCGCCTGTATCGCCCCCTCGGCAAGGGCGATGTTGCCCTTGGTCAGCTTCTTCTCGGTCATTTGAACACCTCTATGGCGTTATCGGGGCACATGAGCGCGCAGGTCTTGCAGGCCGTACACTGTTCTTCCCCGCCCTCGGAAAATTGCGCCGGGAAATAACCCACCCGGTTATGCTTGTCGGAGACAATGATGATCTGCTTGGGACAGAACTTGATGCAGAAATAACATCCCTTGCATCGGTCCGCGTCTATCGTAATGTGGGCCATACCGGCGTTTGACGATCCTTTTTAACTTTTTAGTCAGTATTAAAATATCTTACAGAATATTGAATACCTTACGCATCAATTTTAAACCCTTGCCCGGCCGCCGAAGGCGGCGGGGTAAAGGTCATTTACTACACGCAATTGAGTAAAATTTAATATAATTACAAATATTAGTCAAGTAAAACATTTTCATCCTCATATACACTCTATCGAAATTACCTTTTTTAAGTCAACAAAAACTGGCCGGATACTCAAAAAATTAGCCCCGGACGCGCCGCCAGTCATGCATGGCATCCAGGAATCATCGCCATGAGAAATTATATTTGACAGATAAACCTTCACACATTTCATTAAATGTAACAGATAAAAGAGCAGAGAGGGAACATGGACAACACCGACGTCAAAGTGGGAGAAAAGATAAAAAAATACCGCGAATCCATGGGCATGTCCCTGGCGGACCTTGCCGAGCGCACCGGGTTTTCCCCCGCCTTCATATCCCAGCTCGAGAACCATCTCATCTCGCCGCCCCTTGGGGCGCTGATGAAAATCGCCCGCTCCATCGGCATTGAAATCGGCATGCTCTTTAACCAGAAGGGCACGGCGCCCTTCACCATCGTCCGCAAGGACGAGCGGGTGCCGACGTCCCGGGTCGCCTCAAAGGAAGGGGTCCGGTACGGCTATTCCTACGAATCGCTGGCGCCGGAAAAGATAAACCGCAAGATGGAGCCCTTCCTGGTCACCCTGGAGCCGGTCGCAAAAAAGGGCGTTCCTTACAGCCATGACGGGGAGGAATTTCTCTTTGTCCTTGAGGGGAAAGTGGAGATCCAGCTCGGCGCGCACACGGACATCCTCGAGGCGGGGGACAGCATCTACTACGATTCAAAGCTCGACCATCGGGTCGCCTGCGCCGACGACAAGCCGGCGCGGATCATCGCCGTCATCTACGCCTGAGTGACCGGCCCGTCATTCATCCTTCCTGCCGGCCATAACGATCTCCTTGAGGCCGTTGGCCTTGTCGGCTATCACGTGGGTGAACTCCTGGAGCCGGCGGCTCGTTTCAGCCACGTCCTGGGCCATTTCTGAGAGGCGCAGGACCGTCCTGGCGTTTTCCTCCATCGACTTTCTCTGTTCCGTGGTCGAGTTCTGGATCGTGTGGGACACCTTCTCCAGCGTCCGGGCCTGTTCGATGATATCGATGATGGTGACGCCAAGGTCCCCCATGGCGTCGGACACGGTGTCGACCTTGCCGGTGATCCCCTTGATCAGGGTGAAGATCGACTCCGCGGACTTACGGGTCTCGGAGAGCATGGTGATGCCGCTGGCTATATCGCCGGTGATCTTCGTCACCTGGTCCGAAATGATTTTTGAATTCTCGGTGGTCCGCGCCGCCAGCTTGCCTATCTCGTCGGCGACGACGGCGAAACCCCGGCCATGCTCCCCGGCCCGCGCGGCCTCAATGGCGGCATTCAGGCTGAGAAGGTTGATCTTGTCGGATATGTCGTCGATGACCGATATGAAGTTGTTGATGGTCTGGCCGCCCTCGTTGATGATATGCATCATGGACATCATCTTCTCGTAGTTCTCGCCGGTGACGTCGGTGGTCTTTTCTATGTCGCTGATGCCGGAACGGACCGCCTCGCTCATGGCCTTCACGGACTGCTGGGTCCCCTTGAGGTTATCGACCATCGCCGAGACCTTCGCCCGCTCCTCCTCCTGGCTGAACACCGAATCCACGATCGACTCGATGGCCGACGTCAGCTCCTCGAAGGAGGCGGACATCTCCTCGCCCAGGGAAGCCTGCTCCATCGAGGTTTCCTGGAGGCGCTTGCCCATCGCCTCCTCTTCCCGGCCGACGTTGAGGAGCTCGTTCGAGGCCATCTGCGCCTGTTCCATGATGCTCTCGAGGTTCCGGTTGCGCTCCTCGATGCTATCCTTGAGCTTGTAGACCTCGATGTTCATGGTCCTGATCTTGTCCGCGAGCCCCAGGGAGAGGAGCACCATCTGGACGGCGCCGCCGAGGGGAACCCCCTGGTGGGTGATGAACGACTCGGGGAGGACGCGCACGGCCTTGAGTATGTAGACGCAGGCGCCCAGTATCAGCGCGCCCCAGGCGATGAGGAAAAACCGGGCCGGCCTGCTCCCCTGGCGCCAGCGGATGACGCCCGTCACGATAAGGATGATGGCGAGCACGAAGGTTACGCCCATGGCCGGTATGACGATGAAGTAATAGGCGGAGTTCCCGAAGAAGGGCGTGAGGGCCCCGGTCAGCGCCAGGATCACGGCGCCCAGGACCGGAAAGACGACGATGGCGCGGTGAAGGCGGGGGACATGGATCTTCGTCTCAAGGAACTTCTGCATGAACAGGGAGCTGGACATCATGACCAGGGAGACGGCAAGGAGAATGCAGTTCATCGACATCCAGCTGAATTTTCGCCATACGAACTCATTGCCGATGCCGTTCTCCGAGACGATGTAAAACAGGAACGAGAAAATGAAAAAGACCAGGTACAGGTAGCTCTCGTCGCGGGACATGAAAAAAATAAAGAAGTTGTAGATCATGATGATGATCATGGCGCCCAGGAGAAGGCCCAGCACGATCTGGTCCTTCCGCTCGCTCTTGATGAACTCGACGGGCGACATGAGGCGCAGGGGGAACACGATGCCGTCCCCGCTCTGGGCCCGCAGGTAATAATGGCGGGTTTCCCCCGCTTTCAGTCTCTGCTCGAACACAAAGGTGCGTCGCTTGACCTCTTTACCCGTAAAGGGCATGGCGCGCCCCTGCCGAAGCTCGGTGAAATCGCCTTTCGGGTCCATTGCGTAGAGCGACACATAATCTATGAGGGGATGGTTCAGCTCAAGAAACCAGTCATTATCCTTCCCCGAGTCATTCTTTATGGCAAACCTTATCCACCAGGCGGATCTCGTCTGGCCGATGTTGGGGACTTCCTCTTTGCTGACGGCAAACCTGCCGCCGTAATCCGGCCCCGCAACCTGTTCAATCGTCAATTCCTTGCCCGGGTCTTCCAGCAGGGAGATATGGCGTCCCGGTATTTCATAGTAGTTACTTTTTGTTGTGATCGTAAAGGCTTCTTCGGCTGAAGCGGGCGCCGCGAGAATCAGCAACAGGGAAAATGCCATCAGCATTCCGGTGAGGGAAATGATGCTTCGCTTCACAGTACTGCGTCTCATAATAATAACCCCTGGAGGTGGGATGTGGTGTTACCCTATGCTACAGACTTGTTACTTTCTATATATTATCGAATCCTTCATCAGGCTCGGGAGCGGCCCCTTCGACCGGCCGCCGGACCGATCAGCGCAGCAGGCGTTCCACGATAAAAAAGAAAAACGCCGACGCTCCCAGGTAAAGGAGCATGACCAGGAACGCCACCGGTACTTTATACCAGTTCTTCTTTTCCTTAATCTGCATAAACGCATACAGGCATGATATGCCCAGTATAATTTCAGGGATGACGATGTAGACGGCGACATGGCCCACCATGGCAACGTTTTGCGCGTACCAGGAGGGGAGCATCCACACGGTCTCCTCGGAACCGGCGAAAATCACCAGCGCCAGAAGGGCCGCGGCCAGGTATCCGGCCCGGGGCGACAGGCGCTCTCCGGCCCTGACGGAAACGTACACGATCATGAAGACGGGGATGGCCCACAGCCCGGCCATGTAGCCGGACACGGTGCCGATTTTGAGAAAGCCGTCTTCCGGGAAAACCAGTATCCCCAGCTGGCGCGAAAGGAACCAGTCCGGGAAAACCTGGAAGACGCTCAGGATCAGGGCGAAAAGCCAGATGTTGATCCAGAGATCATGACCGCGGAGCTTTGCCGTGACCGGCAGGGCGACATTGTAAAGGACCACGAGCAAGAAGAGCTTGATGCCGACCTCCAGCCCCGGGACCAGGAGAACGGGAAGACAGATGACGGAATAGGCCGCGTGAAAGATTATGGCATCGAGCTCTTCGCGTGTTAATGACAGCTTCATGATCGACTCCCTTGAATCATAATTTCAGACTTCTTCCCGAAAGCCCTTATTTCCCGATGCCGGGAATAACGGCAATCTCGCGAATCCGCTCCTCTATCTGCCTGAGGAGCTTTTTCTCGTCCGCCAGCTTCAAGGTTATCGCCTTACTCGGGCACACCTCGACGCAGCGGCCGCACCCCTTGCAATCGGGACCGATGAGGGCTTTCCCGTTTTTCATGGTTATGGCGGCGACGAAGCATTTGTCCACGCAGACCTCGCAGCCGTCGCACTTCTTCGGCTCCACGCGGACGGTGATGCCCGGCAGCTTCTTGTAGGTCTTATCGAGGTTGGGCCCGCGGTCTTTCATGTGGGTCCGGTAAAGGCAATTGACGTCGTCGCAGAAGCATATGAACATCAGGTCCTTGAAGCTGAGCCAGTACGCCAGGGGGTCGATCCACACGTGGGCTATATTGGCGATAAGACCCATTTTTGCCGCGCGGCGGATATGGGCGACAGCTTCCTTTGTCGTTATCCTGCGCCCGTTGGAGGGATTGATCCTTTTTATCGCCGGTCCTAAAACCATGCAGCCGAGGGTGCGCTCCTCCATGGGCCGCTTGTTATGGTGCCGGCATATGCATTCATGAAGTACGAACTTGTCGTCGACTTTCGCCACCAGTTTTTCCAGGGTGGCTCGCGGAAGGGGCACCGACTTGGGAAGATTGATATTGACGCTGATAGGCACGGAAGTCACTTCGTTATAGGGCCTCCGGAAAAAGGGATTTATGATCCATTTCAGAACGGGAACATTGCTGTATTTCTTGCCGGCCTTTATGATCGGCCAGGAGAGCCAGACCATGAAACTCACCAGCTTTTTACCGGGACCATATTTGAACATGATAACCTCTCGGAGAATTATTTGTCTATTATGCCTTTTTTTAGCGGCAGCCACCAGGTGAAGCCGTACAGGAGCGTATTTAACACGACGATCAATATGGGAATCCCCTTATCTCTTCCAATTTTCAATGATACGGTTGGGATCTCAACGATGTGAAGCGCGACAAGGCCGATAAAAAAAATGTGGGACATGAGAAGATCGCCGGGGAACAGGTATCGCCCCAGCACAATGGACAGGGCGTAAAGGACTATTGCCCCGATCATCAGGAAATACCAGAACTTTTTATTTTGGATCATATATCCTCCATTCCAGTAGCTCTCTTATACTATACCCAAGGTACCCATAAAAGTCAAATTGGACAATCGACCAATCGTCATTACCGGTCAACGGGACGGCACTGTCAAGAATTTACCGTATAATTATTCCGGAATCACCGGAAACCGGGGGTACCCATCAGAGGCGGGCCGAAGCAACCTGTAACCATGAAGCTGAATGATAAGAGGTCAATGCCATGTTACCCTGACACCTTAAATTTTTACTCTGACACTATTATTTTCGGAAGCAATTACAAAAAAATATGACAATAATAAATAGAATGGCCCCCTCACAGGAGGGGGCCGGAGCACGTTCCTATCTCCGCGCGGATTTTACGGGGCAAGCTGGGTAACGGCCTTGACCGGGGTGCCGTCGCTCCAGGTCCCCATGTCAAAGGAAAGGGTATCGCACCCGTCCAGGGCGGCGTCCAGGGCGGCCCAGAACACGCGGTAATCGAAGGTGTCCACCTCGCCGTCGCCTCCCAGCATGTCCATGGCCCAGCTTGGCATCCACCCGTCGTCGCAGATGGGGGCCATATGATCGGCCTTCAGGGCCCTGGCGCCGTGATCATCCGTATTATACTGGTATATTACTTTTGAAGGGGAATTGACCAGGGCGTCACGGGCGTCAAATGCCGTTTCGGGCAGGGCGATGGTATCGTCGGAGCCGGTCAGTATGATGACCGGGGCCGTGGTCGATTTCGCCTTCTCTCTGAAATCGAGCTCCGTCACCGTGACAAATACATCGACAAAATCCGGAATATTGGAATAGAGGCAGGGATCGGCCGTAACGATCCTTTTAACGGCCGGGGCAACGGCGTCTCCCTCGTTATCGGACCAGCAGAGGCTGATCAGCCCTCCCAGGGAATGGCCGAAGAGCACCATGTTGCCCCGGTCGGCCTTTGATCCGATCTTATTCAGGGCGTCGTTGACAGAATCGATGGTCCGGTGCATCATGTTGTTCTGATTGTTATCGGTGGCGAGGCCCACCAATCCACCCCTGTTAATCTGCGGGAACAGGACGATATACCCCTGCCTGCACAGGTGCTCGATATGGGCCATGTAGATGTCCGGCGCCATCAGCATCATGCCATGGAGATAGATGACCACCGGCGCGGTGGAGCCGTTCTTCAGCCTGGCCGGGACATAGTACCAGCACCAGTAACCGCTCCATGGATTATACCAGGCTCCCACCCTTCCCTCTGTATAGCTGCTGCATATGTAATTTTCCGCCGAGCCATAGCCGGAGGATGCCTGCCCCGGGGCGGTAATCCCGGCGGCATTGATGGAATCTGAATGCAGCAGAACTATAAGCGCCAATAATCCAAACCAGAGTAAATATTTCTTCATTTTAAATCCTCCCGATCAATTTTTATCGGCCGATAACTATCCGCGCCACTCCGTATCCTGAAAATATTCTTTTTATATGACCGTCCGGTCGGTTTAATACGTTCATTGATATCATACTCCCGAATACCAATGCCAATCAATATTTCAGATTCTGTAAATTTGACGGGGAAAATCAAGAGTCATTTAAAGAGGAGAGCTGCTGTCGATTAGCCCATGGTCAATTCCGCCCGGTACTCGGTGGGTGTCTTGCCGCTGCAGCTCTTGAAGGCCCGGTTAAAGGTCGAGAGGCTGTCAAAGCCCGTTGCCAGGGCGACATCGATGATCTTTACATGGCCCTGCTTTAAAAGCTCCATCGCCTCGCGGATCCTGAGCTCGTTGATGTAGTCATTGATCTTTTTCCCGGTGAACTCCTTGAACTGGCTGCTGAAATAGTTGGGGTTCATGCCGACGGCCGCGGCCAGGCCCTCGCGGGAAATATCTGACCGGTAATTCTCGTTGATGAACGAAAGGATGCTCTTTAATTTTTCCCCGGTGGAATCGGTCACGACCCTCCGCCTGGCCTGATCGGCCTTCGGCTCCCGGACCTGGAGCTGATCGTAGAGGACCTTGAGGCCGATCATCCTCCTCTGGTATTCCCTGGAGCCCAGGACCGCGAAGCCCAGTATCACGAAGGGCGAGACATAGGTCACGGTCAGGAAGGAATACCTGCTCCCGGAGAGGTATAATATCACCTCAAGGATTCCCCCGGCGGAGAGGAGCGACACCAGCGCCAGTATCGCGACGAGCTTGAACCGGTCGGGCCGCGCCCTGTTGATCCTCAGGGTCATGTAGATGGCATAGGGAATGAAAAGGACGATAACGGCCAGGCAATAGGCCGGGTTCAGAAAAAAATTGAGAACGAAATAATTCAGCACAAAGACCGAACCGGACAGTATCAGCACTCCCCCGTGGATGATCCAGGAATATTCATACAGCTCAGCGCGGTACAGGGACTGTATGATTAGCAGGAACAGGACGGCAAAAAACGGGATCGCCATCGTCAGCATCGGCGAGATCATATCCATTGCCACTATTTTATAGGGGGAAAAGAGGGTGATGATATAGGCGGCGTTGAGGAGCTGCACGAGAATCTCGTAGAGAAAAAGCCTGTCGAAGCCATAGAAAAACGTCACGGCAGCCATGAGGAGGATGCTCCCCGCCAGGAGCAGCAGTATGCCGATGGGAAGCTGGTTGAACACCAGGTCATAGAAATTCTTCAACCTGCGGTATTCGACCTTCGGTTGGATATAGACTCCGTCCGGGAGTCCGCCGTATTCGTATCCGAAAACGCCCAGGTACAGGAATAATTCGTTCCTGCCTTTTTTGAGAAGGCCCCGTGGCATCATGAAGCTTTCCGGATAATGAAGATTGGCTATCTCCGCGGGTGTTTTAATATCGATCAGGTAATTATTGATATAAATCGTATAGGTATAATTAATCCTTCCAAGGGTGATACCGTAATACCTGGCGGGATCATCCTCGATGATGAACTCCCCCCTGAGCCAGCAGTATTGGAAGGACCGCTTCGGCTTATAGGGAAGCTGGAATTTTAAGGGCATCCCGATGGATTGCCACCGGTCGCTTTCACGGGCCGCCTCAAGGGACGGGTCCTGGCTGAAAAGCGCTCTCCACTCCGTCACGGCTATCGACTCCGGAATGGCGGGGAAAGCATGAACAATGGACGGTGAAAAAAGAATTATAAGCGCGGCGACTGGGAAAAGATATTTCATAGGACGCACATTATTCTCTACTCCGAGTCGCTGAAGCGCAGCACCAGCTCGAAAACGCCGTCATCCAGCTTCTTTTCGATATCGGGGAACATTTTCTCGAACACGTGGAGCATGGGACGGTTCTCCGCCAGCACCTCCGCCGTGAACCCGAGGAGACCCTCGCGCTTCGCCAGGAGTATCAGGTACCCCAGGAGCTCCGACCCGATCCCGCGGTTGTGCATGTCGTCGCGGACGGCGAAGGCCACCTCCGCGGTGTGGCTCTTCTCGTCCTTGATCATCTGGCCCATGCCGGCGGCGATGTCCTTGCCGCCCTCCTCGACGAAGGCCAGGATGACCAGCTCCCTGGTGTAATCGATCACCACGAATTCCTGCCGCCGCTCGTGGGGCATGTCAAGGCGCGACGACATGAACCGACGCTGGAAACTCTGGTCCGAAAGGGAATAGAACAGGTCCTTGATGATGGTCTCGTCGTTGATGTTCACGGGCCGCATCTTCAGCGCCGTGCCTGACCTGGTCGTCCGGAACGTGGCAAGGTGCTCCGGGTATTCCCCGCGCTTGCCCGGGATAAAGGCCTGGTCCTTGTAAATGAGGTTCTGCTTCTTCGCCTCGTCGATCAGCCAGGGCCTGAACTTCGGGTGGGCGATGGCGATGAGGTCCATGGCCCGCTCGCGGATGTTCTTGCCGTGGATGTAGGCGATGCCGTACTCGGTTACCACGTAATTGATGTCGCCGCGGTTCAGGGTCACGCCGGTGCCCGGATCGAGGAAGGGGACGATGCGCGAGACCTCGCCGCCCCGCGCCGTGGACTGGAGCACCAGGATGGTCTTCCCGCCCGGCGACAGGATCGCGCCGCGCATGAAATCGGCGCTCCCGCCGATACCGCTGAAGAACTGGTTTCCGATGGACTCCGCCGTGGCCTGCCCCGTGAGGTCGATCTGGAGGGCCGCGTTGATGGCCGTCATGTTGACGTTCTGCGCTATCACCAGGGGATTGTTGGTGTAGCTGATCCGCTTGAACTCGATGAACGGGTTGTCGTCGATGTATTCGTAGGTTTCCTTCACGCCCATGCAGAAGGCCGCCATGGTCTTGCCGCGGTCGGTGGTCTTTCTCGAATTGTCCACCACTCCTCTCTTAAGAAGGTCCATCATGGGATGGGTGAAAAGCTCGCTGTGGACGCCCAGGTTGTTTTTTTCCACAAGGCTGGACATGATGGCGCTGGGCATGCTCCCGTATCCCACCTGGATCGTATCGCCGTCATTGACGATGCTGGCGACGTAGCGGCCAATGGTGCGGGCGATCTCGTCGGGCACCTCCGGATTGTACTCCAGCAGCGGCTCATCCTGCATCACGATGAAGCCGACATCCTTGATGCTGATGAAGGTATCGCCGTGAACACGGGGCATGCGAGGATTCATCTGGGCTATGACCAGCTTGGCGTTCTCGATGGCGTCCATGCAGATATCGACGCTGATGCCCAGGCTCACGTACCCGTTCTGGTCCGGGAGCGAGGTCTGGATAAGGGCCACGTCGATGGGGATCATCTTGTTGCGGAAGAGCTGGGGGATCCGCGAAAGGAAAATCGGGGTGTAATCAGCCAGTCCCGTGTTGACGGAGTCGCGGGTGTTATCGCCCACGAAAAAGGAATTGTGCCTGAAATTGGCCCCGAACTTCTGGTCCGAATAGGGCGCGACGCCGAGGGTCCATACCTGCATGAGCTCCGCGTCGACGATAGCCTTGGGGTGCGACTCGGCATACTTGACCAGGGAATGCACCAGGTACTGCGGCTCTCCGCAGGCCGTGCTGATGAACAGCCGGTCCCCCCGGTGGACATGGGAAAAGATCGTTTCCTCGGCTTCGAATTTCTCCGGATACCGCTCCTTCCACATCTGGAAGTAATCGCCTCGCCGTCTGTCCATAGGGCCGTCCTTAGCGAATAATGATGCTTACTATATAACAATATAATAGAAAATTTTCAATTATAATTTTTGGCAGGAAGGCCACACCAGACGAATCAATGATAGGCGTGCTTTTCTTCAGGGAATTTTTTCCCTCTCACCTCGTCATGGTATTCCTGGATGGCTTTTTTGGATATATCAAAGAGGGAAGCGTAGGTTTTCAGGAATTTCGGCCTAAAAGACTCGTCCATGCCGAGCATGTCGTGAAGCACCAGGACCTGGCCGTCGCAGTAGCGGCCGGCGCCTATGCCGATGGTCGGCACCGGTATCATCTCCGATATCTCCTTTGCCAGCTCCTCCGGGACCTTTTCTAAAACCATGGAGCAAACGCCGCAATCCACCAGGATCCGGGCGTCCTCGATGATGGTCTTCCGCGCGTCTTCATCCTTTCCCTGCACCGAGTATCCGCCGAGCTTGTGCACCGACTGGGGGGTCAGGCCCAGGTGGCCCATCACCGGGATTGACGCCTTCACAAGGGCCGTAACGGTCGCGGCGAAATCCCTGCCCCCTTCGAGCTTGATGGCGTTCGCGCCGGTCTCCTTCATGACCCTGCCGGCGTTCCGCAGGGTATCTTCCACGGAAATATGATAGCTCATGAAGGGCATGTCAGCGATGAGAAACTTGGAGGGCACCCCGCGGCGCACGATCTCCGTGTGATAGATGATCTGGTCAAGGGTGACGGCGATGGTGTTCTGGTAACCGGCGATGACATTTCCCAGGGAATCGCCCACCAGGACCACGTCGATATCGGTCTGATCGATGATCTTCGCGAAGGGAAAATCATAACAGGTGATCATCGATATGGGCGTGCCTGCTTCCTTGTATTTTTTAAAATCGTTGATGGTGAATCCCATTGGCGCGGCCGTGTTCGTGGTGCTGCTCATATCATGCCCCCTTGTGGTTTTATCACCCATAAAATAGGAATGGAAGGATTACTTGTCAATAAAAAATATACGATATTCAATAAAATTAATATTGATTTTTACGAATTATGATATATATATGATATTTATATACGATTTACGAGATTCTAACTCAAAAAGGCATCAAAAAATGAAAAAAAACGAACAGGACCCTGCAAAAAAAGAGATCGATAGCATCGATTCGCGGATCATCACCCTTCTCCAGAAAGACGGGAGGCTGTCAAATATCGATATCGCCAAGAAGCTGGATATTTCCGAGGCAACGGTGCGCTCCCGCATCAAGCGACTGATAGACAGCAGGCTCATCCAAATCGTGGCGGTCTGCGATCCGTACCTCCTGGGCTTCGAGATGACCGGCGACCTCTATATCCATATCGAGATGAAGAAGCTGGATTCCGTCCTCAATGAGCTGAAGAAAATGAAAGAGCTCTGGTATATCATCATGACCAGCGGCGAATCGAACATCAACGCGGAGTTTATCGTAAAGACCAGGGAGGAGCTGAGCGACCTGGTGTACAACCGGATCAGCAAGATCGACGGCGTCATCCGGATAGAAACCTCGCTGATTATGAAGTACATCAAGCGGGATTACGGCTATGGAACGGCGTACGATTGACCACTGGATTACAACCTGGCAGACGCTGAAAAACAATCATTATTATCACTGGCATTTCACACTCAGACAAAGATAGTTCAAAAAAGAGTTGCGCGACCGCAGTATTCGTGATTACGCTTGACCATGCCCAAAACACTTGTTGTCGTAAACCGTTTCAACGGCTTTCAGGCGACTATTACCTCCATGGGAGCGACATTAGGGCTTCCCGTGAGTGAGTATATCGGTGTAAAGGGACTGGCTGCCGATCTGAACAGCAACGCCCTCCCGCCTGAGAATGTGGCCCTCCTGGTAATGACCGGTTTTCCGGAACAGCATGATCCGGAAAAATACCGGTTAACAATGAAGTTCATCAATCAACTCCGGAACAAGCCAAAATACTCTGACATACCGGTTTTATTCTTGTCCAATCGGAATGACGATAACCTTGCTGCGGCATGTACCGGATGCGGGGCCACGTACCTGTCCCTCCCGGCCAAAAGGAGTGAAATAGTGGCCTGCGTCAGGGGATTATGCCGGGGGTCAGAGCAAAATAATGACTCCGGACCGATAACTATCGGTGAAAATGACCTGGAATCGGGGTCAGAGCAATCGGAAAGCCAGGCACCGATAACTATCGGCGAGAAAAAAACAACCCTCGAACCGATAACTATCGGTCCCGAAGCCCTAAAACCGGGGTCAGAGCAAGCATTAGAATCGTCACCGATAACTATCGAGCATAAAACAGACCCTTCCCGACCGATAACTATCGGCCCCACCCCCCCAGTACCGGGGTCAGAGCAGCCTAAAAAGCAGTCCGCCGAGTCCGAGCGCCGCCTGGCCACGGTGATGTTCGCCGATATCTCCGGATTCACCGCCATGAGCGAAAAGATGGACCCGGAGCAGGTGACCGGGATCATGAACGGCGTCTTCCGGGAGATGGAAGATGTCATCAAGGCCCATGGCGGCACCATTGACAAGTTCATCGGCGACTGCGTGATGGTCCTCTTCGGTGTTCCCAGGGCCCTTGAAAACGCCCCCCTCATGGCGGTAAATACAGCCATCGAAATGAGGAACACTCTGTATCGCTTTAATAAAGTAAACAACCTGGCCATACCTCTCGACATCCATATCGGCATGAACACCGG
Organism: Spirochaetota bacterium; assembly: GCA_017999915.1. Classification (NCBI taxonomy): domain Bacteria; kingdom Pseudomonadati; phylum Spirochaetota; species Spirochaetota bacterium. The sequence continues at coordinate 142,472 of JAGNKX010000005.1, forward strand.
CCCGGTCATTGCCGGCCAGGTCGGGGGCAAAGACCGCACTGATTTCACCGTCATGGGAGATACGGTGAATCTCGCTTCTCGCATAGAGGGAGCGTCCGAGAAAGGTCAGATACTGATGGGTCCGGAGACCTACCGTGCAACCCGGGATGACTTTGAATACAGGGCTCTGCCCCCTGTTTCGCTCAAGGGGAAATCCGAACCGGTGCCGACCTTTGAATTGTTATCGGTCATGGAAAAAACGCGCCACACAAGAGGGGGTCAGAGACCTGCACAAACCCGGGGGTCAGAGCAAAAATCGAAAACCGGTCCCGACCGGATGATCTACTCCGAGCTGGTGGGCCGCGACGAGGAGATGAACGACCTCCGCTTCCAGGTAATGAAGCTCATCAAGGGCGAAGGCGGCATCGTCACCATCGTAGGCGAGGCAGGCATCGGCAAGTCGCGACTGATGGCGGAGCTCAAAGCCGATCCGGCCATGAAGCAGGTGACACTGCTGGAAGGACGTGCTGTTTCCATGGGTCGCAGCCTTTCCTTCCACCCCATCATCGACCTTCTGAAAAGCTGGGCCGGAATAGCCGAGGACGATGGCGAGACAGTTCAATTCACGAAGCTTGAAAAAGCCATACGATCAATCCACCCCGACGAGGCGGAGGAGATCATTCCTTTTGCCGGAACCCTCATGGGCATGAAGCTCTCGGGGAAACACGCGGAGCGGGTGAAGGGGATCGAGGGCGAAGCCATGGAGAAACTCATTTTCAAGAATATACGGGAGCTTCTCATCAAGGGTTCAACATTAAGGCCAATGGTTGTATACATTGAGGATTTCCACTGGGCCGATACCAGTTCCATTGAGCTCCTTAGCGCCCTTTTTAAGCTTGTCGATAACTATCGCATCCTCTATATCCTCGTATTCCGGCCCAACTACGTAGATACCAGCGACCGTATCCTCACAACTCTCGCGTCCGATTTCCCTGACCGGTACATGCCAATCGTTATCGAGCCCCTTACGGAGCTGGAAACCCGCGCACTCATAGGCAACTTGATGAACATCAGGGGGCTTCCGCGCCAGATTGAGGAGCAGATCAAGGAACGTGCCGGAGGGAATCCATTCTTTGTCGAGGAGGTGGTGCGCTCCTTCATCGACGAGGGAGCGGTGATCAGGAAAGGTGACACCTTCGAGGTGACGGCGAGAATCCACAACGTCACGGTGCCCCTCACTATTAACGAGGTATTAATGGGACGCATCGACCGGCTCGACGAGGAGACGAAAATCCTGGTTAAGACAGCGTCGGTCATCGGCCGTAACTTTTTCCACAAGATAATTACCGAAGTTGCTCAAAACGTGTCTGATATCGACCGGAGGCTTTCCTATCTTGAGGATATTCAGCTCATCCGTAAACGGAAACGCCTGGACGAGATAGAGTATCTCTTCAAGCACGCCCTGGCCCAAGAGGCGGCTTACGAATCAATACTGATACAGAAGCGAAAGGAACTGCACCTGTATGTTGCGCATGCAATAGAGAGCGTGTTCACGGAGCGACTCCATGAGTTTTACGGTATGCTGGCTTACCATTATAGCAATGGCGACAACCCGGACAAGGCCGAAGAATACATGCTCAAAGCCGGCGAAGAGGCGATGAAGGCGTCAGCAAGCAGTGAGGCATTGGGCTACTATTCAAGGGCGCTTGAACTCTATCGAAATAAATATAAAAACAAATCCGATCCTGAAAAAATCGCAATGATAGAAAAGAATATTGCCCTTGCATATTTCTACCGATCAGACTGGAATGAGTCACTTAAATATTTTCGTCCCGCCCTTGAATTTTACTGGGGGAAATTTCCTCGCAGTCGCTTTGGCTCCGCCACGAAAACAGTTAACTGTATTGCCCATCACCTAATTAGTCTTTACATGCCTTTGGTCAAATGGAAACGCGTTCCTTCGGAACACGATGTTGACAACATTCGTCTTTTCCATAAAATGCTCTATGCGGTTATGCTAACACAGCCCTGGCAATTCTTTATTAATACATATTATTTCTGGAAATACTTCTCCCAATTTAATTTCAGGCTATTTGAATTTGGTGTTGGGATTCTTGCTACGAATAGTGTGCTTTTTTCTTATACGGGGATTTCATTTTCAGTAAGCAAAATGAGTCTTAAGCTCGCCGAAAAAAATATTAATCCTGACAATACCATCAGTATTTTATATTATACATTGAGTTCAACCATTTTTAATGTATTATCGGGAAATTGGATAGATTTACCTGCCACTGATGATTTGGTTAAAAATGGAAATGATATCGGTGAATATATCAATACTGCAAGCTTGTTATTTTTTGAATCATTGTTAAATGCTGAACGTGGTAATTTTAGTTGTTGTGATTCAAAAATAACAAAATTAGAAGAAATATATCTTCAATATTCTTTAAATTCCGCAAAAGATGATCTGTTCTGGATCAAATCAAAATTACTACAAATAAAGAATAAAACAGGTGATTGTGCGATCATTAATGAAGGAATAAATCATATTCGAAAACATGGATCCGAAATGAATTTTCTTATATCACTTTATTCAGCACAATCATATACATCTTTATTGAATGGGAAATTGCTCGACGCACAACGCCATATTACAGAAGCAGATTCAATTTATAATGAATATGAAACGGTTCCAATTATAACATCTGATTATTTCATTACTAAACTCATTATTGCACAGCAATTAATGGAGCATTATAATATTGTTGGTGATATTGATAGCTTTCGCAAGGAGAAACAGATGGCATCGAGATTTCTGAAAATAATGATCCGGCATGCACGCAAAAATGCTTTATGCAGAACGAGGGCTTATAGAGTTATTGGAACTCATTTCTGGCTGCTATGCAAAAAGAAGAAATCCATTCGCTGGTGGAAGAAAACTATTTACGAAGGCGAACGCCTCGGCGCCCGTCCCGAACTCTCCCGCACCTACTTCGAGGTCGGCAAGCGCCTCCTTGAAAAGCCCCTCACGGAAAAACACGCCCGCCTCCAGCCGAAGGCCCGCGTTCTGGCAAAAAAAATCATCGGCCTCACCCCGGAGGAATGCCTCGAAAGGGCCAGGACCATGTTCCAAGAAATGGACCTCCAGTGGGACCTGGAACAACTGGAGACATTGCTTAACAATATAAAAATGCAAAACCATTAAGAGGGGGATACCATCATGAACAGATCAGCGTATTACAAGAACCTTTTTCTTATTGGCGGAATATGGAACATTGCAGCGGCATTCCCTGTCTGGCTGGGTGGCATTCTTATGCCGGAATTTTCCTTCGGCTTTTTCGGCATTAATCCTCCCGCGGTCCTCTTTCCCTACCACGCTATGTTCTGGTTTATCATAGCCTTTGGCATTGGCTACCTTATAGTAAGCCGTGACATCACAAAAAATCACGGGGTCGTAGTGATCGGAATTACGGCAAAAACATTGTTCTTTATCGATTGCGTCATAACCCTGGCTTTGAATCAGGCCAATGTACTGCTGCTCCTGGTTGGAACCGTAGATATGATCTTTGTCAGTCTGTTCGTGGAATTTCTGCTTTCAGTGAGGAAAGGATTGGTGAAATAATCACACATCAACGTATTCCCCGATCCCGCTGCGAAAAGGACCGGGTCCATGTTCCGCGAACAAATGAGGAGGTGACGGATGAAATCAATCTTCATGAACCTGACCATCGATTGCGCCAATTGCCGCCTGCCCATGCCCGTCAACGGGGCTTATGAAACGATTCTATGCCCATCCTGTCTCAAGGAAACGGCGACACCGGTGGAATTCTGGCAGTACATAGTGAAATCCCAATTGATGCAGGCGCTTTCCATGAATGCTGAAACGGACACGGGTGCCACGGGCATGAGCGCGGGAGTCGGCTCCTTCAGCATGACCTACGGCAACCGGAATCCCCGGTGCCAGAAATGCAATACCCCGTGGCGCATTGATGACCTTGTCAACATGTTCGAAAGCGGAAAAACGGAATTCCTATGCACCAGGTGCAATACCGGCTGGAGCATCCGCAAGCCGCCGGAATGGTTCAACCGGGTCATGCTGTACGCGAGCTTTATAGTCGGGGAAACAGCGGATGAATCAGCGATACAATCCGCCCATGAAAACACGGGCATATCGATATTCTGCTACAATTGCGGGGGATCGCTCCCCCTCGACGGCTCGAGCCGGACCGTGAAGTGCAAAAACTGCGGAAGTGACTTCCTGGTGCCTGACGACGTGTGGCGGAGGCTTCACCCCGTCACCGTTTCCTATCCCTGGTTCATCCTTATCGATCTCAACGAAGGGGAAACGATCCTTCCGTATGAAATCGGGGATTTCTACGATCTTGCGGGAATGCCTAATGATGATATCGTTTTATTGTACCAGGAAGGGGAGGATTATTGTCTCGGGAGGGCGGACCAGGTCGGCAAATTCCGATGGCTGGAAAAAAACTTTGAATGCAGGTCATCGGCTCGCCTTTTCTACGCGGAGAAGATGAACAGGCTCTGGGTCGTTGACCAGGACATCGAATCGGTTAACATCTTTGACGCGGAAACCGGAAAAAAGGAGCTCACTATTAATAATGAAGATCATGATCCGGACCTGATATCCGTAATAAAAAATTGGGACAACACAGCCCTGTGTCATGATAATACCATGCTCGTATATCGCCAGTGGATGGATGAACCTCCCCCCCAAAAGAGCCTGTGGCGGAAGCTGAAGCCCGGAAGCCGCACGTTAACCCCGGAAGAAATCGTCAAAGAAAACTTCGGAATTGCCGAAATCCGCCGTTTCAATTCCGAGGGAAAGCGAATCCCCCTCTGGCCGGGCTTCAGGGATGAAGAACTTGATCATGAAATGCCTGATTGGGATACCCTCCATGATCAGCCGGCCCTTCCACCCCATGGCGCACAGATGGTGGCGGGTCCTGACGGCTCCCTCTACATGGTGGAAAAGGACGATATATTTTTCGCCAGGTTTGACAGTACTGGGAAATTCCTCGGAATGATGAAGCCTTCCCAGAAGGCGGTGGGCAGCATAGTGGACTGCGATGTCTCGGGAGACGGGTCTCTTTTCATTCTTTTTTATCACCGGAAAACAATCGGGGGATTGGACTGGTCCCATGTGGCGAAGATCGGAACCGACGGTTCGTTCCAGGTGCTCGCCGGCCCCCATGCGCCGAAAAACAATTTCACCTTCGGATCAACGGTAAAAAAAATGTCCGTCACTGGCCGGGGAACCATACACCTGTGCGAAGAGGATTTCAATAATCTGCGAATATTGAATCCCGACGGATCTCTCCTGTGGCGAAGCCCCGGCACGATATTAAATGAAGAAGATATAATTAATGAATTAAAAGAAGCCCGCAAAGGATAGACTGATAAACCGTAAAGGGGTTGGGATGATTCAATTTATTTATTGACGCCGCCGATCCTCTCTGATCAATTCCCCGCATGTTCATTCTCGACATGATTCAGACCGTCGCCTTTGCCGGCCTGGTGGTATTCGCCGGGTACGGTATCAGGAAGATCGTCCCGGTACTGGCGCGGTACAACCTGCCGGCGCCGGTCCTGGGCGGGCTCGTCATCGCCCTGGTCAACCTGGCTGCGCGGGGCTTCGGCGGCAGCCCCTTCACCTTTGACACGTCCCTGCAGGCGCCCCTGATGACGGCCTTTTTCACCTCCATCGGCCTCGGGAGCAGCCTGAAACTCCTGCGTACCGGGGGAGTGAAAATCGTCACCTTCCTTATCATCGCCATATTCTTCACAATACTGCAGAACGCCATTGGCATCGCCGTGGCTGTGCCCCTGGGACAGCACCCCCTCTTCGGCGTGTTCAACTCCTCGGTGACCCTGGTGGGAGGGCCCGCCACGGGACTCGCCTTCGCCCCCCTCTTTGAGAAGGCCGGCGTTCCCGGCGCGTCGTCCCTGGCGGTGGCCTCGGCCATGACCGGCATCATCTGCGGCGGCCTCATCGGCGCCCCCATCGGCACCTGGCTCATCGAGCGGTACCGCCTGCGCCACGGCGCCGACAGCCCCATTCCCGGCCGCGTGCCGGCTTCGACCGAGATCGTGGAAGAGCAGATTGCCGAGGCTGATGGGGAGTCGCCGTCCGGGGAGGACCCGTCGGCCTATGCGCTGTTGAAAAACCTGGTGGCCATCCTCGCTGCCATGTGGATTGGGTACTGGATAAGCCGGGGCTTCACCGCCCTGGGGATGACGCTTCCCGCTTATATCGGCGCCATGTTCGCCGGCGCCATCATCCGGAACCTGGCGGACTTCACCGGCGTCATCTCCCTTTCGCAGAAGTCGATCGACGACATCGGCACCGTGGCCCTCACCCTCTTCATAGCCATGGCCATGATGACCCTGAAGCTCTGGGAGCTGGCGGACGTGGCCCTGCCGATGCTGGCGGTCGTGGCGGCGCAGGTCATCGTGGTCGGGGCAGCCTGCTTCTGGCCCCTCTTCAGGCTTTTCGGGAAGGATTACGACGGCGCGGTCACCTGCGCAGGCTTCTGCGGCTTCATGCTGGGGACCACGGCCAACGCCATGGCGAGCATGGAGTCCTTGGCCGAGCGGTACGGACCGGCGAAACGCGCCTTCCTGGTGGTCCCCATCGTGGGGGCCTTCTTCATCGACTTCGCCAACGCTATTATCATCACGGTGTTTCTGAATTTCTTTTCGTGACCGCAAACCTGATAGGCGCGCAAGCGCTTGCGCGCCTATCAGGTTTGCGGAGAATGTCACAGGTATTGTATCAGCTGTATGATTATGCCGTCCGGGTCGCGGATGAAGGCGATCTTCCGGTCCGGCCTGAACTGCGATACGGGCAGCATGAATTCAACGCCTTTATCCTTCAAGTCAGCGGCGGTTTTTTCTATATCATCCACCGTGAAGCAGAGGTGGTAAAGGCCTGAATGCTCCCTCATGTCCGCCTGTGTGTCCGCCGGCTTGCATGGCTCAATCTCGATGTTCACCGTGTCGTTGCCGACAAAATGATACATCTTCCCGAGCACTTCAATCTCTTCCAGCTTGCGGAATCCCAGAACATCGCAGTAAAAACGGATGGATCGACCAAGATCCGCGGTCTTAATTCCCACATGGTTCCACTTCATGTCAGCCCCCGAACTTCACTTTCGTCAGCTTGAAGCATTCCGCGGATACTTCTAGGGTTTTCCTGATATCGTCGTCGGTGATGGCTGCGCACACGAACCAGTTGTGGTGCGGGTGGAAGAAGATCCCCCGCCGGGACGCCTCGCCGCAGAAATACCGGTTCTTTTCGTGGCTGGCGTCGTTGTCGAAGTTCATGTAGGGCATCGCAGGCGGGCCCGAAAGGACCACCTTCATCCCCTCGGCTGCGGCAGCGTCGGCCAGGCCCTTAATGAGCTTCTTGCCCATGGCGTCGATCTTCTCAATGGCGCCGCTGGCCCTGTTCTCCTCTATGGCGGCCAGGGCCGCGGCAAAGGGAACGCCGGAGAAAAAGTGGGTGCCGGTGAAGTAGACCTTCGTGGCCGCCTCCATGAGCTCCTTTTTCCCCATGCCCACGGCTATGGGATAGCCGTTCGCCATGGCCTTGCCGAAGCACTGGAGGTCGGCGTCGTAGCCGTACCACTTGGCGCTCCCGGCCAGGTGCAGCCTGAAGCCGCATCGCACGTCGTCGATGATGACCTTGAAGCCCTCGCTCTTCGCCAGGGAATTGACCGTATCGACGAACTCCTTAGTGGGGAGCTCCTGGTCGACGAAGGCGTCGTGGCGGTGGGGGGTCAGCATGATTGCCGCGATCTTCCCTCTGTTCGCCTCGACCACGCTCTTCAATGAAGCCGGATTGTTATATTCAATGTAATGAATGTGGGCTTTCCATTCCTCTGGCACGCCGGCGCCGTGGGGCTGGCACCAGAAGTGGGACCCGTGGTAAGAGCCCTTCGCCAGGATCACGCCCCATTTCCCGGTGGCGACGCGCGCCACGGTCATGCAGTACGACGTGACGTCTGAGCCGTTCTTCCCGAATACGCACCAGTCGCCGTTGTGGATCGTCCCGGTCATCTTTTTCGCCAGGGGCACCCAGAGGTCGCTGGGCAGGGTGAAGCAGTCGGCGTTCTTCATCTGCTCCTGGACGGCGGCCTCGACCTTTGGATTTTTCAGGCCCAGGAGGTTCGTGCCGAAGGAGCACATGTAGTCTATATACTCGTTGCCGTCCACGTCCCACACCCGGCAGCCATCGCCGTGCTTCAGGAAGGCCGGGTAGGACCCGAAGGTGAGGAACCGCGGCGTCCGCGGACCGTAGATCCCGCCGGGAACGTATTTCTGGGCCTCCTCAAAGAGTTCATAGGATTTTGTGAATTCATAGAGCTTCATGGACGATTCCTCCGCTTCGATGTAAGTTTAAAATGGCAGATTATGGAGCAGGTAGGCGATGCCTATGCCGAGATAGGTCCCTACCACCCATCCGATGATACCTGTTACGACACCGGTGATGACGATCTCCCTGTTCTTGAGCGCCGACGCCACCATGGGCACCAGGGGCGGCGAGCAGATCCCAGCAACCGAGGTTATGATGACCGTATCTGCGTCGATCTTCAAAAAAGAAGCGAACATCACGTGCAGCAGCAGGCATACGAATATGGTAAAGGTCACATAGACCAGCATAACCGGCGCGGTTGTCAGGAGCTTGTTGATATTGGCCATGGAGCTCACCACCAGGCTGAACACCAGGATGAAATAGTTGCCAAGCTGGTAGGTCATCTTGATGTTCCTGATCTTTGGCACAAATGAACATACGATGCCGAGAGTCGCAATGACCAGGATCGAGACCACGAAGGCCGTGTCCTCGCTGAAAACCAGGAAAGCCGTCCCGCCGATGATAAAAATGAGTAATGCCAGCCCCAGCGCTCCGAGGAGGGGAACGGCTATGTCTTTCCTGAATATGCCGTCATAGGAATGGAAGTTGAAGGTCTCTTCCGGGGCGTTCACTCCGGCGGCCTTGAAGGGGGGCAGCACTTTAAGAAAAATCTTCTGCCCGATGGTCATGAGAAAGAGGAGGTACACCGCGGAAACAACCACGTCCGAAGTGTGGGCCGCCAGGTACAGGGTGCGGTCCGTCTGGAGGGCCGTGGCGATGGCCCCCAGGTTGACGGTGCCCCCGGTGTACACGCCGATAAACATGCCGGCTATCTTCCAGGTCTCGGGCCCCACATAGCTCATGAAAATAAAATAGCCGGCAGTGGCGACCGTCACAATGGCCAGGGCCTGCAGCGCGAAGGAGAGGATCGACTTACCCGCCAGCCTGGTCCAGCGCCTGACATCGAGTGAGAAGAACATGAGAGGGAGGGCCAGGCAGATATTGATCAGCATCAGGGGGTTCTGCACCTTGTCGAAGTTCTCCGGGAGAATGCCCACGTTGCCGATCAGGGCGCCGACTATGTAGCAGACGACGACGGCGCCGAGCTTATCCACGAATGAGTACTTTTTGCAGAGATAGATCACCAGGGCGGGAAAAAGCAGAAAGAAGAGCACCAGAATTATCGCCATCATGGAAACACTCCTGTTGTCGGGATGCCGGCATTTTTTGCTAAAAAGCGTTCATCTACTGAACATAATTCAGCAACCAGCCCCGATTGTCAAACAATTTTACTAAAAAGTTGATCCATGCCCGGGGTCAGATAAAAGCCGATTGACAAATCATCAATCGGAGTGAAATATCCATATCCAGCAAAATACCAAAATGGCTTTCACCGAACGCGCCCAAAGGAGGATCAACCATGAAAAAGACGCTTCTTATACCGCTTCTTGTGCTGATTCTATCTCTTCCGGTTTTGCCGGAAATACCGCTGGGCACATTCAGCAACATGGAGATGTCCCCGGAAACAGGAGACCTCACCGGGTCCGAGATCACCCTGAAAAAGGAGCGGGACGGACTGTCCGGAGAATACACCGTCGCCATGGGAGAGAAAATGCCGCCGGCGCCGCTCCGCTCCATCAACTGCGACGAAAAAGCCGGGACCTGTTCCTTTGTTTTCAAGGAGAGCGGGATTAATAAAGAGTGCTCCCTGCTAAGGATAAAGGGAGGGGCTATTCTGACCTGCAAGGGAGAGCGGGCCTCCCTTCTCTTCGATAACGGCAAGAGGATCGAGCTCCCCCCGGTCGACCGGCTCTGTTTCGCCAGCGGCCCCGTATACGGCACAAAAAGAGGCGATGGAGCGGTCCTCTATACCCTCGGTCAAAACACCCGGGTCACCCTGAAACGGCTGCCTGATGACGGCGATTCCCTCGCGGAAGTGGAGCACGGCGGGAAAAAGGTCTTCATACGGGGAGGGAATTTATTCAGAACGCGTCCCGGGGTCATCACCGGCGACAACGTGCGCCTGAGGAAAAAGCCGTCCCTGGACGGTGAGATCATCACCGTGTTCAGGAAGGGCACCCTTGTGGGCTACATGTACATGGAGAATGAAAAATGGGTCCGCGTCACCTGCCGGGGGCAGATCGGCTATATCGCCTCGGAATTCATCGCGTCCGATTGATCCTCGATACGGGCCGGGCCGATCCTATCACAGATGGCGTGTCTTGCATTACTCCCCGAACGGGAATTGTTACGCTATTCACGGACATCCGTCCAGCGCCGCCTCTATCTCCTCCTTCACCGGTCCGCTGCTTTTCCCATGGAAGGATCTGAGCGCCTCAATCGACACTGAGCCGCCGATCCGTCCCAGGGCCCAGGCGATCATCCCCAGGGTCCGCTCGTCCTCATTTTCGTCAAAGGCGCGGACCAGGTCGGGTACATAGCCTTCGTCCAGGCTGTTCCCCATGGCGCGGGCCGCGTTCATCTTCCACTTCCAGAGCCTGTCCGGCCTCATGTAGAACATGCGGGGCCATATCCTGGCTGTGAAATAATCGCGGTCCATGCGCAGGAGCGCCCTGAGCTCGAAATCACCGGCCCGGGCGGCCACGCGCGGATTCCCGGGGAGCTCCTTCGCAAGCCAGGGCCTGTTCCTCGGGCACACATTCTGGCAGATGTCGCAGCCGTACACGTACATTCCCATCGGCTCCCGCAGCTCCCGCGGCGTGATCTCGTCGCCATAATAGGTCATGTAGGATATGCACCGCCTCGGATCGATGGTCCCGTTCCCCTTCAGCGCCCTGGTGGGACATGCCGCGACGCAGGCGTTCCTGCACCAGTCGGGGCATTCTATCCGCACCGTGGGCTCGCCCGGCGCGAACTCACGGTCCACCACAAGGGTGATGGGGAATACCCAGGAGCTCCGGCGGGCGGCACGGCCTGCGTAGAAAAGGCAGTTCTTTCCCAGTGTGCCGAGGCCTGCCCTCGCCGCCGCCACCCGGTGCGGCAGATTGAAGGGGACCTTCGAATCGACGCCGTTGTCGCGCAGAAAGGAGCGGAACGCCTTTATCCTGAGGGCGAGGCCGTCCTTCGTTACCCGGTCGTCGTCAAGGTAGCAGCGGCCGAAATTGCCCTCCAGGGAACGGGGGAAGGCCTCGCCGCAATAGCATTCGAGGAGAACGATGATCGACTTCGCCCCGGGAAGGACCGTTTTGGGATCGGTTCCGTCCATGAGCGCCAGGCCGGACTTTTCGGCCCATCCATATTCTTCCTGTCGTTCGAGGAGGAACTGCCGGTGCGACTCGAAGGGCTCCGCCGTGGTGAAGCCGGCGTCAACGAAACCGAGATCGAGGGCCTTTTCGATTATATCATGTTCTTTTATCATTGTATTGCTCCTTTTAATTAAACCCTCACCCGCCCCTCCAGGGCACGCCGAGCGCTTTTTGGCCGTCCTGGCCGCGCTGGGAGCGGTCAGGATGGCCGCCTGCAGACGCGGGACATGGATGTACCGAATGCGTCTGCCACTGAAACGTCCTGTTCGGCGCCTCTCCCATTAAACTCGGAAATAAGGAGAGGGTTTCTTTGCAACCCGGATTTTTCCGTGGACATCCCCCTCTCCTTTCTTCATCTTTTTATGGGAGAGGGGGATCGAGGGGGTGAGGGCATCCAACACTATTTAATCCCGATCAACTTCTCAATATATCCTATGCATTCAACAATAGGCTCTTCCCGCTTATACAGGCGCGCCATCATGATGCTTCCCTCCATGGCCGCGACGATGTGTCTCGCCATCGGCTCCGGCTTGATCCCGGGAGGGACCTGTCCCAACTTCCCGGCTTCGCGTAGATGCCGCGCCAGTATCTTTACCCAGCGATCGAAGACCTCCCGCACCAGGACGGCGTATTCCTCGTCAGTGTCGCTCATTTCAAGGGCCGTGTTGCCGAAGAGACAGCCGCCGACAAATCCCCTTCCCCGGTGATACCTGAGGACTGCGCCGAGGATATCCCCTATCTTCCCGAGGGGATCGCTCCTCGTGACGCTATCCGAGAGATATTCAAAGTACCGGTCCGCCGCTTCCCTCAGGAGGGCCCGCCCCAGCCCATCCTTGCTCGAAAAGTGGAAATAGAGGTTCCCCTTTTTCACCCCCGTTTCATCGATAATGTCCTGGACGCTGGTGTTCCGGAATCCCTTCCTGTTTATGAGGGCCACTGTAGCGTCCAGCACGCGGGCGCGGGTATCTTCACCTTTTGTCATCGGCTTAAGCTCCCCGATATTTTATACTGACCGTTTGGTACATTATTTTTCAGGCTGATTTCTGTCAAGGACAATACGACGACGTCAGCGATAGTCGTGAATGACGCGATAGATTTCCTTCGGATCGCGGCCGATCTCGGATTTTATCCCCGAGTTGCGCCTCGTCCTGCCGGCGTAATACTTGAAGATCGGCCCGGACCTGTCCTCGTCGCACCGGATGCAGTCGTTCAGGCTCCCGTCGGCCCTGTTCAGGGGCTCCCGCTTCATCCATGACAGGAGGCAGGTCCCCAGGCAATGACGGGCCGTGTTCCGTATATTGTAGTACCATGTCAGTGCGCAGGGGCCCGTGAATCCCATTGACCCGAGGCACGACAGGATGCCGCACCGCGTCATCCTGAACGAACAGGACCGCACGGCATAGGTCATGTCCCGGCGCTCCAGGTACACGGCCAGGTCCTTCAGGGTCGAGCAGGTCCCGCAGTATCCCCGGTGGGTCACGGCGTAACCGGATCGGGCGGCGTCCGCCTCATCCCGGAAGGTCCGGATGGAATATCTTTTCCGGCTGACGTCGGCGAACCTGAACCCGCATACGGCTGATTTCATGGTGTGATCGCCCGGGGGATCCGTTCCGTTCCGGTATGGGTCTTCTTCTATGGTAATCGGATTGACGATGGAGGTCTCCGCAAGGCGCCCCGGGAAATGAGCGGCGGGCACGTCACGGCCGCCGTATGCTATCAGCGCCGCCGCCACGAGGGCCGATACGACACAGGCAAAAATTATTTTATACATACACCTAATTATCCCGTTGCCACGTTCCGCTCCAATGAGCGGTGTTATGCTGAGCCTGCGGAATAAAGCGGTCAACGCATATTTATGTTGACAATCGCCGACATTTAAAAAAAGGTTTACAAAAAATGAATAATGCATCTTCTCATTATCGGGGGGAAAATAATGGATTTCAAACCGTCTAAGAACCTTGCAGAACAGATCGCGCAGTACCTGGGCGATAAAATAATCCTCTTTCAACTGAAGCCGGGCGAACGGCTTATCGAGGAAGACCTCGCCCGCGAGCTCGGCGTAAGCCGCAGTCCCCTGCGGGAGGCCCTTCGCATCCTCGAAAAAAAATGGCTGGTGGACCTTATCCCCCGCCGCGAGGCGCGCGTATCGGTCCTTAACGAAGAGATGCTCATGTCTACCGGCGACATTCTAAAAGAGCTGTACGGCCTGGTCGCGCGCAGGGCCGCTGAATTCGGCACCAAGGATGAGCTCGACCTGGTATCAAAAAAATTGACCATTTGCGAAGAATGCGCCAAAAACGACGACCGCCGCGGGTACTTTGACGCCCTCATGGAATTTGAGGCCGCCTGCCTGAAGGCGGCGAAGAATGTCGTCCTGAATATATTACTGAAAGACCTGTGGCCATCGACCCACCGCGTCCAGTACGCCACCATCAGGCTCAGGACCGAGAGTCTCACGGATTCCATCAAATACTTCCGCCAGGCCCTTCCATATATAATGGAGCGGAACGGGGACAAGGCCGCCGCCATCATCCGCGAGATCATCGCAATTGAAACGCGGTACAGCGTGAAATACTATTCCCAGTTCGGCACCCTCTAAAAACCGCGACGGGGATCATGTCCTGAACTGCGCCACCAGCGCCATCAGCTCCTGCGCCTGCCGCATCATCTCTTCGCTCGCCGAAGCGGTTTCCTCAACCATCGAGGCGTTTTGCTGGGTCATCTGGTCCAGATCGGAGATCGCGGTATTAATCTGATCCATGCCCTGACGCTGCTCCACGGTGGCGTCCGTTATTTCCGACATGATGCGGGCCGACTCCTTGGCCGTGCCCGCGATATCGCCCAGGGCTTCGCCGGTGCGCAGCACCAGGTCGGTGCCCTTCTCCACCGTGCGAATCGTCTCCTTGATCAGATCCTCGATCTCCTTCGCCGCATTGCCGGAGCGCTGAGCCAGGTTCCGCACCTCTCCCGCGACAACGGCAAAACCGCGCCCCTGCTCCCCGGCCCGGGCCGCCTCGACCGCGGCATTGAGGGCCAGGAGGTTCGTCTGGAAGGCGATCTCGTTTATCATTGCGGTGATATCGGCGATGCGGCCGCTCGCACTGTTCATGTCGTTTATGGCGCCTATCGCGTCCTTGGCGACGGCGTTGCCATGCACCGATTTTTCCGCTCCCTGATCGGTAAGGGAGCGCGCCCTGATGGCGTTCTCGGCGTTCTGGTTGATGATGGAGGTCGCTTCCTCTATCGTTGAGGCGACCTCCTCCAGGGAGGAAGCCTGTTCCGCCGTGCGCTGGGACATGTTCTGGTTCCCATTGGCTATCTGATCGACCACCTGCGAAAGATTCTGAGACGATGTGTTCACCGTAGCAATCATGCCGCGCACGTTTTCAATGGATTTATTGAGGGCCTCGACCAGCAGGCCCATCTCATCCCTGACAATATCCTCGTACTTCCTTGTGAAGTCGCCTTGCGCGACGCGGTCAAGGACCGATATGGTATTCCTGATAGGATCCGTGAAGCGCCTGGCAATGACGAACAGCGTGGCTACCGTAATGAAAAAGAGCACCACGAGCAGCACGATGACTTTGAGCAGGATACTATTGAACTCCGAATAATAGGCGGACGGGTCGTTAAGTATTGTGATGGTGCCGTCAATAAGGGGGAACTTCGACGTCAGGGCAATCTTCTTCTTCCCGTTGAAGGTGATTTTGTAAGCATCATCTTTCGGCGCAACAAGGGCCGCCGTTGCCTCAAACTTCGTGCCGTCATCCTTGATCTCCTTGCCGACAATCTTGTTCAGCAACGCGGTGTCGGGGCACGCCACAACCACCCCCTTCTTTGATACCAGAACATACTCCACCTTGTTTTCCGCTCCCGCCTTGTTGAGGAATTCGCGCATCGAGTCAAGGGGGATCGTGACGCCGAAAGCGCCCTCGACCCGATCCTGCGCCATGACCGGCACCGCACCCACGATGACATCCTTATTTATCGCGCGGCTTTTTACCACGTCGGAAAAAACTGTTTTTTTCGTCTCAAGGAGCTCCTTGAAATATTCCCGGTCCGCCACATTGCCTAAAGTGCCGTTATGGACAACCGCCGAACCGTCGGCCCGGGCCGCGTAATACGCCTCGACAATGCCCTTGCGCTGCTGGAAAAGAGTGTTCAGAAGCGGCCGCACCTGGTCCGGGTTGACCGTCGCATATCCGCCTGTCTCGGCCAGGACCCGCAGGTCGTTGGTCAGGCTCCCCAGTATCTCCTCGGTGCCGCGGCCGGTCTTCTCCAGCATGAGCTTCATGGATGTTTTTGAAAGAGACAGGACGTTGTCCGCGGCAATCTGGTAAACGCCTATGCCGGTTGCGCAGAGCAGCAGCATCAGCATGGACACAATCGGCACCGAAAGCTTCATGAATATTGACAGCGGCTTGTAATCAATGTACTGCCGGAGCGGATACAGCTCCATGCTGGAGATATAATAGAGGACCATCGCCACGACAAGGGCTGTAAACTGCCCCATGGTCATGAAGAGAAACGCCTGTTGAAAGGAGATCATGGTATTCATCATGATACCCAATATTCCGAAGAGGATCGGTCCGCACCAATTACCGAAGAACAGAAACAGGGACATTTTCAAAGGATATGATTTTACAAGTTTCAATGCTTCGTTTCTATCAATGGTCAGGGAATTATTCTTGAGCTCCAGGATAATTGTCCGCAGCTTACGCGTAAGGAAATACAGATACAGGGATATGATGACGATGATCGGGGGCGCCAGCAGGGCGAGGATTTTGAGCACGGAAAGAAAACTATCCATGCCGATCATGTATACCATGAAAACGCAGATCACGATAGGATCAGCAATGAAAAATACCAGCATTAAAAGGAATAGAAAATAAGGCACGTTTTCAACAGGGCGGGAATTGTTCGTCATTGCAGCCACCTCCGCACATTGGACATGAATTAAATCTCAATTAGATTCAGCTGACAAGCGATTCACATAAGAAACTCTGATAAGAATAATATACTATGTTTTCGATTAATGAGAAACACTTTTCCCCAATTATCCCAAAATTGGGAAATCCGTCATTTTCTCAGCCAGGATTTCATGGCATTGATTGTGATCATAACAACGGCGGATTCATGTATTGACGCGATCCGTATAGTTCCGAAGCCGATTTCGGCGAGGAAAAGCCGACTAACAATGCGGGCAAACAAAAACGAAGGCGAGGATGCGCATCCTCGCCTTCGTGTCATTTCTTGAGAGTAAAGCCTAGCAGACCTTGAACGTGCCGAGATCCTTGTCTCCCTCGACAACGTGGACCGCGCAGGCGATACACGGGTCAAAGGACCGCACCACGCGGGCGGCCTCGATGGGATTCTTCGGGTCGGAAATCGGTGTGCCGATGAGGGCCTGCTCGACGGGGCCCTTGACGCCGTCGTCGCCGCGTGGGCCGCAGAACCAGGTGGTGGGAACGACCGCCTGGTAGTTGGCGATCTTCTTGTCCTTCACCACGATCCAGTGGCCCAGGGCGCCCCGGGACGCCTCGACGAGTCCCATGCCTTCGCCGGTGTCGGGGATGTCGAATGAGTTCCTCGGCTTGCCGTTCACGTCAAGCTCGTCGATCCACTTGTCCATCTCGGCGACGATGAGCTTCGCCTCGATGGCGCGGGCGGCGTGCCGTCCCAGGACCGAGAACACGGCGTTGATGTCGGCGTTAAAAACTTTCAACAGGTCATCGACTTCCTTCTTGACGGCGGCGTTGCCGGAGAGGTAGCTGATGACCACGCGGGCCAGGGGACCGACTTCCATGCCTTTCCCGTCGTACCGCGGCGCCTTGAGCCAGGTATAGGCCCCGCCCTTTCCGGGCTGCGGCTCGGTCTGTCCCTGGAAGGGGTGCAGGTTCGAACCGGAGCTGTAGCGGGAGTACTTGACCTGCTCCTTGATCTTCTCGGCGTCGAAGGTCTCGAGCTTGGTGCCGTAAGCCACGCCGCGCTGGAGGAAGAACTTCTTGTCGTCGACATCCTGCTCGAAGAGACCGTAGGAGAGGAAGTTCGTGAATGCCCCGATCTTGAAGTAGTCTTTAAAGGTTTTCGCCACGGCGATGACATGGTTCATGTACACGTCGTTGACGAAGTTTTCGATCTCCTTGATGTGCTTCTTGTATTCCTTGATCATGGCGCGGGTCGGCACCTGGGTGACGCCGCCGGGAACCAGGCCGATGGCGTGGGGAGCGCGGCCGCCGATAGCCGCGACCATCTTATGGGCCTTCATCCTAATTTCAAGGGCCTTCACGTAGCCGGCAATCGCGTCGATGTTGGTGTCGACGTCCTTGATGTAGAAGTTACCTTCGTAGCGGGGCAGGAAGGGCGCGCCGGCGGTAAGGGCGTCGGCCCGGCCTTTCTTGGTCTTGACTTCGTTCTCCACCCATGCCTTCAGGTTATTCATCTTGGAATCGCCGCCGTTGTATTTAAGCAGGGCGGTGATGTCCACAAAATCCAGGGCAGCCAGATGATAGAAGTGAATCAGGTGAGAATGCATGTAGTTCGCCGCCAGCATCAGGTTCCGGAGAACCCGGCCGTTGTTGTTCGGCTTGATGCCGAAGGCGCCTTCAAGGCACTTGCTGGAAGCGATGCCGTGGGAAATGGGGCACACGCCGCAGATCCGCTGGGAAAGCTGGTTCGCGTCGAGAGGATTTCGCCCCTGGAATATCTTTTCGTAACCGCGGAACATGTCGCCGATGCTTTTCGCGTCGACGATCTTGCCGCCTTCAACGTCTATTTCTATTGAAAGATGACCTTCGATCCTTGTTATGGGATCAATTAATACCTTAGCCATGTGTTACACCTCCGTCCTGTGTTTGAAAACCGACACCCGGTGCTCAGGCTTGATGATACGCTCGTTCCGGGCGGTCAGGTGTTTGAAGACGCCCCGCTTGCCGTAATCCGGGAATACGTCCTCGGTGCAGCCGATGCAGCCCGCGCCGCACTGGGTGCAGGAATTGACGCCGCCGAGCCACTTCCGGGCGGGAATATCGCAGCATGAATCCATGCCGAGGCAGCCGACATTGTAGAGGCATCCTTCATCGCCCCAGTTTTTCGCGAACTGGCCGGCCTTGTAATAGCTCAGGCGCTCGCACTGCTCGTGCACCGTCTTGCCGTAATACATCTTCGGCCTGTTATACTCGTCAAGCTCGGGCATGCCCTTCAGAAGCACGTGCAGGAGCGTGCCCACCATCCAGTCGGGATGGGGCGGACAGCCGGGGATATTCAACACGGTCTTGCCTTTCATAAGCTGGCCGAGGCTGACCGCGCCGGTGGGATTGCCGGTGCCGTTCCGCATTTCGCCGGCCGGTATGCCGCCGTAAGCGGCGCAGGTGCCGACGGAAACCAGGGCCTTGGCGTTGGCGCCGAGCTTTTCGATCCACTCGCGGGCGCCGATGAGCCTGCCGTCCATCTCGCCGATGGTGCAGTACTTGTCATCCTTGGTGGGGATGGAGCCCTCGACTATGAGCACAAAATCCTTCCGGTTTTTCTTGACCGCTTCCTCCAGGACACTGATCGCCACGTGGCCGGTGCCTGCCATAAGCGTCTGGTGGTAATTCAGGCTGATGTACTCCGTTATGACCGAGACGATGCTCGGGTCCATCTTGTTCAATATCGATACCGAACAACCGGAACAGGACTGGGCCTGTATCCATATGACCTGAGTCCGCTCAGCGGCTTTTTCAAGCGCCTTCTTGCATCCCTGTAGTATTACCGAGGGAAAGGCGAAAGCGGCTGTCGTTCCGCCCATAATCTTCAAGAAGTCCCTTCTGTTCAAAGACATACATATCCTCCTCTTTTTGTTTAATGAGTCGCGGCTTCCGGGATCAATCCCACCGCTCATTATTGAAATCGACTGAAATCAATGACATTCCTTGCATCGCTGCGGGCCTTCCTTTTTCTTTATGTGGCAATCCACACACAGGCCATGCATCGTCTCATAGCCATTGTCGCCCTTGTGGCAATACGCGCATTGCTTTATCCTTTCAGGGTTAGCTTTTTTATGATGGCAATCATTACAATTCACTCCCATCTTTTCATGGGTCTTATGGGAAAACTTGACCGCACCGACAGCGCTTTTCATCGGAGAAGATCCGTCGGCGGACTTGCCATATGCGGTTGTCTTTGAAATGGTTACCATATCGGGGTATTCTTTCCCCGCAACCCAGGGGTCAAGGCTGCAGGCGTTTACCATGAAAGCGGTCAATGCGGTAATAGATGTGATAAATACTTGCTTACACCTCACGGCATTCTCCATATAATTATTTTACCTGTACAATCTGAAAGATTTTATTCAGGACATCTACATCCTTTCTGTTAATTTTAGCATACATGTCAACAAAAAAGTTCGTTTTTGAAATATTTTGTTATTTTTTGTTATAAAAAGAGATGGAGGGAGGGCAACAAAGAAGCTTAATCACTCGACCAATGGCTATAAAAGGATAATTATTAGAGTTGTTGCAAATCTGAATCTTTTAATAGGGGTTAAGGGGCGAAGCCCCTTAAAAGCCCCCCGCAGGGTTATCCTGCGAGCGCGAGACGCAGTTTCGCAACAAGTCTATTGAATCAGTCACGATATCTTGATACGTTGTGAATTCAATGAGTAGCGGCATCCAGGATCACTTCAACCGCGCGGGGAATTGAATCCAGAACCGCCTGACTAATCGTCGTATCCACGTCGCTTATATTCTCCGGGACAATCCCGACAAATTCAATCTCAGGATTGCTATCCATGATCCGAAGAGTTTTGATCACTTCCATTATCCCCACTTCATGCATCGAGATCTGCGCGCGACGCTCGACCGCATGTTCGGGAGAAAACCGGTATATGCTCCCCGGCCTGTCGTCGGTCTTGAGGGCGTCGACGATCACGATCTTGTCATAACCGTCGATCAGGCCCAGCAGGTCAAAACCGGCCGTGCCGCCGTCGAGGAGCTCCACTCCCTCCGGAAGGGGCATTCCCGATACTTCCATGTGTCTTACCAGATATACGCCGAGACCGTCATCACATCTCAACGTGTTGCCGATACCCAATATCAGTACTTTCCGCATCGCCACCCGCTTTCACTGTCCAATAATCACTGCTTGTCTGTTGCCGTGTGGCATTTAAGACAAGTGTCTTTGGTTATCTGGACAATATCCTTCTGGTGGCAGTTCGAGCAGTTTCTGATCCTGTCCGGATTCTCCCACTTGTGATGGCATTTATAGCAGTCAATACCCATTTTCTCGTGGGTCTTATGTACGATGTCCATTTCATCTTTGGTGCTTTGCGTGGACACAATGCGTGTCAACTCGGCCATGTCGGTTGGGCCTTTCTTTTTGCAGGAAAGAACAAAGGCGGGGATCATGAGGATTAAAACACAGGATGTTAAGGGGATTAGTCTTTTCATACTGCCTTTACTATGTATATCCGACAATATTGATCCTCATTATTCGTTTCTGTAACCATATTAATGATTACCGGGAATCTTTATGAAACTCATTGATAACAATTCCCAATAGTCATCAAATAATTATCAATCAAATTCAAAGCAAATATAAGTTACGCCAACCTAACTTTTTGCGGCGGGGTGTCAACAGATTTTTCGAGATAGGATAAAAATAACAGTAAAAAAACGGAGGCGCTACTCCTTTGCGCCCGCGGCTTTAAGGAGATTGGCCACTTCCTCATGACCGTACTGGAGCGCCTTTGTCAGGGCCGTCTGCCCGAAGTTGTCCCTGGCGTTCATATCGGCCTGGTGCTTGATCAAGAGCTTCACCACGCCTGCATGGCCGTTCAGGGACGCCAGCATCAGGGCCGTTATACCGTAGGAATCGGCAAGTGTTATTTTCGCATTGACACGGGCCCCTGCGCCGAGGAGCAGCGCAGCCGCGTCCCCATGGCCGGCATAGGCGGCCCTGAGGAGCGGTGTCCAGCCGCCGTTATCCGTCGCGTTCACGCCGGCGTTTTTCTTCAAGAGGAGCTTCACCGCACCGTCATGCCCCGCGCCGGCCGCCATGAGGAGGGGGGTCCTGCCATGGTTGTCCCGGGCGTCGATCTGGGCGCCCACCCTGGTCAGGTAATCCATCACATCGATGGAACCGTTTTCCGCAGCCCGCATAAGGGCCGATACGCCGTCGTTGTCTTTCGTGTTTACCGCCGCGCCACCGACAATAAGGGCTCTGACCGTCTCAACGGAACCGCTTTCCGCCGCAGCCATGACGGCGGTCCGGCCGTTGATATCTTTCATGTTAATATCGGCCTTTTTCCCAATCAGAAGTGTCACAATTTCGCTTTTCCCGGCTTCCGATGCGGCCATCAGGGCGGTCACACCGTCTCCATTCTTCGCATCCACGGGGGCGCCGGCTGCAAGGGCGGAACGGACTCCCTCCGCATCGCCCTCACGGGCAGCCCTGACGAGGTCTTCGTTGACTCCGCCATAGGCCAGCGACCAGACGCACAATTGGACAAGAAACAATGCGGCACCGATATTCCGTCCCATGGGTTCCCTCCTCGCATACCAGCCCCGAGCCTGACGGGGCGCTTTCGCCGCAGCCTGCGACATCACCGCGCCTAGTATCATCCTTATTTTACGAATTGTCTATATTTTTTTGGCCCATCAGTGAAAATCGGAACGAAGAACCGGCGAGGCTTGCGGACGACGGAGACGGCAGGCCTTTCATCTCAATCCAGGAAATTGCACTTGACTGAGGCGCTTCGATCGGCCATTATCGCGGGGAACGAGCGCCTGTACTCTCATCGCCTATGCCGGAAAAACAGACCATCCTCATCATCGAAGACGAGCCGGGCATCGCCGACACCGTGACCTATGCCCTGGAGCGCGAAGGGTTCCTTCCCCTCTGGGCGCCCACCGGCGCCGAGGGCATGGCGCGCCTGGATAGCGGCGGCGTCGACCTGGTCATCCTGGACATCGGCCTCCCCGACATATCCGGCTTCGACCTGGTTAAGGCGATCAGGAAGCGATCCGCCATGCCGCTCCTGGTGCTCACCGCGCGGTCCGGCGAGATCGACCGCGTCCTGGGCCTGGAGCTGGGCGCCGACGACTACATCGTCAAGCCCTTCAGCCCGCGGGAACTCGTGGCCAGGGTCAGGGCGGTGCTGCGGAGAAGCGGCGGCGATAATAACACGGCTGTTCCCGGGAGCGCGTCCTTCTCCATAGACGCCGAACGGAGGCAGATCACCTACCGCGGAGAGCGGCTGGACCTTGCCCGCTACGAGTACGAGATCCTCTGCCTCCTTATCAGGCGCCCCGGCTGGGTTTTCACGCGGGAAAAGATAATGGAGATGGTGTGGATCGAGCCTGACGAGAGCTTCGAGCGCACCGTGGACACGCACATCAAGACCATACGGGCGAAGCTGCGCGCCGTGGACCCCGGCACCGACCCGATCATGACGCACCGCGGCGTGGGATACTCCCTCAGGGAGGGCCTGTGAGAATCCGCACGCGCATCCTCATCGGCTTCATCCTTCTTTACGCCGCCGGATCCTATTTCGTGTTCGACATGGTCGTCAGCGACATCCGGCCGCGCTACCTCGAGGCGGTGGAGGAATCCCTTAACGACACGGCGCACCTGATGGCGGCGCTCATAGAATCGGACATGAGGAAGGGGAAATCCCCCTACGAATCCCTGGACGCCGTATTCGGCGCCGTGGCGGGCAAAAAAATCTCCTCCCGCATCTACGGCCTCACCAAGACCGATATCAACCTTCAGGTATACGTGACCGACGCGCGGGGCATTGTTCGCTATGATTCAAAGGGCGGTACAAGCGTGGGGAAGGATTTCTCCCGGTGGAACGACGTGCACCGGACCCTGGACGGTGTCTACGGCGCCCGGTCATCCCGCGCGGTGAAGAGCGATCCCTCGACGAACGCGCTGTACGTGTCCGCGCCGGTTCGTCACGGAGGCGCGATAGCGGGCGTCGTCACCGTGGTGAAGCCGGAAAACAGCGTCACCCTCTTCATGGCCCTCGCCCGGAGAAAGATCATAATGGCGGCCGTCATCTCCTGCCTGGCCTTCGCGGCCCTGGGAGTGCTCCTTACCCTCTGGATCAACAGGCCCATCGCCAGGCTCTTCGGCTACGTGACGTCGCTGCGTGCCGGCGGGCGCCCGGCGTTCCCCCGCCTATCCGCGGCCGAGATCCGCGACCTGGGCGTCGCCTTTGACGAGATGCGCGCCGAGCTCGAGGGCAAGAACTACATCGAAGGCTACGTCCAGGCCCTCACCCACGAGCTCAAGAGCCCCCTCTCGTCGATCCGCGGCGCAGCCGAGCTCCTTGACGACGACATGACCGACGACCGTAGAAAAATTTTTCACCGGACCATCCGCGATGAAACGGGCCGCATCGACACCATCATCGAAAGACTTCTTCAGCTGACCGCCCTCGAGAAGCGGAAGCACTTGAACAATGTCGAGACCATCGATCTTGAAGGCGTCGCCGCCGAGGTCATGGCGAGCCTGGAGCCCCAGGTTCTCAAGGCGGGCATACAGATAAAGAATGCCGTGGACCCCGGCCACAGGGTCGCCGGGGAAAAATTCCTCATCACCCACGCGGTGCTGAACCTGGTCAAGAACGCGGTCCAGTTCACCCCCGCCGGCGGCACGGTCACCCTTTCATCATCGGCGCAGCAAGAATTCACCCTGCTCACCGTAACTGATACCGGCAGCGGCATCCCTGATTACGCGCTGGAGAGGGTCTTCGACCGTTTCTATTCCCTTCCGGGGAGGGACCGCACGCGGGGCACCGGCCTGGGCCTCCCCTTCGTGCGCGAGGTCGCCCTTCTCCATGGCGGATATGTCAAGGTGCGCAACAATGATGGCGGCCCCGGCGTTACCGCGACACTTTCGCTGCCGGCCAAGCGCTCCTGACAGCGCATTAACACTATCACGAAATTTTTGGCATACTTAAATTAATTTCTCGATTTTTTTCCGGTGATTTTGTCTAATCTTCATCACGCGGTCGGCCATGGCCGCATCGCGAGAAATCCACATATCACATCGGAGAAGACCATGAACTATTTAAAAAAGATGGCGGCTTACTGCCTCCTCCTGCTGGCGCCGTGCGCCGTTTTTGCTGACCAGACATCGGACATGATGGGGGAGTACATGAAAATGGGGGAGAACACCGCCAAGAACTTCCCCAAAGAGCTGGAGGCCCTGATGCCGAAAGGCGTGCCTGTTAAATCGAAGACCTTTGTTTACGCTGAGACCCAGAACATGTTCCTCTGCCTGGGCATCCAGGGGGAGAAAAACGACCAGCGCAAATTCCACCACGCCCTGGAGCTGCAGGTCGGCGTCCTGGCTTACAATCCCCGGACCGCCTCCTACATGGCATCCACCTGGCCCACCATGGCCCAGCAGGCGAAGCAGTACGGGAAGATGGACGGTCTCAAGAGCCACGCCAACTACGTTTACGAACCGGTTACCAAGACGACCATCAACGGCGCCGACGTGTACATCCAGAAGTGCACGGCGAAGGATGTCGAGATCGACGATTTCAAAAAGGTCGACTATGTGTATTATATCGCGGAGGCATCCCTTTACAAGAACAACACGGTGCTGACGATACGGATCGTCAACATGCCGGATAAGATCGAAAATGTGACCAACGCCATTAAGGAGATAACGGCATTTTTTCTTGCCGTGAAATGGGATAAGTATATGAAATAGTTAGCGATGAGGCTATCATTTCATTATTAAAAATTCTCCAGGTATCCGTCACAGGGATTTGAAATTTCTGCTTCTTCATTTTTAAGTGCCGCAGCGCCTTTTGGTAACACAACAAATCAAGAGTTTGTTATATGACAACACAAGCTCTTGTTTTGTACAATAATTTGCAAAATTTTAACGCCAAAGCTGACATCAGTACGGTTAGAAAGACAATAAACTTGATTTTAACAAATTAAGACCTTATAATTCAAGTATATAAAGATTAATATTTACACGCTACAAGTCTATAATCAGTATTTCAAAAATTGTTCGAGGAGGATAATTATGGAATCTTGGTTACCATGGGTCATCCAGTTGATCAGCGGAGCGGCAGGCGGTCTCGGCGCCGGCAAGGTATTAAAGAATCAATCTCTCGGCACAATTGGCGATGCGATTTCAGGCGTTGTCGGCGGAGGAATTGGCGGGGTGATCATCAATGTGCTTGCCGGCATCTCGAACAGCGGCGGTCTTAGCGCCGCCAATATTGGCACGGATGTTGCAAGCGGAGGCGTGGGCGGGGCCGTAGTGATGGTTATTGTAGGCCTCATTAAAAAAGCCATGGGAAAATAACGCACCGGTCCCCGGAATTATTCGGAGAAAGCCTCATCCTCGCGTCGTCGGGCTCGAGGCCCGGCGTCGCGAGGATGCCACAGGTGTTCCCGACAGGGATGTCGCAATGCCGGCTTCGCCACGGATGGCGAAAAGAAGCCGGCGCGCTTCCGGAGCGAAAGGAGAAAAACACTTAAAGCCCTCGCCTTAAAACAATAAACATACTCAAGCTTTCAAAAACAGATCAGCATAGAATAATAAAAGACATTAAAAAAGTAAGCCCCCGCCGGCGATTGAGGCGGCACGCGGGGGAATTGATAGGGGGGCCTTCGTGCAAAGCCCCCCTATCTCCATGCCGACCCGCTCCGGGTCAAAAAAATCTGACTTCACAGAAACTTCATAATCCCTTCACCATCCCCCTCCATGTTTGTAGAAACACTTCACTGGAGGAAACACATGGTTCTCAAAAATCTATCAGATTCACTGATCTTCAAGATCGCCTTTACCGGCATAATCTCCCTCGCCCTGCTGATCCCCCTCGCCATGGTGGGCAGCCTGGTGGCGGAGCGCGAGTCCCGCCGCGCCGAGGCGGTCGCGGAGGTGAGCGGCAAATGGGGCAACGAGCAGACGATCATAGGGCCGGTGCTCACGATCCCCTACCGCCAGTACTACAAGGATGAAAAGAACGTCACGAGGATGAACATCGAAAATGCCTATTTCCTGCCGGACGCCCTGGCCATAGACGGCGATATCCTGCCGGAAAAACGCGCCCGGGGCCTCTACGAGGTGGTCCTCTACAGGATAGAGGGGCTTTCGATCCTGGGACGGTTCAGCGTTCCGGATTTCTCCAGGCTGCGCATCCCGGAGAAGGATATTCTCTGGGAAGAGGCCTGCGTCACCGTGGGGATCCCGGACACACGGGGCATACAGCGGCGCGTGTCCCTCACCTGGAACAAACAGGAGGTGCCGTTCCTGCCGGGAGTGCGGGGCAGCGGCATCTTCAAGTCAGGGATCCACGCCTTCGTCAGGGACATCAGGTCGGGGGCCCGCGCCTTCGACTTCGCCATGAAGCTCTCGATCCAGGGAAGCTCGTCGCTCTCCTTCGCGCCCCTGGGACAGGAAACCACGGTGCGCCTCCGGTCGTCCTGGCCCCATCCGAGCTTTACCGGCTCATACCTTCCCTCCGCGCGGAAGATAACGGCCAGGGGTTTCGAGGCGGGATGGAAAGTGTCCTACTTCGGCAGGAACTTTCCCCAGGAGCTGACGGACGCATCCAAGATAAACCCGGCAGAATCGGCCTTCGGCGTCCTCCTGTACCAGCCCGTCGACTTCTACCAGAAATGCGTGCGCGCGGTCAAGTACGGATTCCTCTTCATCTTCCTCACGTTCCTCTGCTTCTTCCTGTTCGAGGTGTTCATGGGCCTGAAAATCCACCCGCTGCAGTACCTGATGGTGGGGTTCGCCCTCTGCCTGTTCTATCTCCTCTTCCTCTCCATGTCCGAATACATGAACTTCGTCGTGTCATACCTGATCGCCGGCGCCGGCGTAATCGCGTTGATCACCGGCTACAGCGTCAAGGTGCTTAAAACCAGGAAGCGCGGCGGCATCATGGCCGGACTCCTGGCCGGGCTCTACTCCTATCTCTTCATTTTATTGCAGAACGAGGACTACACCCTCCTGCTCGGATCGGTGGCGCTCTTCGTGATCCTCGGGGCCGTGATGTACATCACCAGGAACATAGACTGGTACCGGGTGAGCTTGAACGGAAAGGCGCAGTCGGTAGAGGCGGGTTCGGGAAAGGCTTGATCGACGACCAAGGACTACGGCAGGTTCACCGGCGCCACGTAGGCGGGGGCTTTCAGCAGGAAATGCTCGGCGATCTCGAAGATCACCAGGTCGGGCTTTTCGATCTCAACCACGGCCGCGTCAAAGCGGCCGTAGCTCTGAAAGCAGACCATACGGCCCAGGTGCTCCGCGACGAAGGGCTTGAGGAAATTATAGAAGGAATCGTGAAAGACCAGGGCCTTCGGGCCCTGCCCTCCGGCCGTTTTAAAGGCCTCGGTGAAGCGGCTGAAGGGGGACGGGTACGCCATCGGCGTTATCTTGCATTTCCACCCGGTCTTCGGGGTCAGGAGATAGACCTTCTCGGTATACCGCTCCTTCAGGCCGAGCATGTTCGCCAGGTCGCCGCCGGTGAAATCATGTATTTCCACCTTGTAATCATCCAGCGGACGCGGCTCTTTCCAGGCGAGGGACCCGGAGAGCTTGTTGATGATGGCTCGATAGGCGTAATAGGCGCCATACCCGTTCCAGTGCACGTCGTGCTTCAGGAACATGGGGTGATCCTTTTTCTCGGCGATCAGATCCGGTCCGAGATCGATCGCCTCGATATCGGTCCTCTCTTTCAGGTACCGCATCATCTGGTCGAGGCGCGTCCCCTCCTGCACCGGCCGGAGGTAGGCGGGGACATATTCGGGATACACCCTCGGCTTCATGGGAACGAAGGCCACCAACAGGCGACACCCCTTCCGGTCAAGATACTTCTTTACATCGGCCAGGGGCTTCACCCACTGTGCCATCTCCTTCTCGGAAGAGTAAAGCGACAGCGACCGGTAGTAGTCGAGGGAATTGTTCCCCTCGTCGTCCTTGATGAGATAGAGCCAGCCCTCCCTGCCCACGAGGACCTTGGAGAACTGGTCGACCTTGAGGACGTTCAGCTTGAAGAGGCTGTTCCACCGGATGAGCACGTTGCGGAAGCCGAAATTATCCACGTAGTATTTCATGAACTTGCTCTGGAAATTGATGATGGACTTCCGGTCCAACTTCAATTCCGGCAGCTTCGTCATGGCGCGCTGCTCCGAGCTCTCCCCGGGCGCAATGCCGAAGATGCTCCCGATATTGGGGAGCCAGATGGCCAGGAGGAAGAGGCCTATCAGGATGCCGTTTGCCGCCGATTTCATTCTACTGTCCTTCATGGGCCGCGCCTCAGAACTGCCTGTACAGGAACGGAGTGTAGGTATCGCTCGCCAGGGCCATCGCCGAAAGGAGGAGCACCCCTCCGTAGAAAATGATCTGCACCGCCAGGTAGGCGATCGCCGCGGCGCTGTATGCGCTCCCTTCCCGGGTATCGACCAGGCCTTCGATCTTACCCTTCAGAAAGGGCAGCAGGGGCACCGAGCCTATCAGGGCGAGGGCAATGGCGATCACCGTGTCGGAATTGCTGATGAACTGGATAATGTCATAGCGGGCGACATCGGGCCTGACGATGCCGTACATGGTCCCGATGTACGTGCCCGCGGCCGCAAGGTCGCTGACCCGGAAGAAGACCATGGTGGTGACGTGGAACAGGAGCAGGTAGAGATGACCCAGGGGCCTCCAGACCCGCTCGGTCGCCTTGTCCGTGGCCTTTTCAAAAGCGGAGAAGATGCCATGGCACATGCCCCAGACCACGAAGGACCAGGCCGCCCCGTGCCAGAGGCCCGAAATAAAGAAGATGATAATAACGTTAAAATAGGCCCGCCCCACGGGCACCCGGTTCCCGCCGAGGGGAATGTAGAGATATTCCCTGAACCAGGCGGTAAGCGTAATATGATTTCGCTGCCAGAATTGCCGCACCGACCGCGCTATCAACGGGTAATTGAAGTTCTCCATGAAGTTGAAGCCGAACATCTTGCCCAGGCCGATGGCGATGTCGTTGTAGGCGATAAGGTCGAAGAGGATCTGGAGCACGTACAGGGCCGCGCCGAGCCAGGCCACGCCGGCCGAGAGGTTCTGGGCCGGAACGGCGAATATCTTGTCGACGGGACCGCCGAGGACGTTGGCGATAAGGGCCTTTTTGCCGAGGCCCATGATCACCCGCCGCACCCCTTCGGCGAAATCGGCGCTGCTGACGCGGCGCTCCGCCAGCTGCGGCGCCATGTGGTGGTATGTCTCGATGGGACCCTGGAGCACCTTGGGGAACAGCGATATGAAAAGGCCTATCTTCACAGGGTCCTTTTCGGCCTCGACCTTCCGGCGGTACACGTCGATGCAGTAGGTCAGGATCTGGAAGGTGTAAAACGACAGGCCCACCGGCATCTTGAGGCGGGGCACCGGAAAGGGCGCCGCGCCGAACAGGGCGATGATCGAGTTGAAATTGCTCACGAAAAAGCCCGTGTACTTGAAAAACACCAGGGGGAGTATGTTGCACACCAGCGATATGATCAGGATCATCCTGCGCCGCTCGTTGGCGCGGGCGATGAGGATCCCGAAATAGTAGTTCATCACCATGAAAATGACGAGGAGCACCGTGTATATCTTCTCGTCCCAGAAATAGAACACCAGGCTCGCGATGAGAAGATACACGTTCCTCGCCATCGGCCTGTTCCTCAGGAAAAAGAAGAAGACCAGGGTGATGGGTAGAAAGAAAAATAGAAATGTGACCGAGCTGAAAACCATATGCTATGTTATCGAGTGAACCTGACTAGTTTCTTCGCTGCCGCGCCATGAACCGGTATCCGCACCGGGCCACGACACCATCCGGACGGAGAGATATCAATCAAAAAACTGTGCAATGCTAATCACCTTCCCGCACAAGTCAAGAAAAATATCGGACATCGTCCAATTGTCGGAATAATTGTATTTTAGTATGGGGGTCGTGGCTATACAGGCGAGGCCGCTCTCGGGCATCCTTGCCCTTCGCGGCATTCCTGCCATCCTGGCAGAAAATGCGACCAGGATATTGGAAGATGTCGCCGATTCCGCCGAGTCAACAGGAGGTTATACGAGGCGGACGAGCCGGATAGCCCGACCCCCATATAAATCTTTCATCGCCATCTCAAAGATTATTATTGATATGGATTGAGTCCCGATCCCATTACCATCAATAAACCAATATCAGGAATTGAAATAGTTTGCGGGAGGGAGACCCCTAGAAGTCGTAGACAAGCTTCATCAGCAGGCCCGGGTTGTTGTTGATGAATTTCTTGATTTCGTCGCTCTTCATTGCATAGACCGCCACCGGCTCACGGTTTGAAAAGGTATAGTCGGACGGCTCTCCCAGGTGAAGCCTCTGGATGGAGCCGATGAGATCGCCCCGCTTCAGCAGGGCCACGCGCTTCCCTTCCTTCGTGACCTCCACTTCGCCGCTCCTCAGGATGTAGACATGCTGCATCGGCTCCCCTTCCCGGATGATGTCGCCCGGCTCCTGTATCTCCATCAGACTGAAGAGCGACTCGAGCCAGGTCTTCTGGGAAGAGGTGCAGTAGCGGAAGATATCGCTGGTGGAGAGGAGGTTCCACGTCTCGCTGTTCCGGATGCGGGCCAGGCGCTGGAGGGTCTTCTCGAATTCAGTCCCGACGATGAAGTTCTGGAACTTCTCCCTGCTGATGGTGTACACGACCAGGTCCGTTTCCGCGATGACGTCGGCGGCCCGTGTCTGCTCGGTGACCAGGGCCACCTCGCCGAAATAGTCGTAGGTGCCGTAGATCTTCTTCTGCTCGAGGCCGCCGCTGTCCACGGAGATGTTGCCGGAATAGATGATGAAGAACTTGTCGCCTGCCGTTCCTTTCTTGATGACGATGTCTCCCTTCCGGTAGCGCTCCTCCTCGACGATATCGAGGAACTCCTGGGCCTTTGACAGGGGAAGGGCCTCGAAGAAATCCAGGTTCTTTAATATCCCCATGATCTGGTACGCCGTCTCGAAGCGGGGATGGGACGTCTTGAAGTAGAGGGTGTTCTCTATGCCGAACTTCGCCAGGGTCAGGTTGGTTTTGGCCGGGAAATCCTTCTTGGCGATATGGTACACCACGATCTTCTTCCTGATCTTTTTCGGCAGCGAGTTCAGGTACGTTATGGGCGTATGGAGCGGGGCTATGCCCGATTCGTGGTAAATGACCTTGGAATCCCAGGGGAAATTGACGAGCTCGTCATAGCGCTCCCTGGTTATAAGTCCGTTGCCGAGGAGCTCCTGGTGGATCTTCGGGTCATTGTTGTGGTCAGATGAATACACGAAGGTCTGGTCCTGAAACTCCATCTTGAAGCCCATGGCGGGTATCGAATGGAGCGTGTAGAACATGTCGAACCTGCCGCCGTGGATGAAGGTCGGCTTCCCGACCCTGACCGGGTGGAAATCGAAGAGCCTCATCAGGTACGATATGGGCATGTCGCTCAGGGCGGAATACTTCCTCAAAAAGCTCATCATCACCGTTTCGGTGGTGTAGATGGTCACCCGCTGTTCCTGGAGGATCTTCTGGAAGGTCCCGGCGTCATGGTCCGCGTGGCAGTGGGTGAGGATGATGCTGTCGGTCAGCTTCGGATTGACGTTGGAGTCCACAAGCCATTCCGTAGAGTTCACCGGCGGGTCCACCATGATGCCGCTGTGGTTCAGCCAGATGATGAACCCGGACGTGTTCTCCTCCGGGTCAAAGCCGTGGCTCGGCCCCAGGCAGGTGACGCCGAAGAGGGGCGGCTTGTACGGCTCCGGGAGGCGCTTGCCGATGAGGTACTTCGGCTTGTACTCGACCCGCGACGGCACCGCTGCGATGACGTCGTCCCCCTGGCTGACGCGGAAACCGCCCTCCTCCATGATCTCGATGGTGACCCCCTGCAGGGTGAACCTGTCGTTCTTGAAGAAACCGAAGGAGAGGAGATCTGAGAACTTCAGGCCCCTCCTGAAATAATCCATCTCCATCTTGATGTCCGGCACGGTGCGTCCGTCGGAAAGGTCAAAGTCCCCGGTTATATCGAACTCCCTGGGGCCGAACAGGGATTCCTGGAGAACCTCTTTCATCTGCTCAAACTGCTTCTCGCGGCAGATGATGGTGGTCCGTCTCTTCTTCAAAAAAAAGTTATAATAGATGGGGAACTCGATCTCGGCGATGCTGATACCCTTCAGCCAGTTGAAGAGCTCGTCGGTGAGGACGAAGATCTGCGGCACGCCCTTGGGCATGGCCATGGTGTCCTTGATCGTCTCCGGCGGGGACCCGAACTGGATATACCCGGCAGGCGTATCCACCAGGTATCCACCCCGGGGGAGAACCGTAACGTTCTTCATGGGTTGTTGATCTGTCATAATTGTTTGCCGATGATGCGATACGAGCCGGATGGCTGCCGGCTCGTTCAAATAATGTTCTGATAATTCACCGCAAATAAATCAAGTACTTTTTATCCCGAGGAGACGCAGCAGCTCCCCGGCATCGCGGGCCGGCGGATGGCACCGGTTTCCGCGGCACACATAGGCAGCCGGGCCGCCGTCGGAGGACCCCATTGAAGCGGTAAAGGGTGCGATTCCCCTGATAACGCGGCCCTTCTCACCCCCGGGCCTGACAAGGACGGAGCAGTGAGGCAGGTAGTGACGCCGCAGGGACCGGACCATTTCCCGAAGGCCCGCGTCATCCTCATCGCCGGCCAGGACCACCTCGCAGGACTCGCCCGCCCCATACTGGAGGGCCGCCAGGAGCATCCCGTGACCGTGGGGATATTTCCCCGGCCCCTCCCCGGCGCCGTCGATGATCCTCCGGGCCGACGCCTCCCAGGAGGGGTCGCCGGTGATCCGCGACAGGCGGACGAGGTCATAGAAGGCGACGGAGTTTCCCGACGGATAGGCCCCGTCGTGGTATTCGACGGTCCCGGCGATGAGCCGCTCGCCGTCCAGCGGCGCGAAGGTCAGGCCCCCTTCCCCGCCGTCGAAGAGCCTCAGCATCGAAGCGGCGAGGCGGAGGGCCAGCTCCAGGCGCCCGGGATCGAATCCCGCCTGGTAGAGCTCGATGAGGCCCCATATGAAGAAAGCGTAATCATCGAGATAAGCGGGCACCGACGCTTCCCCGCCGCGGTACCGGTGCAGGAGCCTGTCGCCGTTTACGAGCATTCTTGACTCTATGAAGGAAGCGGCGCCGGCGGCCATACCAAGGTACCGGTCGTCATCCAGGGCACTCGCGCCGACTGCCAGCGCCGCGATCATAAGGCCGTTCCAGTCGGTAAGGACCTTGTCGTCGCGGAAAGGCCTCCGGCGCAGCTCCCGCGCGGCAAAGAGCTTATCGCGGAGGGAAGCGAGACGCTCGGCTTCTGCCGGCCATGACTTGAAGAGCAAAATGTTCTCCCCCGTGCTCCTGCCGGTCGCCTCTTCGGCGAAATTTCCTTCTTCAGTGGCCCCGTAGGCTCTCATGGCATACCCGGTGTCGGCCGCGCCCAGGATTTCCCCGATCTCCCCGGCGGTCCAGAGATAAAAGGCGCCTTCGCGCCCCTCGCTGTCCGCGTCCTCCGCGGAATAGAAGCACCCCTCCGGCGCCGACAGGTCGCGGGACACGTATTCGAATATCTCCCGCGCAGTCGAGGCGAAGAGCGGATCGCCGGAAGCCTGGTAGGCTTCGGCATAGGCCATGGCGAGCATGGCCTGGTCGTAGAGCATCTTCTCGAAATGGGGCACCATCCAAATTTCATCGGTAGAATAACGGTGAAATCCATACCCTATCTGGTCGTAGATGCCGCCCATGCGCATGCGCCGCAGCGTCTCCATCGCCATTGTTCCGGCCTTTTCGTCGCCGGCAAGCTTCCAGCGCCGCAGGAGGAAGAGCAGATTGTGGGCGGAGGGAAATTTCGGCACGCTCCCGAACCCGCCGTGGGCGTCATCATACAGCGAAGCGAACACCGACGACGCCCGGCCGAGAAACGCCCCGTCAATGGCCGCTGCGGGACGGGACGGCGCCGGTCCTCCCAGTGCCCTGGCCACGGCGTCGGCCGAGGAGTCGATGTCGCCGCGCCGCTCCCGCCAGAGGTCCCTCACCCGGCCGAGAGTCTCGACCAGACCCTGCCTGCCGTAGATGCTCCGGCGGGGCAGATAGGTGGCGGCGTAAAAGGGCTTCCCCTCCGGGGTCATGAAAATGGTGAGGGGCCAGCCGCCTGTCCCGGTCATCATCTGGCACGCGGTCATGTAGACCCTGTCCACATCGGGCCGCTCCTCCCGGTCGACCTTTATCGATACGAAGGAATCGTTCAGCAGGGCCGCCACGTCTTCGCTCTCGAAGGACTCCCTTTCCATCACGTGGCACCAGTGGCAGGTGGAATACCCGATCGAGAGGAATATGGGCCTGTCCCCGGACCGCGCGCGGCCAAAGGCCTCCTCGCCCCAGGGATACCAGTCAACGGGATTGCCGGCATGCTGGAGAAGGTAGGGACTCTTCTCTCCTGCGAGGCGATTCATAGAATTCCTCCATGGCGCAGTAACATATTCCTGTTACCGGATAAATTATAATAATATAATCATGATTATTCGGATAATCAATGGAATATTTAAGATTTTTAGATATTTCTTAATAATCTGGCAGAATCAGGGAAATCATTTGACAGGGGGGATCTCAGGCAATCCAATATGCCATGCTTGATCTTCTCGACCGCTTCTTCCTCGTCTTCCACGCGCTCTTCACCCTCTTCAACATGACCGGGTGGATATGGGAAAAGACGAGGAGAATTCACCTTATTACCGTCACCGTCACGGCTTTTTCATGGTTTGTCATCGGCATCTGGTACGGGTGGGGGTTCTGCTTCTGCACGGACTGGCACTGGAAGGTGCGGTCCGCCCTGGGAAGGCCCATAACCTCCGACTCCTACATACACTTTCTCATTCTCGAAATAACGGGGATCAACCTTCCCGCGCACCTGGTGGATAACGCCACAATGGCCGTATTCATCGCCTGTTGCGTCATGACCGTCGCGCTGAACCTGAGGGACTTCCTGTTGTGTAGGAAAAAAAAGAAGGGTATCGCAGGCTGACGCACCCGCTCACCGGGCCCAACCCGGTCAGTCCCATATCGCCTTGAGGCACTTGGCGCAGTTCGGATTGAGCGCCTTTTTCCGCGCCTGGTACTCCGGAACAGTCTCCTTCACGTAAGCCGCCGCCTGCGCCTTCGTCACCAGCCTGCCGAATTCAGCCGGCGCATCCCCCGGCGCGTTGAGCATTTTGGCGGCCATCATTTTACCGACGGACTTGCGGTAATGGGTGAAATCGACGAAATTGAACATGTTCTCGGTGACGGCCGTGGGCCGGGTAAAATCCCAGAAGTCGGTGACGTCGGCGAACCGCTCGCGGACCCTGTTGAGGAAGGCGATATCGTCGCAGAGATAGTTCATGGCGTATTCCGGGTTGATAAAAAAGACCGTCTCGATGTTGTTGGCCCGGCAGAACTCGATGATTTGCCTGATCTCGTTCAGGGTCTTTTCAAGGCGGTCGCTGCAGACCGTAAAGATGGGAGCGCTGAAGCGTTCCCGGTGCTTCGCCGGGTCCTTGTCCATGTTCCTCTCTTTTCGCACGAAGGTATATTCGCCGGTGCCGAAAATATCATAGACGATATCCTTGTTGTCGAACCTCAGCTCAAAAAAATTGCTGCTGTCGATGGGAAGAAAGAGATAGGCCAGGTATTGCTTCATCCGCGCCCAGGGATCGTCCAGGTACATGATGCCGCGGTGAAACTGCTTGGGCGTCGCGCCTTCAAAGGAATAATAGTCGAGGCCGATAATGACTTTCTTGACGGACACCCCGTGCTTCTTGAGCATGGCCAGGATCTGGATATAGTCCGTCGGGACGCCCGCCATCAGGGTCATGTTGTAATAGCGCCTGCCGGAGACCCTGTTCATATAGTCGATCGGGACCTGGCTCACCCGGGATGATCCGAGGAGCAGCGCGTCGTACTTGCCCGGATTGTTCAGCAGGTGCCGGGTCTTCACCCAGCGCTCGTTAGGCAGTATGCGCATCGACTGCACGTCGTGCCTCAGGACAAAATACGGATCATAGATGAAATTATACAGCACCAGCGGCAGCAGCGACAGCGCCGAAATGAGGATTATTTTTCCGATCAATCGTTTCAAAGAGACACCCTAAAACTTGAAGTATATGAACTGCTTGGCCCCGCGGACCCCTATCAGCAGTATGCTCGAGCATAGCAGGGCGTACAGCAGCCACCGCATCCACGCCGGTCTCGGACGGATCAGGTCCCGTATGCTACCGCGGTATTCCTGGACATACTGGATCGCCATGTATATCGCGACGAGGATGAACATCATCCATGTCTTGAAGGGATCGTACGTGAGCGGCTCCGTATTGATCGTCCTGGCAAAGCAGTGGGTGATCATGTACACGCCGTCCTTCACGGTCCTGACGCCGAAGAATATGCCGCTGTAGGCGAAGAGGTGGAACACCACGAGCATCATCCAGAACTTCTTGAGCCCGCCGGTCCAGCGTCCGTAAAGCTCTTCGCTTTTTATTCGAACGATACCGAAGGCGAAGGCTGCCGCTCCGCAGGCGCCGACGGCGATCTTCCCGCCGGTCCCCATCCTGATCCCAGCCTTCCCTAAAAAGAAGGCCGCCGCGACAAGGGCGACGGCAAGCGCAAAATGCGCGGCCGCCGGCATCCCGCCGATTCCCCTGAAGATGTTCTCCCTGGTCCAGTCCCGGAGCCTCTGGGTCATGCGGCTAATGATGATGAAGAGGCCGTTAAGGGAGCCCCAGAGAACGAAGGTCCACTGCGCCCCGTGCCAGAGACCGGAAAGGGCGAAGATTATCATCAGGTTGAGATACTGCCGCCACCTGGCAACCCGGTTCCCCCCGAGAGGGATATAGAGGTAGTCCCTGAACCAGGAGATGAGGGATATGTGCCACCGTCTCCACATGTCGTTGAGGGACAACGCCAGGAAGGGCCTGCGAAAATTGGGCGTCAGCTTGTATCCCAGGATCTGGGCCGCGCCGATGGCCATGTCGGTGTATCCCGAGAAATCGCACAGCACCTGGAACGGGTACAGGTAGATGGCCACCAGAATCGGAAGGCCGGAAAAGGCCTCGGGATTGGCCTGTACCTGGGAAATGTACTCGCCCAACCGGTCCGCGATGACAAGCTTCTGAAAATAGCCCCACGCCATGAGCTTGAGGCCGTCCGTGACCCGGTCGTAATCGTACTCCATCTCCTTGTAGAGCTGCGGCAGGAGCGTGGTGGACCGCTCGATGGGCCCGCAAAGGAGCACGGGGAAGAAGCTGACATAGAGGGCGAAGATGCCGAAATGCCGCTCCGGCTTCCTCGTGCCCCGATAGATATCGATGGTGTAGCTCAACGCCTGGAAAGTATAGAAGGAGATGCCGATGCCCATGAGTATATTAAAGGAAGGCACCGTGTAGGAGGCGCCGAAGAGGGTAAAAAGGTCCTTCAGGCTGTCATTGACAAAATTGAAGTATTTGACCGATGCCAGGATCGACAGGTTGATGATTACGCTCAGGGCAACAAGGAGCTTTTTCACTCCCTGCGACCTCCCTTCCATCAGGAGCGCCGTGGCGTAGACGACCACGGTGGTGGTCATGATGAGGATCCCGTATTTCAGGTCCCAGTACATGTAATAGAAATAGCTCGCGCCGAGCATGAAGATCCAGCGGAACCTGTGGGGAAGGAGAAAAAAAACGAGAACGACGACCGACAGGAAAACGAAAAATTGATATGTATTAAAAAGCATTATGCTCCGCGTGCGTCATTATGATAAAGTATGGCCCGTCTTCGAAAGTATCAACCAGAGGTTTTTTCAGGCAAAATGTCAAGTAAATTGTTTTTTTGGCCGGCGATTAAAAACCGATCTTTTCTTTTTTCATGTCAGGGACCGGGATGTTCTTAATGCCGCGGTACGGTCCGGCCGGCAGTGAGCCGCCCCAGGGGCGCTCAGCCACGGTGAGGCGATGGAGCTGCTCGTTATACCGGACGATGACCTCCTGGCCCCTTCCCCTGTTGACCGTGACAAAGCCCGACAGGGTGCCGCCGGTCATTTCCGGGTTGATCTCCGCTGCGCTCAGAATCCTTCTCACCTTTCCATAGAACACGCCGACCCGGTGCCTGTGCTGCAGGCTCCCGTTGACGATCAGGGTCGCTTCGGTCCAGGGCTCACCGTCCCGGTCCACGGCGGCGAACTCCCAGGTCACGAACAGCCCCTCCTGCGGCTCTTCCCGGACCGTTGTGGCGCAACCGGCCATCAACACTGCGGCAGCGGCGATACAGATCGCAATCCTATTTTTTGTCATGGCGCGCCTCGTACATGGTGATATTTGATAATGCGGTCAACCGCCGATTTTCGACATGAACCCGGACCTTACCAGGGCGGAGCATCCGCCATCTTCGGAAACGCAGTCAAGACTGTGCCCCTTCCCCTTCATCGAAACGGCCTTCAGTATTTCCTGCCTGATAGTCTCATCGTCAGCCCCTTCCGTGAGAAGCCGCTTCAAATTATAATTGGCATCCGAATGGAGGCACGTTTTGAGGAATCCGTCCGAGGTGATCCTGAGGCGGTTGCAGGAGGAGCAGAACTTATGGGTCATGGGCGGTATCACGCCGATCCGCATGGGATATTTCCCCCGGTATTTGAAGTCATACATGACGGCGACATTGGTGTCAAAGGCGGAATTGCGGACCAGGTCCCCCCGTAAGCTCAACTCCTTGACAAAGACGTCCGAGGAAAGAAATGAACCGCCGCCGTCGCCGGTGACGAAGGGCATCTTTTCAATGAAGCGAAGGGCCACGTCCCGTTCCCGGAAAAAATCGAGAAACCGGTCCAGCTCCGGGATCGTCTCCCCGAAGAGCACGGCGTTGATCTTGATATCGAAAAAGCCGAAGGCCAGGGCGCGGTCTATGGCGGCGGTGACATCGTCGAGCTTGTCCCTCATCGTAATGGCCAGGTACCGCTCCCGCGAGAGCGTGTCGAGGCTGATGTTCAGCTTTTTCAGGGAAAGGCGGCGCAGGTCGTCGATATAATCGCCGAGAAGGATGCCGTTCGTGGTGAGGCAGAGCTCCAGATCCGGGAAGAGCGAACGGGTCTGTGAAACGATATCAATGAACCCTTTCCGCACAAGGGGCTCGCCGCCGGTAAAACGCACCTTCACCACGCCCATGGAAGCGAATATGCCGATGAGACGGATGAACTCCTCGTTTCTCAGGATCTTTTCATGGGGCAGCAGCTCCACTCCTTCGGGGGGCATGCAGTAGCGGCATCGCAGGTTGCATTTGTCGGTTATGGAAACGCGCAGGTAATCGTGCTTGCGCAGATAGGCATCGGTAAGCATAGTGGAAGGGTCAAGGAACGATTATTGTTGTCAATAAAAAAATAATTCCGCCCATGACAGGGGCTTGCCGGGGCATCAAAACCGCTCCGGGATCCTCATGGCGTCGCAATAGAGAGGGATTATCCGCTCGTCGAAATCCAGCTTCGTTATGGCGTACTCCCGGGCGATCCTGCCGCCGCGCTTCAAGAAATCGCGGTTATTGTAGAGCCAGAGAACCTTTTCCGCGATGAGCCTCACGTCATCTTCGCCGTTGGGGATCTTGATCGCGAATTCATCCGGAAAGGCACGGTACTGCTCGAAATCCGACACGAGTATGACCTTCCCCTTTTCTATGAAGCTGATCGTGGGACCCGAATGCTCCCCCAGGTTTTCCGACCTCAGGTTGACCCCCACATCGGCGATGGAGAGGTAGTCGAGCCAGTCCTCGTTCGAGAGCCACCCGGTTATCCTCACACGGCTCTCAAGGCCGAACTTCTCTATGAGCGACTCGATATAATGCTCTCCCAGGACGCTCTGGCCGGCCAGCACGTACAGGAGATCGGGCGTTTCCGCCTTCAGGCGCGCCACCGCCTCTATGACCCGGTCGATCTTTTTGATCGAGTTGATCAGGCCTGCGGACACCAGGACAAAGGCGCTCTTCCCTATCTTCATGCGGCGGCGGATCGCGGCCTTCTCGGATTCCGACGGCAGCTTCCGGATATCGATCCCGTGGGTGATGATCCTGGTTTTCCGCGCCGGGAGCCTGAAATGATTCCGCATGAAGTCATCATGGACGATGACCATGGCGGCCTTTCGCACCATCATCGACTTCCGGTAGAGGTGCCTGTCAAGGAAGGCGTTCTTTTCACGGAACGGCCGGATTAACTTGTACCAGAGAAAAAAACGGAGCTCCGGGTAGACGGCGACGGTTGTGATGAACCGGAGGAGCCGCAGCTTTTTCAGATGGCCCGCCAGATCCTTGATGATCTTCGCGTATATGCCGCTCGTGTTGACGTCATGGAACTCCACGATGCCCCCGCAGGCATGGATGTACGGAAGCATGTAGGAGTGAAATTCATAATTGTTCCCGACCTCATAGAGCACCGCGTGATAGAGGTCCCTGTTCTCATGGAAAAGCCGGTGATTGAGAAGCCTGACGGCATCGGACACGATCTCATCGGGCGCATATCCGTCATCGATGTATACGTCGATGGCCACGCCAGGACGCTTCTTTACCAGCCCCTGGATGATTTTGAGCGAATACCAGGCCACTCCCGACTTGAGTGGTTCCATGGGGGAAAAAAGGGCGATCCGTATCGACCCGGCGCGGTCCCTGCCGGCGGCAGCGGATCGATGTGAGGATTCTTTTATTTTCTTCGGCATGGTTACCAGACGATTGTCATTATCCGGCATTGATGCGCCGGCGGGCATTTCAGTAAAGAATTCATTATCGTGCTTGGTGTCAATATCTTTTTACCTTAAGCTTTCTCATAAGTCAAGGCCACAAGCCATCCCGGCGAGTAGGCGACACGGATGTCGCCGTTTCCGCCGAGTCAACATGGTGCGCTGGCCAGGAGGGCCGAGTGCAGAGCCGCGACAGGAGGTCGCATTTGGCTCTGCTTATACGAGGCGGACGAGCGGGATGGCTTGCGGCCGCTTACCGAGTCATTCCCTGTGGCCGGCGAAGGTCCGGTAATTGGCCCTGAAGACGCCGTTGCGCGGGTCGAGGCGGTACGCCTCCATGTACATCCTGAACGCCTCGTTCCTGTTGCCGGTCAATTCGCAGATGATCCCCAGGTTGTTGTACGCGGCGGGGTCACGGCCGTCCTCGGACAGCGCCTCCCGGAAAAGAATATCCGCCTCGCCATAGCGGCCCTCCAGGGCGCTATCGACGGCCCTGTTGTTGATGACCGCCGCCGGGGACAGGGATATCCTTCGGGCAAAGACCCTTTCGACGGCAACGCGGTACCGGAACGTCCGCTTCCCCGCGGCGCTTTCGTCCGCTCCGCCGGAGCCGTGCAGGCCGTACCTGCGCTCCGACGGTATTGAATGGTAACGGTAGCACGAATCCATGAACAGGGTCGACATCACGGCAAGGATCAGCATACAACGCGCCACGGCACCCCTCCTCTCACGCTCCGGAAAACTCCTTTACCATCAGACACACCCGGAACCGGGCGATGTCAATACAAAAAAGGCGGGCCCTCCGGGGACCGTACGCGGCGAAGGAACCATCGCCCCGCCGAATCCTCATTATCCTGTAACCATTGCAAATAATAATTGACTAATTACTTTAATTGCTTTTTCTTGTGATTCTATAAGATCAGATCTTTCACTCCGGAGATACAACCAATGTCGAAAAAGTACCTTGTCCTGATCGCGACCTTCGCGATCGTCCTTTCCTGCTTCAAAAATTCCGAGGGGCTCAAAAAAAACGACGTTCCCAACCTGGTGAACCAGTTCCTCGCCATGCATGTGCAGTACCATTCCCTGAACGACGACCTGTCGGAGCGGATCCTGGAAAACCTGATAACGTCCCTGGATTACGGCAAGTATTACTTCTACAAGAAGGACATCGAAGGTTTCAACAAGTACCGCCACAAGATAGACGACAACATCCGGAACAACCAGTTCGACTTCCTGGATGACATCTATTCGGTGTACAAGAAGCGCTTCATGGAAAGCAACAAGCTCATCAACGACCTCATCACGAGCAAGTTCGATTTCACTGTGGACGAAAAGATCACGGTGGACCGCGACAAGGTGGAGTACGCGGAAACCCGGAAGGAAATGCGGGACCGCTGGCGCAAGAACGTCAAGCTCCAGCTCCTCAACTACCTCTCGTCGGGACAGAGCCTGGAGGAAGCCAAGAAGAAGCTCGCCAAGAAATACAACCTGCTCAACAAGCGCGTGGACGAGATCGACGAGGAAAAGCTCCTTGACCGTTTCATGAACGCCTTTTCGATGGCCCTTGACCCGCACTCCAACTACCTCAGCCAGGAGGAAAACGAGGACTTCAGCATATCCATGAAGCTGAAACTTGAAGGGATCGGCGTTCGCCTCAAATCTGAGGACGGCTTCGTCATCGTCGAGTCGATCATAGCCGGCGGGGCGGCCGACAAGCTGCCGGAAAAGCTGAAGCTGAAGCCGGGCGACAAGATCATAGCCGTGGCCCAGGCCGACGGTGAAGCGGTCGACGTCGTCGACATGGACCTCCGGGACGTGGTGAAAAAGATCCGCGGCACCAAGGGAACCGAGGTGCGCCTGACCATACTGCGCAAATCCGGCGAGGACAACAAGCCCCTCCGCATGATGATACCCATCGTCCGAGAGGAGATCAGCCTGAAGGACAGCGCCGCGGAATCGCAGATCCTTCTTCTCAACAACGACAAGAACCGCAGGGTGGGATACATCAAGCTCCCTTCCTTCTATTACGACAAGGAGCGGGGAAAAAGCTCCTCCGGCGACATGCGTGACATTCTAATGAAGCTGAAGGCGGAAAAGGTGAAGGGAATCATCCTCGATCTGCGGGGCAATCCCGGCGGCCTCCTGAACGAGGCCATCGACATCGCGGGGTTCTTCATCGCCGGCGGCCCGGTCCTCCAGATCGTCGACGGCAGGAACCGGCCCCACGTGGTCAACGACAACGACGAAAGCATCCTGTACGACGGGCCGATGGTGGTGCTCATCGACAAGTTCAGCGCCAGCGCGTCGGAGATCCTCGCCGGCGCCATCAGGGACTATAACCGCGGGCTCATCGTGGGCCCCGACAGCACCTTCGGCAAGGGGACCGTGCAGTCGTACAACGAGCTCCCCTTCAAGAAGGGAGCCATCAAGATCACCATATCGATCTTCTATCAGCCGGACGGCCTGTCGAACCAGCTCACCGGCATCGCGCCGGACATCCGGGTTCCGGACCTCTCCTCGATATGGGACATCGGCGAAAACAAGAACCGCTATCCCCTGAAGTGGAAAAAGATCCCCGCGGCCGAGCACAAGAAATTCGGCCTGGTGACCCAGGGCGTGGTATCCCAGCTGAGCGGCAAATCGACGGCGCGGATCAACGAGAACGAGAAGTACCGCAAGCTCATAGACAAGATCAGGAAATACAAGGAGCAGGTCAACAGCAAGACCATCAGCCTGAAGGAGGAGTCGACCCTCGAGAAGCAGAAGCAGAAAGAGCTGGAGAAGACCTTCAACAAGGATAGCGGCAAAAAGCTGATCGACCTGGAGAACGACCTCTTCCTCGGCGAGGCCTTCAAGATAACCGGGGATTACATCGACATGGTTGGAAAATAATAAATCATGAAGGCGGGGTCACGTGACCCCGCCTTCATGATTTATACCCTCACGTCCTCCCGACATACTCCCGCACCTTTTCAGCCGCGTCCGACGATGTCACCACCAGGGGATCGACGCCGTAGCGCATAAGGCGCACGCGCAGCGCCTCGATGTCCCTCATACGGGAGGGGCAGCAGAGGTCCCTTATGAAGATGACCGTCTCGATGCCCTGGCCCTTCATCATCGAGTAAAACAGCGCGTTCCGCTCCTCCACGGTTCGCACCGATGGACAGCGGGGACGGTACGAGAAGGCGTCAAGGATCTCGCGGTACA
Organism: Spirochaetota bacterium; assembly: GCA_017999915.1. NCBI lineage: Bacteria > Pseudomonadati > Spirochaetota > Spirochaetota bacterium. The sequence continues at coordinate 187,038 of JAGNKX010000005.1, forward strand.
GCTCAGCCGATTCGTAATTATAGGACATGTCGTACTGCCGCCTGCCGCCGCAGGCGTCATCCTCGACGAGAAGCAACCCCGCCTCCTCGATCCGGTCAAGGACCCCGTCGCCGCATCCAAAGGCGGCATAGACCAGGGCCGGCACCATGGCCCCGGCCCCGGGGCTCTCAGCGCGGTTCAGCCCGTCCAGGACCGCGGCGAGATACTCCGCCGTGACGGACGGGGGAAACACCATGACAGCGTCAAGGACGGACCCCAGGTCGCGGCAGGAGAGCAGATCCGGCTTTTCGCGGCGTGCCGACAGTATGCCCCGCACCATCCTCCGCACAGCGTTATAGCCCGCGGTGACCGCGGCGAGATTCCCGGGATCGATCGCTGAAAGGGCCGGCGCTCCCGCAGCCTCAAGGAGCTTCTCCAGGGAAGACTCCATGATGCGGCACGATTCCTCTCCCCAGCCGGGGGGGCAGGGGAACTCGTGGACCCGGATGCCCGCCTCGGGGAGATGGTCCCTGCCGGCGCAGCCGCGCGGCGCCACCAGGATATCGTACAATCCCCCGAGGGCCCCGATCTCCGCCGCTCCGGCCGCCGTGCAGTGCCCGGTCACCGGGGAGGGTATCCGGAGGGGGACCAGCCCCAGGGACGCGGTTATCTCCGGGGGAAACATGTCGCAGGTGACGCCGGCGACGCGGGCGCCGCTCTCCTCGCGGAACCTGCCGATCACCATGGCAGGCTGATAGAGCATTTCCCTCAGGGGGTCGACGAGATGTGAAAGCTTCGATTCCAGCATAGCTTCAGCCTTATCATCACGCCCTTCGACCGAGCCCAGAACAAGCCTGCCGAACTGTCGAGGCACGGTTGCCGAGCATAGTCGAGGCATAATTTAAAAAAATGTTTGTATTTATGCAGATACCTCATTATTGTTGCTTTTTGCAAGAAGAAAACAGGCGCGCTGAAATATGCGCTCCCGCATCCCCGGCCCGCGCTGCCGGGGCCGGTCAGCGGCGCCGACAATCAACCATGACGTGGAGCTTTATTATGCCAACTGCAAGATCAGCCCAGAAGAAAAAATCGACGGCAACCTATCTGTCCATCGTGCTGCCGGTCTACAACGAGCAGGACAACATCCGTCTCCAGTACGAGGAGATCATCAAGGCCCTGAAGCCGCTCAACGTCTCCTATGAAGTCATTTTCATCGATGACGGCAGCGCCGATTCTTCCCCGGAGATACTCCGCGACATCGCGAAAAACGACCGGAACATCAAGGTCGTCCTGTTCCGCCGCAATTTCGGCCAGACGGCGGCCATGTCGGCCGGCATCGATTACGCCTCGGGCGAGATCATCGTGTTCATGGATTCCGACCTCCAGAACGACCCGAAAGACATCGGCATGCTCTTCAGGAAGATCGAGGAGGGATACGACGTGGTAAGCGGCTGGCGGAAGAACAGGCAGGACAAGTTCCTGTCGCGGAAGCTCCCGTCGCGCATCGCCAACTGGCTCATCGCCAGGGTCACCGGCGTCAAGCTCCACGACCTGGGCTGCTCCCTCAAGGCGTACCGCAGCGACCTGCTGAAGCAGGTCAACCTCTACGGCGAGATGCACCGCTTCATACCGGTGCACGCGTCCTGGATCGGCGCGAAGATCACGGAAGTCCCCGTCATGCACCACGCGAGGAAGTACGGCAAATCGAAGTACGGCATCAAGCGCACCTTCAAGGTGATCCTGGACCTCATAACCGTCACCTTCATGGGCAAGTACTCGACCAAGCCGATCTACGTCTTCGGCGGCACGGGGTTCATCATGTTCGTCCTGAGCCTCCTCAGCGGGGCGGTGACCATCCTGATGAAGATCTTCCTCTACCAGCCCATGAACAGGAACCCGCTCCTGATCCTCACGGTCATGCTCCTGCTCCTCTCCGTGCTGTTCATCCAGATCGGGATCCTCGCGGAGATCCTCATACGGATATACCACGAGTCCCAGAACAAGCAGCCCTACAACATCCTTGAGACGCACAACATCGTGAAGAAAAAATAACCCGGCGCCTACTGCTCCTTCTTGCCGCCGAAGAGGAATTTCATCGGGTTCCGCTTGATCTCGTTGGCCACCTCGTCCAGGGTCCGTGCGGTCTGGCGGATGCTGCCGATGATGTCGATGATGTCCTTCTGCGAGTTCTGCAGAATGTTGTTCAGGTTCGCGATGGTGCCGGCCAGGCTGCTGACGAGCTTGCGGATGTCGCCGCGGCTCTCCTGCGACACCTCGCGGTACAGGGTCACGATGCCGGTCACCTCGGTCAGGAGAGTGTTGACCTTGGCCATGATGTCCTCGATGCTGCCCGACTCGATCCCCTCGATGACATCCCCCTCGAGCAGGAAGGCCCCTTTCTTCTCCGGGTTACGCAGCTCCACCACGGGGTCGCCGATGACGTTCTGGTTTGTGATGATGGCGGCGCAGTCCTCGTACAGCTCAATGTCCTTCTTGATGCGCAGGGTCGCGATGAAATGGAGGGCCGGCTTGAACAGGGGCTTCACGTCGACGACACGGCCCAGCTGGTAGCCCTTGATCTGGACGGGCGTGCCCTTCTTGAGGGACGTGATGCTGTTCACCTTCACGTATACGTCCATGGTGGACGTCGACAGTGAATAGCCGAGCTTTATCAGGATGAAGAGCACGATGACGATCGCCGGTATGAGCACGAAGAGGCCCACCCGGTACTCGATCCGCCCGAGGCCCTGCCTCACCCTCGTGTATGCTTCCTTTCCCTTCAATTGTAGTTTCATACGCCCTCGCCTTAACGGATCTCCATGGGCCCTTCCATAGAGACGTCCCGGTACTGTACCAGATAGGGGTTATCCGATTCGAGGAATTCCCGGCGCGTCCCTGAGAAGACCATTCTTCCTTTATATAACATGCGGAATGTATCGGCAAAATCAAGAAATTTTTGCGGTTCATAGGTGACGAACACCACCGACTTTTCCGGGCTTGACACGCGATTTTTTAAAACGCCGAGGAAGGAGCGGATATTGAGGGGCGACAGGCCCGTGAAGGCGTGTTCGATGATCAGCAGCGAGGGATCATGGGCCACCGCCCTCCCGTAGGCGGTGCGGAAAATCTCCGACGCGGTGAGCGCCACCGGACGCGTCCCCCTGGCGTCGAGTATGTTCAGTTCCCTCATGAGGCGCTCGGTGATCCCCGAAATCTCCTCCGGGGAATAATCCGAGTAGTAATCGAGGCGCATGGCTATGTTCTGCTCCACGGTCATGTTCGAGATGAGGCCATAATCGCCGTGAACATAGCCGATCTCGTTCTTGTAGCGCAGCTTCCCAAGGTAGTCGATGCCCTGTATCGTCGCGCCCCGGTACCGGATGTCGCCGCGGTAGATCTCCTCGATGTTCAGCATCAACTGCGTCAGCGTCCGCAGCCCCGACCGCTCCACGCCGAAAAAGACGATGTTCTCCCCCGCCCCTATCGAGAAGGAGAGGTCCTCCACGGGATCGGCGGCGTCGCAGGTGACATTGATGAATTCCAGCAGGGGCTCCATCGCCTACTCCATCCACGTGAAATAGAAAACCACCGAGATGGCCGCATTCAGCAGGACGACGCAGAAAAGGGTGCGGCTCACGGCGCGGGACACGAAGATCGGGATCTCGAACTTGGACCGCGGCATCAGCCCGTAGTAGCAGCTGATCAGGGGAATGAGCAGGCCGAAGGCGAGGCTCTTGAGAATGGTGGCCACCAGGTCCTTCAGGGAAAAGGAGAGGACCAGGTTCTGGATGAACGTGTCCAGGGGGATGAATATCGTCGTGAGCGATATGATGTAGCCCCCCATGAACGCGACGATGTCAAAAAAGATGATGAGGGAAAAGATCGACAGTATGGACGCCGCGATCCGCGGTATGACGATGTAGAGGCGCGGGTCTATGCCCGAAATTTCCAGGGAAAGGATCTCCCTGCTCCACTGTTGCGTCGCGATCTCGGTGGCGATGGCCGTCCCCGACCGGCTTATCACGATGAGGGCCGTCACCAGGGGGCCCAGCTCGCGGGCGATGATGATGACCAGGAGGTTGCCGAAGTAGCCGTCGATGCCGTACTTCGGCAGGTTGGTCATGCCCTGGATGATGACCACGCCGCCCAGGAGCATGGCAATGACGATGATAAAGGGGAGCGCGTCGATGCCGGTGTACCTGGTCTGGTTCAGGATGATGCTGTTGAGCGCGCGAACGCGGATGAACCTGAGGGACTTGAAGGACTGGAAAATGGAATACACGTAGGCCCCGAAATCATGGACCCCGTCCCAGAAGCGCAGGACCCGCGCGCCCGTGGCGATCACCAGGGAGTGTTCCCGGATCGAGCTGTTCTGTTCGTCGGCCATTATCGCACCGCTCCCGTTAATTTTTTCCGGCAGGGACATAGTATGGACGGGGACGATATTTTAATCAATAACAATTTGTGGCTGATGGCTCCTCGCGATCAGGGAGCCATCTCGGTCATAACACCCTCACCCCCGGCCCCTCTCCCATTAAGAATTGAAAAAAGGAGAGGGTTAACGAAATATATGCTCTTTTCATCTCCCCTCTCCTTTTTTCAATTGTCATGAGAACGCGGGCCGGTGGGTGAGGGTACATACGCAGCACCCCTGCCTTAATACGAAAAACATTTTACAAATAGTTATTAGTTCTGTTAATGTGGAGCGGCAACAGGATATCACCATAACCGACGTAAAGGAGTATATAATGGCGGAAATGAAAAGCTGTGTCGTAATTACCGACGCCGAACCGATGGATTACACAAAAGACTACGTGGCCCTCCCCTCGGATTACGGCTCCGCCGCCTATTACGGCCGGAGCGACATCGCCGCCATAACCAAAACCGTCCACGGCAGCCTTGACACCCTTGACAGGGAGACCGGGTTCACCAAGAAGCTCAAAGGCAAAAAGGCCCTGATCAAGCCGAACCTGGTGGGCACCTATATTAAAATCGGGTTCCGCGAGAGGGAGTATCCGGAGAGCACCGACCCCAGGGTGATCGACGCGGTCGTGGATTATATCAGGAAGCACGCCGCCTCGGTGACCATCGTGGAATCCTCGGGCCGCGGATTTCCCACCCGGGCCGCCTTCAAGATCACGGGAATAGACCGGATCGCGAAGCGCCACGGCGCCGAGCTCATGGCGCTGGAGGAGCAGCCGGTGGACCGCTACATCCTGCCGAAGGCGAAGGTGATGAAAGAGATCATCGTGCCCCGCATATTCAGCGAGGTGGCCCGCGGCGAGGCCTTCTATGTCTCGCTCCCCAAGATGAAGACGAACCTCTATACCGGCGTGACCCTGGGCTTCAAGAACGCCATGGGCACGATCCCCTACAACCTGCGGCAGCGCAACCACAACTATAATATAGAAGAAAAGCTGGTGGACATGCTCTGCCTTTTCAAGCCGGACCTCACCGTCATCGACGGCATCGTGGGGGCCGAGGGGAACTGCCCGGGCCCGGTCTTCCCGGTGAAAAGCAATGTCATCATCAGCGGCACCAACAGCGTCGAAGTGGACCGCGTCGCCACCGCCATGATGGGGATCGACCCGTCATCGATAAAGCTGATGCAGTGCGCCGACGCCCGCGGCTTCGGCGATCGAAAAGTCAAGGTCATCGGCAGGCAGCGCAAGGTCCCCTTCAAGCAGGCCAATCCCTCGCTCCTGGACGATGATTTCCGCAGCCGCTTCCCCCTGGTCACCGTGCTGGTGGGCCACCGTATGAAGCACGCTCCCGTTCCCGGAAAGAATAAGAAAGCGGATGCCGCCTTCGCGCAGGAAATGGAGATGGCGTGCCGGGGCGGGTGCCTGGCAACGACCAAATTCGGCTTCGAGATGGTCTACCATGAGGGCGTGGCGATGAAAAACCCCCTCACGGTGATCATCGGCGAGGGCGCCCTGGTGAACGGGAACGCCCTGTATTACGACAGGGACGGGAAGCCCTATACCCCGGAAGATATCGCCGCGCTTCCCGGCAAGATACTGGCGGTGGGCTCCTGCTCGGGGGCAGTCGCCGACATCGCCGACGCGCACTGCGACGGCTGCATGCCTTTCCCCAACACGCCGCACATACTCATCCACAAGCTGACGGGGTCGCGGTGCCGCATCATGGGGCCGGCCAACCGCCAGCTCTTCACGATAGCGGGGGGCCTCCTGGCGATGACGATGGCGCGCAAGAAGCTCATCCGCTCCGGCCAGCGGCTCGACTGCGAGCTCCCGCTGCGGGACGAACTGGAGGACACGCCCGGGCTGAGCGCGGCAGACAAAAAGGAGGATTTCGTGCCGTGGCCCTTCCCGCCCCTGAGCAATGAGGAAAAAAAGCAGCTCATCAAGTTCGAAAATTACATGATGATGAAGGATTTTTGATCTTTCGCCGTTATTGTTCCGCCCTTCCGCGGTCGGTTTCCGCCAGCAGGTAGATGAAGCGCTCCAAAACCTGGATGACGACGATATCCGGTTTGCAGCGGTTGATTATCGCTTCATCGGCCCTGTAATCCCACAGCGTATAGGTTTCCTTGAAATTGTATGAAATATAAGTGAAATAATCGAAAAAGGAATCGTGAAGGATCAGAAGGGAGGGACCGCCGAGGCCGGTCCGGTAATGCCGTAATTCCATATACTGGTTATGGTAGGGATTGAATACCCGATAATCCGAGGGAACCGTGTCACGGCGCGCTGGTTTTGCCGGCGTCAGCACATCGACGGTTTTTTCATAATAATCGAACAGGGTTATGATCTTGGCGATGTCGCCGCCGTTCGCCGATTTTTCATCGTATGCCATTCTCTTAACCGTAAAATCATCGAGCTCAAAGGGACGCACGGACGGGAAACGCTCGCGAATCGCCATCATCAACTCGCGGTAACCCTTGTAGGCGCCGTAATAGTTCCAGTGGGTGTCGGCCTTCTGATACAGCCGGCGCCGCTTTTTTTCTTTTAGAACGGCCTGGCGGATATCGACGACCCGGATGCCCCCCGCTTCAGCGCAGATTCTCTTTAACTGCTCGACGCGCCTGCCGGAGGGATTCACCACCGTTACGTAATCGGGCAGATATTCGGGATAGATCGTCGACTTGTTGGGCGTGATCAACACGTAGAACGGGATATTCTTCGACTTCAGCAGCGACGACGCCTCCGAGAGATAGGCCCTGATCCTCTCCGTCTGCGCGCCGCTCAGGGGGGCCATGCCCCTGTGATCATCGATCTCGCACTCCGGGCCATGGAAACGCTCCGTTGTCATGACCGCTTCGGGTTTCAGGAAAAGCCATCCCTCTTTTCCGGGTACGACGTAGTTCACCGGCGACGCGTTGAAGATCGTTATTTTCATCAGGCTGTTCAGCTTCATCAGGTCTTTGCGGAACAGAAAGTTTTTCCGGAAATCCTTGAAATCGAGCCCTTTCTCAACCGGCATGAAGCCGACGGGGATGACCAGGCCGATACAGAAAACGGCGCACAATATGGTCTTGTATATCCTTGGTATGCTCATTATGCCGGATCTCCCCTGGTCTTTCATACCGAACACCGTCAGAACCGCGAGTATATGAAGGGGCTGTAGGTCCCCCCCGCCATGGCCATGACGGAATAAAGAAAAATCGAAAGCAGCAGCGCCAATCCGCCGATGGCGAAGCCGTGTTTCGCAACGGCGCCGAGGGCGGAATTGCCGATGCGCGATATGCCCTCCCTGATCCTGTTTTCTAACCACGGCGCGATGGGCGTGGAAAAAAGCAGGGCCGCGGCCAGGGCGAATATGACCTCGCCGGTCAGGTACATGGCGGGGAAATAGCTGCCATTGTGAAGGCCGTTGAAGCCGGCCATGGATTTCAGGTACGTGAAGGCGCCTCCGATGTCCGCCGATCTGAAGAAGACCCACCCGATCATGACAACCAGAAGGGCATAGCCATGGCGCAGGGGCCTGGCGCTTCTATTGATGATATCTCCGAGGCGCGTCCTCTCCACGAGCTGGAATAGGCCGTGCCAGAGGCCCCACACGATGAACGTCCAGTTGGCGCCGTGCCACAAACCGGTAAGGATAAATACGATCATGATGTTCATGAAAGTGTTGGCTTTGGACTGCCGGTTCCCGCCCAGGGGAATGTATACATAATCCCTGAACCAGGCGGACAGGGTGATATGCCATCGCCGCCAGAATTCGCGCATCGACTGCGAGATATAGGGATAATTGAAATTCTCCGTCAGGGTGAAACCGAGCATGCCGGCGACCCCGATGGCCATGTCCGTATACCCTGAAAAATCAAAGAAGAGCTGGAACGTGTAGCATATGACGCCCAGCCACGCGACCTCGCAGGAGAGAAGATCCGGGGCGATGGCGAAGACCTGGTTCGCCACATTGCCCAGGGCCGTGGCTATTATCATTTTTTTCCCGAGTCCGATGATGAAGCGCCGTATCCCCTGTGTGAATCCGTCAAGGGTGATCTGCCTCCGCGCAAGCTGCCCGGCGATAACATCATACCTCATAATGGGACCGGACACGATCTGCGGAAACATTGTTATATAGAGTGATGTCTCCAGGGGGTTGTCATTGGCCCGGGAGTCCCGGCGATAGACATCGACGAGGTACGACAGTGTCTGGAACGTAAAAAAGGATATCCCTATGGGGATGTGCAGGGGCTTGATCAGGATCGGTGAAACCTCGATCAGCGGCAGCACCGCGTTGAGATTGGCGACGATGAAGGCCGTGTACTTGAAAAAGGCCAGCATTCCCACGTTGACGATGATCGCGACGGTGATTATCCGTCTTGCCAGGCGCGGCTTTCCGCCGTTACGGCCGATCATGCGGGCGAAGCCGTAATTCATCAGCGCCGAGGCGACCAGCAGGATCACATAGTATTTCTCTCCCAGGGCGTAGAAGACAAGGCTTGCCGCGAGCAACAGGGGATTGCGCCACTCCTTTTTTATAACGGTGTTGAGCGCCAGTACGATGGGAAGAAAAATGAAGAGAAAATCTACGGAATTAAATGCCATAGGGCGTCCAGGGTCCTTTCCTTTCGTGATGGCGCTTTCCAGGCATAACGGGTGTCATCGGGCCATCGGCCAGCCTGTTTACGCGGCATATTGTTGCATCCGGAACCGTTCATGCCGGCCCGATCGGACCGGAACAAACAAGATTCCCGCCATCGAAAATGGATGTCGAGGGGAATATTAGTCAATCAATAATTTATACATCGGGCGGTTTCAGGAGAATGCAAATCGCGTCAAATAGATCATGGAAGCTTCACATAATTATCCTCCCCCAGAAAAAATCATTGATAATAGACAACGAATATTATGTCATGTACCGCGAACGGGGCCCCCGATGAACAAGAACCTGAACAAGATCATTGTAGCCATACTGGCCGCGTGCACCGTGGCGGCCGGCGTCATAACCCACTGGGACATGGTCCGCTACCTCCACGACTGCATCCTCGGCTTTTACATAGAGGCGGCGGAGACGCTGATGCCGTCGAGCCCGACCTACACCATCGTCGACCACCGCTCCTACCGTCCCCAGGTGAGGACCTACCGCGACCTGCCGGAGGGCTTCATCCACAGCGGGAGCCTCCTCATGTACCGGGCCGGCGGCGAGGACGAGGACCTGGGCGACATCGCCTCCGGGGCCGTGGGCTACACCGATTACTACCGCGCCTCCAGCCTAGCCTCGGCGATCCGCGATTATAACGGCCTGCGGGGAAGCGACGTGCCGGCCGGGACCGCCCTGGTGATACCCGGGTCGGCGCCGGCCCTGCGCCACGACCCGAGGAACCAGGTCATGCCTCCCCTGATCGCGGCCCGGGGCCTCTATTTCACCGGCACCAGCCTGGGCGGCAACAAGATCCTGGGCAACCTCGACCGCTTCAGGGAGCTTGGCATCAACACCATCGTCTTCGACGCCAAGGACATCGGCGGCGACCTGAGCTACTATAGCAGGGTACCGGAAGTCCAGCGCCTGGATACCCATGAAAAGCGCTCCATCGACAACATAGAAAAATTCATCCGCACCCTGAAGGAAAACGGCTTCTACACCGTGGCCCGCATGGCGGTGTTCCACGACCACCTCCTCCGGAAAAAGGACCGCTCCCTGGCGATACAGTCGCGCGGCGGCGGCGCGTGGAGCCCCGGCGCCAAGGAGAAATGGTGCGACCCGACCAACAGGAAAGTGCAGGATTACAATATCGCCATGGCCGTGGAGCTGGCGGAGCTGGGCGTGGACGAAATCCAGTTCGACTACATCCGCTTCCCCACCACGGGCAACCAGGGCGACATCGCCTTCAAATACGATTTCGGCAAAATGTCCCGCGAGCAGGCCATCACCCATTTCCTGAAGCGGGCCCACGACGCCATTGCCGCTCGCAAGTCGCGCCTGTCCATCGACATTTTCGGCGTCGTGGCCTGGGGCAAGACGGTGGACATCAACAGCACCGGCCAGCGGATCGAGCTCCTGGCCAGGCACTGCGATATCATATCGCCCATGCTCTATCCATCGCACTTCAACGACGATTTCGACGGATACGCCAGGCCCGGCGACAACCCCTATTACTTCATATACAGCGGCTGCCAGAAGGTGATCGCCCTGGCCGGGAAGAATGCCATCGTGCGGCCGTGGCTCCAGGCCTTCCGGTGGCGCGTTTCCAACTACAACAGCCAGTATATCAAGACGCAGATCAAGGCCACCGATGAATCGGGCGCAAAGGGCTACCTCTTCTGGAACGCGGCGAACGACTATGACACCGTCATGCGTGCCCTGGAGGACATGAACGGCGTCAAGACTGCCAGAGACGACACCAAAGATAATTGACCGTGACCGTCGCGGGGAATATACTTTCATCAAGGGACCATCATCATGGATTTCTATAAATACCACGGATTGGGCAACGATTATATCGTCATCGACCCGGGCAGGAACGATGTGTCCCTCACGCCGGAAAATATCATCCTCATCTGCGACCGCAATCTCGGCATCGGATCGGACGGGATCCTCCACGGCCCGTTCTTTGACAACGGTTCCATCAGCGTGCGGATATTCAATCCCGACGGCAGCGAGGCGGAAAAGAGCGGAAACGGCGCGAGGATCTTCACGCGCCACCTCCATGAGCACGGCCATATCAGGGGGGACACCGCCGCCTTCGACACCCTCGGCGGGCCCATCACGGCGCGGGTGCTGGATACGGGAACATACGGCATCCGGGTCAACATGGGTACCTGCGCCTTTGACAGCGAAAAAATCCCGGCGGCGGGGCCGCGCCGCGAGGTGATCAACGAGGCGATTGAAGTAAAAGGAAGAACATTCCGAATGACCTGCGTATCCGTGGGAAACCCCCACTGCGTGATTCCCCTGGACGACATATCCAAAGGCCTTGCCTGCGACATCGGCCCACTCATCGAGCGTCATCCCCTCTTCCCCAACCGCATCAACATGCAGCTGGCGAAGGTGATTGACCGCCGGACCCTGCGAATAGAGATCTGGGAGCGCGGCGCCGGCTACACCCTCGCGTCGGGCAGCAGCAGCTGCGCGGCCGCCTGCGCCTGCCGCCGCCTCGGGCTGGTTGACGGCAGCGTCACGGTGCTCATGCCGGGCGGGCCCCTTTCGATAGAGATAGGCGGCGACTGGTCGGTTGCCATGACGGGGCCCGTGGCCAGCGTGTCCGAAGGAAATTTTACGCCGGAATTCAGGAGGCTCCTGGACCGCGGCGCTCATAAAAGCTGAGACAGGATGACGAGGCCATGAAATACGACCTGGGCGACCGGAGGATAATCATCGAGGGAGACGACTGCTTCATCGCGGAAACGGCCGTGGTGGTCGGATCGGTGCGCATCGGCAACAACGCCAGCGTCTGGTTCAACGCCGTGGTGCGGGCCGATGACGGCGTGATAGTTATCGGCGAGAGCTCGAATATCCAGGACGGCGCCGTGCTCCACTGCGACAGTGAAAACGACCTGGTGATCGGCCGGGGCGTCACCGTGGCCCACAAGGCCATGCTCCACAGCTGCACCGTCGGCGACAACTCCCTCATCGGGATCAACGCGGTGGTGCTGAACGGGGCGGTCATAGGAAAGAACTGCCTGGTGGGCGCCGGCGCCCTGGTGCTGGAGAAGAGCGTTATCCCGGACAACTCCGTGGTGCTGGGGGCGCCGGCGAAGGTCGCGCGTCCCGTGACGCCGGAGCAGATCGACGAAATGCTCGACGCGGCTGAGCACTATATCCGGAATTTTAAGAACTTCAAGAAGAACCTGAAGAAGATCCAGTAGCTGATTTTAGCCGCGATGACCGCGTCTCCCCATCCCGTCAGTCGGGACGATATCCCCCGCAATAGGGCACGTAGGCCGCGTCCATTTCCATCAGGTGATGCTCGAGCCGCTCCCTATTTCTTGTCCTTAAGATGGGGGACGAACACCATGTCCGATTTCAAGATATGGTTTTCCCACCACTTCCGGACCTCCTTGTCCACGTCCAGCGCCAGGTATGAATCAGCGCCCCTGGCCCTGTATTCATTCATTATTTTCGCGTATTTCCGGCGAAATACCTCATGTTCTCTGCGGTGCATGTCGAGGCCCGGGTAGACGGCGCGGACCATAAGACCTTCCTCCGCGTCGAAATGCTTCTCGACATATGATTCGAGGTATTCAAGCATCATCACCATCTCGACTTTCGACTTATTACTGTAAATCGACAGCTCCAGGGCATCGATCCTTTTAAAAAGCTCCCGGTGCTGGCTGTCGATCTCCTCGATGCCGGTTTCCAGTCGTTTATCCCATTCCAGCGCCGCCATAACCGGACTCCTTATTTATCCTTTATCTTCAATAAACAAATAATCGCAAACTAATTTCATAACAGGGTCATTATCGGCCCTGCATGGATCCAGGCCCTTCCCCCACCATGGCGAATGTCGCTCCGCCCTCGGGGAACACCGCCACCGTGGCGTTTTTCCCGAGCTTTTTCATGGCGCGGCCGACGACCTCGGCCGGGTCCTGGCACTTCACGAACATGCTCACGGCCTTTGCTTCCTCGTCGCTCAGCGACGGAACGAAGAAGAAGAGATCATACTGGCGCATCAGCTGCATTGAATAATAGAGCAGGAATTTATCCTCCACCGGAAGGCCCTTCCTCACCCTGTCAAGGAAGCCGCGGACCCGGGCCGGCCCCAGGAGGCGGAGAAGCGCCTTGAGCATCGGCAGGGGCAGCCGCTTATCCGGCGGCTTGATATCGTCGAGGCCGCGCTCGGCCTTCAGGAACCCCATGATGACGCCGCCGGGCCTCAGGGCCGGGAGGGAATTCCCGACGCATTTCATTCCCTGCTTGAAGTTGATGTCCATGGGGAAGGAATTGACGATGATGCCGTCCACCTGCCGCTCGACGCGGAGGCCGCTTTCACGGCGGTTGTAATCTATGCACCGCCGGTGCGCCTCAATGGGATCCCCGGCGAAGGAGGCGATGACGCGGCCGCCGTGCTCGACGACCACGTTCAGGCAGAAGATATCGGCGCCGATCATGGACCGGACCTCCTCCAGGTCCTGCCTGAAGGAGTTCTCCTCCGGCATCATGGCGACGCGGTTGAAGCGGTACGGCGGCTCCGCGATGATCTCGTGGTGCAGGCCGATGGTCTCGGCGTAGGCCACGCCGGGAAGGATGTTCTTCATGCCGCCGCCGAAGCCGGCCCAGAGGTGCGGCTCCACCAGGCCGATGAGCACAACGAGGTCCGCATCTTTAAGATTTTTATTGAGATAGACCGGGGTCTTGCGGGTCGTGGTGCCGAAGTAGTGGCAGGCCTTCAGGTCGAAGGCGTTATGGTTCTCCCACCGGACCAGCTTCAGGTTTTTCGGGCCGACCTTCGCCGCCATCTCCTGTTCGGTCATGGCGGTATGGACCCCCAGGGCGGGAATGACCGTGACGCCCTTCAGGGAGGCGCCGGCCTTCTTCAGGGAATCGAGGACCAGGTGGAAAAACTTGTGGGTCGGCGTGGGCCGGGTATTGTCGTCGACGATGATAACGATCTTCTTGCCCCTGAGCTTTCGCGCGGCCAGCGGCTTCGCGCCTACGGGCTTCCGCAGCGACTCCTTAACCAGGGAAAGCTCGTCCCCTTTTATCCTGCCGCCGCCCTGCCCTCGCCCGGGCATGATGACGTTCCACGTGTCCGGAAGATCCAATGATAGTGAACCGGAGCCCCAGGGCATTGTTATTTCCATAAAACACCTCGCAGGACGGGAATGGGATATGTCTTTGAATCTCTTTGCGGCGAAAAATACTTCCGCAGACGCCTCTTTGTTTATTAAAGGCATTTTGAGGAAATTTGCAAGCATTTTATCGGGGCACTCAAAAACAGGGCGGCTCCGTCAAGGGGATGAGGACGAACGGTGCATAGTGCGACGCAAAAAATAATCACCCGGCAAAAACTATACTTTCTTTGAAAAATATATAGATTTCACTTCTTCATCATTTCTCAAAAGAGATTGACTTAAACTGATATTTTCAAGAAAATTTCCATAGATACAAGGCATCACCGGTATCCACTATATAAAAATAATATACAGGGGGATTCAATGAAGAAAAGTATTACTCTTATTGTATCATTGCTGCTCACCGCTCTTTTCTTGAACTGCGACACCAATAAAAAAGACGACAAGAACAAGCTACTTTCGCTTCTTTTATTTTTACAGCCAAACTTTACCGGCGACGCGGTCTGGGCCAGATCCGTATCGGCGGGAACATCCGAATCAGGGATAAAATCCGTTTCGATTGGAAGCGACGGCATTTATGCGGCGGGGATTATTAACAGTAACTCGACCTACACTTTCGGAACTCAAAATGTGACCGGTATAAGCAGCAACAGCTATAATCCGGTACTGGTCAAATATGACACAGCCGGCAACGCGATCTGGGCTAAATCGATCTCCGATGGACCGGCATCGGACCAAGAATCCTTATTTAACTGTGTCAAAGCAGGAAGCGACGGCATCTATGCAGTAGGGATTATTCAATCTACCACCAACTACAAATTCGGCACTGTAAACGTAGCCGGGATGTATTCCGGCAGCAATGTGGTTATTGTAAAATATGATACGAATGGCAACGCGATCTGGGCAAAATCGGTCTCGGCAGGTTTAAACAGCTCCGAGTTCAATTCTGTCACAATAGGAAGCGATGGCATCTATGCTGCAGGTACGATTTGGGGAAACACTGAATATAAATTCGGCGATCAATCGGTAACCGGCAAATGGGCTGCACATAAAAACGCGGTTATTGTAAAATATGATACGAATGGCAACGCGATCTGGGCAAAATCAGTTACTACCGGTCCTAATCGTTCAGGTTTCAACGCCGTTTCAGCAGGAAGCGACGGAATCTATGCGGCCGGATTTATAAGGGGCACCGTTGCTTTTTCATTCGACAGTCAATCTGTCTTAGGCACCTACAGCTCCTTTAACACGGTGCTGGTGAAATACGACACCAGCGGCAATGCCCTCTGGGCAAAATCGGTTTCGGCAGGTTCGAACGACTCGTACCTAAATTCGGTTTCCGTGGGAAGTGACGGGATATATGCTGCTGGATACATCAACAATACCGGGACCTACACCTTCGGCACTCAATCTGTGAATGGAACATTTTCAGGTTTTAATGCGGTGCTCGTAAAATACAATACGAGCGGCGACGCGGTCTGGGCAAAATCGGTGGCGGCCGGATCGAGCAACTCAATCATCAATTCCGTTTTCGCTGGTAGCGATGGCGTCTATGCGGCCAGACAAATTATGGGCACCACGGCCTTCACGTTCGGCACCAAATCCGTTACCGGCACAACGATCGAGGACAATCCTGTCCTGGTGAAATACGATACCAGCGGCAATGCCCTCTGGGCAAAATCAATATCAGCCGGATCAGCAAAATCATATTTCTATGGCGTTGTCAGCGGACCCATGGGCCTCTTTGCCGGCGGGCAGATATCCGATACAGGCACCTATACATTCGGAACTCAATCCGTTAATGGCACCGCGGCGCTTGAGCTGAACAGCGTCCTGGTGAAATACCAGTAAATAAGTAATTTACTGCAATTGCACGGCAAGAAACCCCTCTTTTATGAGGGGTTTCTTGTCATAACCATTTCATTTCTTCAATCGCGCAGAATGCTTCTTATACTGCCCCAGCAGCGTTTCCCTGTCCCTGGGCCTGCCATGGGAGGGATGGAACAATCGGCACCCTGTGTCGAGCAGAATCTTCCAGCTTTTAATCATCAGATCCGCATCGGCAGCCCAGGGGGGGTAGACCGAGCCGGGGAACACGCCGAAAAGGGCGTCCCCCACTATGGCGATCTCATCATCCACTATCACACTCTGTGAGCCAACCGTATGGCCCGGCGTGGGCAGAATGCAAGCGTCAAAGCCGAATTCGCCCAGATCGCAGCGGCCCTGAACGGCGATGTCCCATCGCAATGGGTTGAAGGTCATTCCATTCAATATGCTTTCGCCATGGGCAAGCCTGTAGAGCCATCGCGTCACAGGAAAAGCCCCGTCAAGGGGCGCGTTCCTTCCCGATTCCAGCAGGGCCGCCTCCCTCTCATGGACGATGATCTTCACCCCGTATTTCTCCCTGATCCTGGCGGCATTCCCGACATGGTCAAAGTGAACATGGGTCAGTATCAGCGCCGACAGATTTTCGGCCGTGACTGAAAGGGCATAAAGCCGCTTTTCGAGGCGCTGGAGATTATGCGCCGTGCCCGTATCGACCAGTATAAAGCGGCCGTTTTTCGATATTAAAAAGACATTGCTCCGCCCGCCGATGACGCGGCGGATTGTCGTTCCCTTCCCGGTCTGCCACCTGTTCATTTTCCCCGCCGCCATCCGCGCCTATTGCTTCATCAGTCCCAGCGAAAGGAGCACGAAGACCGGCCCGTTATACAATCCATGGATGAAGATGCCGGTGAGGCTGTTCCGCGTCTTGTGAAACACATAGGGGATAATGATGATAGCAGGGACGACCATGATCATCAGGTCCAGTCCGAAGGGAAGGTGGAAGACCAGCCACAGGAGCGAACAGAGGGCCCAGGTATGATTTCCGGAAAGTCTCGCCTGTATGTATCCGCGCCACAGCAGCTCTTCCCCTGCTATATTAAAGAAGAACATTGGCAGCCAGGCCAGCAGCAGCAGCTTTTCAGCTCCCTGGAACGGTTTAAATTCCATGAACCATGGCATTGTTGATAACGGCCGCAGGCCGAAATATTTATTCAACAGGGCGGATACGCCGAAGATCATTCCGGTGAAAATGAAAACCAGCAGAAGACCCGCGATCGAATAGGCCCAGTCTTTTTTTGAAAAGGATTTGAGATGCAAAGCCTTCACTATCTCTTTCGGAGCGGAGTTCCCTTCGAGTCTTACCAATGCGACGGCGCAGACAAACAGCGGGACAAACAGGGCATATCCCGTGATGAACCAGTACAGGGCGGGATTGATGGAAAAAGTGTATTTTAAAAAAGGCAGTAATGTCAAAAGGAGCAGAAAAAAATAAACCATGAAGGCCAGGAAAATATACATTCCCTTCATGACGCTGACCCGGTATTCCGGCATAGGGCGATCTCCTTTACATAATAGGGCCCGAAGCTTACCGTAACGCCGTCAACGGCCGCTGCCGGATCACTTCTTCGCGGCGGCCGCCGCCTCCAGCATGAGCCTCCGGAGAAGGAGGATCTTCTCCTCAAGGTTCTTCCTGGTGATGCGCATGCAGATATCGGTGTCCCCCTCGGCCTTTTTGTTGTACATGGCGTCGATCATCATGTCCGCCACGAAGGGGTAGTAGTGGTTCGGATCGTTGAAGTACTTCAGCTCGTCCCTCGAGAGGGTGTTGGGGAACATGAAATGATAGCACTCGCCATTGACCTCGACGACCTCCCTGATCCACCGCTCGTATTCGTCCAGCAGGTTGTGGCGGACGATCTCCACGAGGAGCTGCTGTATGACCGGCGTGGTGAAGGAGACGATGACGGCGCCGGGGTTGTCGTCGCGGATCGACTGCAGAATTGATCTATAGCTCTCGTTGTACTTGTAATTGTTGAACGAATAGGGAAAGGGCGAATTGAGGGCGTGCTGCAGCAGCGCCGCGATGTTGGCTTTCGCCTCCTCCGGGTTCAGTTGGGTCGTGCGCTTGACATTGTTCCGGTCGTAGTACACGTGGCGGTTGCTGCCGGCATTGATGAAATTCTTCCTGGAGAACTTGAGGGTGTCCAGGCTGATCAGCGTCTTGACCCGGTACAGGGGGCTGTTAGTGTCCTCGAAGATCTTTTCCGGGTCGAAGGGAGGCGGGCCGAGGGTGCTGGCCAGGAGGAAATCGAACCCGATAAAGATGTATTTAAAGGGTTTGCCGTTTCGCTTCCTCGCGTAGGCGATATAGGGTTTGAATTCCAGGGGCTGCAGCGCGTTGATGGCGTAATTGTACACCCTGATCCCCCTGAATGAGTGCTGGTCCAGGTTGGTGCTCGTGCTGCTGCCCACGATGATGCCGTCGTAGTCGAAGTCGTGGTAGGTTATGTAGTTCGTCTTCTGCTGGCGCTCGTTGAAGTCCTCCTGCTTCTGGTTGAACCGGTGGGAGGTGTTGCAGTACCAGAGCGGGTCCATGAAGCCGTTAATGCCGGCCACGATGCCCGGTATCACGAGGGAGAGGAGCAGCGTCAGTATGATCCATTTCGTATAGGGTGTCTTCATGGTCCTCAAAAGTTCGCGTAAATGAATTGGCTCACCTGGGTCAGGTGGATGATGCTGATCCCGAAGAGCAGCGCCGTGTACAGGGCCCATTTCAGGTTCGGCTTGAGCCGCTCCGACAGCTCGATGGAATTCTTCGTAAAGAAAATGATCGTTCCGGACGCTATGATCAGGAATATGTAATAGTATTGCTTGTCGCCGAGCTGCCCCAGCCACGGCCCGAACTGGATTCCCAGCGACCTCAGGAACCCGCATTTCTCGAATGACGCCGGCAGTATCACTCCGTCGAGGCCGATCATGCCGCCCAGGACCTTCAGCGCGGCCTTGACCGAGGTGGCCCGCCACATGATGGCCGTGAAGTTCCAGTACATGAAGGTAAGGAACCAGGCCAGGAACCAGTGCATGCCCAGGCCGGTCTTTCTCCAGGCGCGGTGTATTATGAGGCCCAGTCCGTTGAGCGCCCCCCAGAGGACATAGTTCCAGGTGGGGCCGTGCCAGAAACCGCTGATGATGAAGGTTATCACGAGGTTAACATAGGTCCGGAACTCGCCATTGCGGTTTCCGCCCAGGGGGATGTAGATATACTCCCTGAGAAACCTTCCCAGGGTGATGTGCCACCGCCGCCACAGTTCCTGGAAGCTCAGGGACTTGTAGGGCGAGAGAAAGTTGTCCGGCACGCGAATATTGAACAGGAGCCCCGCGCCGATGGCAATGTCGGTATAGCCGCTGAAGTCGAAATAGATCTGGAAACAGAAGGAAAGGGCCGTAAACCAGGCCTCCAGCAGGGGAAGCACCGGCGCGACGTCGAAGCCCTGGGTGGCCCACACGCCGAGGTTGTCGGCCAGGACCAGCTTCTTGAAGAATCCCAGGGCTATCAGGAAGAGACCCCGGGCGAAATTCTCGGGATTGAACCTCGATTTCTCCCGGTCCATGAACTGCGGCACCATCTCGAACTGGAGCGCGATGGGTCCCTGGCTGACCTTCGGGAAGAACGAAACGAAGAGGGCGTAGGGAATGAATGGGTTTTTGCCGATCCTTCCGCGGTAGGTGTCCACCAGGAAGGCCACCTGGGACAGGGTGTAATAGCTGATGCCCAATGGCACGGCGATCTTCAGGAGGCCGATGCCCGACCCGAGGACCATATTCACGTTCTGGATGAGAAAATCGCTGTACTTCAGGTAGCCGAGGAGCCCCACGTTGAGGCATATTCCCACGGCAACGATGGCCTTTTTCGGGATCCTGATAAGGAAGCCGGCCGGGTTCGTCATTGCCCTGGCTATGTAAAAGTTCGCCACGATGGAGAGCAGGAGTAGCGGCAGGTAGATGACGTTCCAGAGTCCGTAAAAGCAGAGGCTCGCCCCAAGAAGAAATATCCTGCCCGCATCGGTATATCCGCTGCGATTAATAATAAAATACACCGCGATAACCGGCGGCAGGAAGAGGAATATGTACTCGAAATAACCGAACATTGCAATACTATTGAATTCTTAAAATGATGAGCCTTTAAAAAACATGGTTGGTACATCTACATTTTGCGCATTAATAAGGCAAGTAAAATATTTATTTTGGATGGATATCAGTTCTGGTAGCAGTCATAAATTAGGGGGCATGGGCCATCCCGCTCGTCCGCCTCGTATAAGCAGAGCCAAATGCGACATCCTGTCGCGGCTCTGCACTCGGCCCTCCTGGCCAGCGCACCATGTTGACTCGGCGGAATCGGCGACATCCATGTCGCTGCTACTGCTAGGATGGCAGGAGTGTCGCGGAGGGCATGGATGCCCGTGAGCGACCTCGCCGGGATGGCTCCATACCCCAAAAAAGATACTGCACCCATCATTTCTTATGAGATTAAAATATTCTTGCCTTGATCTCTTTTTTTTATTAACACAGGATAGTCTTATCCGTTATACTCTTTATAATGGAAGCTGACGAGGTGATGATAACCATGGATAATGCTCTGGAGTTGTTCCATCCCCTGGTGGCCCGCTGGTTCAGGGAGACACTGGGTGAGCCGACGGGGATCCAGACTCAGGCGTGGACGGAGATCGCCGCCGGGTCCCATGTCCTCGCCACCGCTCCCACGGGAAGCGGCAAGACACTGGCCGCCTTTCTCTGGGCCCTGAACCAGCTTGCGGCAGGAGCCTGGCAGGGCGGAGCGCCGCGCGTGCTCTACATCTCTCCCCACAAGGCCCTCAACAACGACATCAGGAAAAACCTGACGATCCCGCTGGAAGGCCTCAGGGAGCACTTCGGGAAAAACGGCGCGGTCCTTCCGCCCATCGGGGTGATGACACGGAGCGGCGACACGCCCCCGGAGGAGCGGCGCCTCCTGTACCGGCACCCGCCGGAGATCCTCATTACCACGCCGGAAAGCCTGAACATCATGGTCACCAGCGGCAGCGGCAGGGCTCTCTTCCGGGGGATCACGACGGTCATACTGGACGAGATCCACGCCCTGGCAGGCACGAAGCGGGGCACCCACCTCATGACCGCGGTGGAGCGCCTTACCCTCATAAGCGGAGAGTTCCAGCGCATAGCTCTTTCGGCCACGGTGCGCCCCCTGGAGACCGTGGCTGATTTCATCGGCGGCTTCCGGCTGGTATCCGGAGCGACCGGCCCCCGCTACGAGAAGCGCCCTGTCACGATACTCCGCGCCGAGGACACGAAGTCCTACGCGCTCTCCATCGAATACCCGGAGCGGCCCGGGGACGACGGCGAGGATGACACCTGGTGGCAGGTCCTTTCGCGCCGCATGAAGGAAACGATCAGGGGCAACCGGTCGACGCTTTTCTTCGCCAACAGCCGCAGGGTGGCGGAAAAGATGGCGCGCTACCTGAACGAGGACGAAGGGGAGATCATCGCCTATTCGCATCACGGGTCCATCGCCCGCGAGATACGCCTCGAGGTGGAGGAGCGGATGAAGCGGGGCGAGCTGAAGGCCATCGTGGCGACGAGCTCACTGGAGCTCGGCATCGATATCGGCGACCTCGACGAGGTCATCCTGGTGCAGACGCCCTTCTCCATATCCTCATGCCTCCAGCGCCTCGGACGGGCCGGCCACGGCGTGGGCGAAAGGAGCGCGGGGAGGATCTTCCCCACCCACGGCATGGACCTCCTCACGGCCGCGGTCATGGCCCGGTGCGTCGACGAGCGCGGGATAGAGCCGGTGCGGCCGGTAGAATGCCCCCTGGATATCCTGGCGCAGGTCATCGTGTCGATGACCGCGGCCGAGACATGGAACATCGACGACCTGTATAATTTTCTGAAAACCTGCCATCCCTATCATAACCTTTCGCGGAATCAGTACGGCCTCGTCCTGGAGATGCTCGCCGGAAGATACGCCGACAGCAGGCTGAAGGAGCTGTCCCAACGCGTCTCCATCGACCGCCTCGACAACACGGTCGCCGCCCGCGCCGGCGCGGCCTATATCATATACACCTCCGGCGGCACCATCCCGGACCGGGGCTATTACGACATGCGCGTCCAGGGCGCGGGCTCGAAGATCGGCGAGCTCGACGAGGAGTTCGTGTGGGAGCGGAAGATCGGCGACACCTTCACCCTGGGAACCCAGGGCTGGCGCATCCAGAACATAACGCACAACGACGTGGAGGTGGTCCCCCTCCGGGGAACGGCGGGAATGCTCCCCTTCTGGAAGGCCGAGGAGCGGGACCGCGACTTCTACTACTCCGAAAAGATCCTGTCCTTCCTGAAAGAGGCGGACGAGGGCCTTGGCGACCCCGAAGGCTTCATTGACCGCCTCCGGCACGTATATTCTATGGACGAAAACGCGGCCGCTTCCCTGGCGGATTTTCTCCAGCGCCAGAAAGCGGCCTCCGGCGGGAAGCTGCCCCACCGGGGCCGCGTCGTGATCGAGCATTACCACGACGGGAGCGGCGCATCGGACAGCACGGAAACGGTCCTTCACACCTTCTGGGGCGGCCGCGTGAACCGCCCCTATGCCATGGCCCTGGCCGCCGCCTGGGAGGAGCGCTATCACACGCCCCTGGAGATATTCGTCAGCGACGCCAATATCCTTCTCATACTCACCGGCGATGTTTCAATCAGGGAGGCGCTGAGCCTGGTCACGGCGGAAAACCTGGAGGAGCTGCTGAGGAAGCGCATGGAAAGCTCCGGCTTCTTCGGCGCGCGGTTCAGGATAAACGCGGCCCGGGCCCTCCTCCTTCCGCGGGCCACATTTAAGAAGAGGTATCCCCTCTGGCTGAACAGGCTCAGGTCGCGGAAGCTCCTGGAGACGGTCATGGCCTATCCGGACTTCCCCATCCTCCTCGAGACATGGCGGGAATGCCTCCAGGACGACTTCGACCTGGAGAGCCTTAAAATCCTCCTCGACGAGGCGGCCGCTGGACGGATCGAGTTCACGGAGACGACCAACAGCGCGCCTTCCCCCTTCTGCGGCAGCCTCATCTGGCGTCAGACCAACAAGTACATGTACCAGGACGACGCCCCGGAGGGCCGCGGTCAGTCGAACCTGAGCCAGGCGATACTGGACGAGGTCCTTCACTCGTCGCGGCTCCGGCCCCGGATACCGGCGCGCCTCGCGGCCGACCTGGAGAGCAGGCTCCAGCGCCTCAGGGCCGGGTACGCGCCGTCGAGTCCGGCGGAGCTCCTGGATTGGCTCAAGGAGCGTCTCCTCATTCCCCTTGACGAGTGGGACAGGCTGGCGGCGGCGTGCCGGCGGGATTCTCCCGATTTCCCTGCGGAGCTCCCGCCTGCAATATCAGAAAAAATCTCTACTATTATACTTCCGGGAAGCACCGTCACCCACCGGGCGGCCCTTGAGAACGTCCCCCTCATCCGCAGCCTCTTCGGCATGGCCGATGACGGCGGCGCCATATCCCCTGGGGCCGGCACCTCAGCCGTTGAAAGCGAAATGGACAGGGCTGACTTCCTGGCCCAGTGGCTCTCCTACTACGGGCCCCTCAGGCGGGAGCGGATAACGGAATCCCTCGGCATACGGGGAGGCGACCTGGAGGACCTCCTGGAGCGCCTCGCGGAGGAGCGGCGCATCATAGTCGACGCGATCATTGAAGGGAGCGACTCGGAGGAAGTCTGCTATACCGACAACCTGGAGCGCCTTCTCAGGATGGCGCGTCAGGACCGCCAGCCATCCTTTAAAGCCCTCGGTCCGGAATACCTGCAGCTCTTCCTGGCGTCCCACCAGGGCGCTGCGCGGCCGGGCGAGACCATGGAAGATATGCAGAAGCGGATGGAGAAGCTCTTCGGTTACCCGGCGCCGGCGCACCTCTGGGAGGAAGCGATCCTGCCGGCGCGGATGAGGGATTACCGGACGGAATGGCTCGACTCCCTGCTCCATACCACCCCGCTGAAATGGGTCGGCGCCGGGAAAAAAACGGTCACCTTTGTCCTTGAGGACGAGGCGCGGCTCTTCATCGAGCCGGGCCGGAAAGAGATCGAGCGGGCATTGCGGATATTCCCGGACCGGCGAGGCCGCTACAATCTTTTCGACATAGCGGGCCACATGTCGGCGAATACCGGGGAAGCGGCCCGGGTCCTCTGGGAGCTCGCCTGGAAGGGAACGGTCGTCAACGACTCAATGGAAGCCTTGCGCAAGGGAATCCAGAACGACTTCGTGCCGGCCGGCCTGGAGAATGTCCAACCCCTGCGCGTACCGGGACGCCGCGCGGGCATGAGCAGATGGGCGGCGACCAGACCGGTACAGGAAAGCTGGAGGATGCTGGACACGGAGCAGGCGGAGCTCGACGGGATCGACCGCCAGGAAACGGACCGGGACCGCGCCCGGTCCCTCTTCGACCGCTACGGCGTCCTCTTCCGCGAGCTCCTGGAGAGCGAGGCCCCGGCCATGCGGTGGAAAAAGATGTTCCCGGTGCTCCGCCTCATGGAGCTCTCAGGCGAGATCATGAGCGGATATTTTTTCGAGGGAATTCCGGGGGCGCAGTTCATCTCTCCCGAGGCCTTCCGGATTCTCCGGGAGGGCCTCGACGAAGACCTTCTCTACTGGCTGAACGCCCGGGACCCTGCCTCACTCTGCGGCATCGCCATCGAGGGCCTGAAGGGCACAATGCCTCGGCGGGCCGTGTTCAACCATATCGTGTGCATTGGGAAACGCATCGTGATGGAACTCCAAAAAAGCGGCAAGGACCTCCGCATCCATATACCGCCGGACCATCCGCGGCTCCAGGAGGCCCTTGGCATATACAAGGCAATCCTTACCCGCGGATTCAATCCTGTGAATCCTCTTAACGTGGAGAAGATCAACGGCCTTCCAGCCATTGACAGCGAATACTGCGGCGTGTTGAAGGAATTCGGGTTCAGGCCAAGCTACAAGGCCCTGACGTTATGGAAGACGTACTAAGCTTATCGCAAAATTGTCACCGACGAATTCCTGTTTAATTCGCTTCTATTATCCGCCCCTCATCTTATCGACAAGGCCATCGCTGTCACGCTTTTTTTTCAATATTCCATATACTTCATTGAACGGGCTTTTCTGCAAGATACTCTTGACGATAAGGATGCCCTCCTCGACTGGAAAAATGTCAACCTCAGTATCGGGCTTCAGCCCATACTTATCCCTTATTTTCTTGGGGATTGTTATCCGTCCGCGTTCCATAATTTTCATTTTTATCGCTCCACCTTTGCGTTCATTTTCTCATTGAACGCGTCGACGGCGCAGATCGTATCCAGGGGAAGACGGGGCGGCCGCTGCGGCTCCTGGCCCAGCTGCCACTCCGTGAGGGAGCTTGTATCGTCCGATTTTTTTCCCACGATGACCAGCGTGAGGACCATGTACTCATCGGGGATGCCGAGGGCCTGCCTCACCTTCCCGGGGTCGAAACCGGCGATGGGATGGGCCACCAGGCCGAGCTCCGTGGCGCGGAGGACCATGGCCGACACGGCCTGGCCCAGGTCGAAGAGATAGAACTCCCTCTCCTTGATGAGACAGTCGTTTTCCCTTTTCGCGAAGGCCGCGACAATGGCCGATGCCTTGAAGGTCCACTCGTTTCCCTTGTTCATGCATCCGTGCATCTTCGCCAGGGCCTCCTTTGACCGGGCAAAGACAAAGCGCCACGGCTGGTTGTTGAAACAGGAGGGCATGAGCTGAGCGGCCGTGGCCATCTCCCTGATGATATCATCGGTTATTTCAACAGGCCCCAGGGCCCGGTAGGCCCGGCGTTTTTGAATGGCTTCTTGCACGTCCATGGCGACCTCCTTAGCGGTGTAAATTTATCCTGTCATCGCAGGCAAAGCGACGTGATCTTGTATTAAAATATAGCAAAGATGCGGTAAAATTAAAATGTTTTTCTTGTATTCATTGAAATTAATGAGAATCCCTCCCGTGGAAGGAATATTTTTATTTTCAGATACAGGGAATGTCTCTCGCAGAGACGCCGAGGCGCAGAGTGGTAAAACTGTCATTTCAACGAATCCCGGTATTCCGGGATGAGGAGAAATCATAACAGTCTATATTAAATTCAAGATTTCTCACCCCGCGAAGCGGGGCCTGTCCTGAGCTTGTCGAAGGGTTCGAAATAACAAATCAGGAAAAGTAGTGTATCAAAGTTCTCCGCGGCTCTGCGTCTCCGCGAGAACAATCTTTTTTGTTTACTCGCAATGACAAGATTAAGTTTTTTCTACTTGTCATGTTATCTGCCATGATATAATCTCCACCACCATCCATGGTATAACCGCAAACAACGGAGAAATAACGTATTATCCGGCAGGACCGAGATGAATAACGATTTTGCTTACATCCACGAGATCTGGACACGGGAACAGGACTTCTTCGGCAGGGCGACGCCTCTTTCGCTGGTTGAAAAATATGGAAGCCCCCTGTACGTGTACAACGAGAACATGCTGCGGAGCCGCTGCAGGGAGATGAAGCGGCTCATCGACTACCCGGCCTTCGCCGTGAACTACTCCGCCAAGGCCAATACCAACCCAGCCATCCTCAAGATCATCCGCGAGGAAGGCCTGTACGTCGACGCCATGTCGCCCGGCGAGATATTCCTTGAGCTGAAAGCCGGGTTCAGGCCGGAGGACATTCTCTTTATCTGCAACAACGTGTCCGACGAGGAGATCCGCTACGCCGTCGACGCCGGCATCCTGGTGAGCGTGGATTCGATTTCGCAGCTGGAGCGTCTCGGACGGCTGAACCGGGGCGGCCGGGTCGCGGTGCGGATAAACCCCGGCATCGGCGCGGGCCACCATGAAAAGGTCGTCACCGCGGGGACGAACACAAAGTTCGGCGTGGACCCACGCTTCGCCGGCGAGCTCCGCGCCGCCCTCGGGCGCCACGACCTGCGCCTCGCGGGACTGAACCAGCACATCGGGTCCCTGTTCATGACCGGCGACGAATATATCGAGGCGGCGCGGTTCCTTTTCTCCTTCGCGGAGGATTTCCCCGAGATCGAATTTCTCGATTTCGGCGGCGGCTTCGGCATCCCCTACCACAAGGAGAACGGCGAGAAGAGGCTTGACCTCTCCCATGTCGGGAAACGACTTCAAAAAGCCGTGGAGGAATGGGTGGAAAAAACCGGGAGGCGGATAACAATCAAGATCGAGCCGGGGCGCTACACCGTGGCCGAATGCGGCCTGCTTCTCGGCACGGTCCACGCCCTGAAGGTCAACGGCGGTCGGAGCTACGCGGGCACGGACATCGGCTTCAACGTCCTTATCCGGCGGGCCATGTACGACGCCCACCACGACATCGAGGTTTACTCTGACACCCCGAGGGAGAGCGCCCCCATGGCCCAGGTGACGGTCGTGGGTAACATCTGCGAGACCGGGGACATCATCGCCAAGGACCGGATGCTGCCGCCGCTGATGGAAGGCGACATTCTCGGGATCCTGGACGCCGGGGCCTACGGCATGGTTATGGCGTCGAACTACAACTGCCGGCTCCGGCCCGCGGAAGTGCTCATCACCGCAGGCGGCGACGATGTGCTGATCAGGTCCCGGGACACCCTCGAAGACCTGGCGAGGCATTACCCGGGGTAGGTTCAACAAAGAATTTTTCTCGCTGAGGCCCTGAGACGCAGAGTATTTTATGTTTGGCTTTTTTTAAATACATAAAACTTGATTATTTTTTATTCTTCTCCGCGACTCTATGACTCTGCGAGAAACACTTTTTTCGCATATGCTATACCTGAATAATATTTTTGATTGCTGCCAGTAACAATAATGCATCAGAATTATCTTATTTATAATTCATCCACATAAAATGAGGGATTCCCATGAAAAAACACTTACTGCGCTTCCTGGTGATCGCCGCCATCATATCCATCAACATCGGCTGCGACCAGTCGACCAAGTACCTGGCGAAGAAGCACCTGCCCCGGGAGATGACCATCCAGGTCATAGACAATCTCTTCGTGCTGCAGTACGCCGAGAACAAGGGCGGGTTCCTGAGCATGTTCTCGTCACTCTCAAAAACATTCCGGCTCTTTTTCCTCTCCATCATCCCACTGATCGCCCTTGTCCTGATGACCCTGTACATCATCGCCGCCGCGGATCTCTCGGGCCTGCACATCCTCGGCCTCAGCTGCATCATTGGCGGCGGACTGAGCAACATTGTGGACCGCCTGGCCAATGAATATGTCATCGATTTCATGAACATCGGCATCGGCATGGTACGGTCCGGCATTTTCAACTTCGCGGACCTCTCCATCATGGGGGGCACCGCCATCATCCTGGCCATGGCCATGAAGGATAAAAACAAAACGGCGGGCGGGATCATCCCCTCATGACGGTCCAGGGCAGCCGCCGGGACCATCGATTGCGCCGCCCGGGCCCACAATGAGCGGCTGGCGCCCGGCATCATGCAACCGCGGATTTTAATTTTTTTCGCTATAAATTTTTCTTGCAATATGCGTCATCGGGCCGTCGATTGTTTGTGTTGCACATGGACAGGCAACAACAACTCCCTGGAGGAACCTATGATTCATAAAAATGTCAAAACTGAATTTTCACCCGAAGAGCATATGCCGCAGATCGATCCGACCGCGTACGTCCATCCCCTGGGGGTGGTCATCGGCAACGTGATCATCGGCAAGAGGGTGTTCGTCTCCCCCTTCGCCTCCGTCCGCGGCGACGAAGGACAACCCCTCCATGTCGGCGACGACAGCAACGTCCAGGACGGCGTCATCATCCACGCATTGGAGACCTTCCATGAGGGCCATGTGGTGGAAAAAAACCTCGTCGAAGTCAACGGGAAGAAATACGCGGTCTATATCGGCAACCGGGTTTCCCTGGCCCACCAGGTGCAGGTCCACGGCCCCGCGGCCATCGGCAATAACTGCTTCATCGGCATGAAAAGCCTTGTCTTCAAGTCAAAGGTGGAGGACGGCTGCGTGATCGAGCCGAACTGCGTCCTCGTGGGCGTGACCATCAGGTCGGGAAATTACGTTCCCACCGGATCGGTCTGCTCCAGCCAGGCCGATGCCGACCGTCTACAGAAAAAGATCACGGAGGATTACGCGTTCCGCACCCTCAACGACGGCGTGGTGCACGTGAACACCAACCTCGCCGAAGGATATCGGAAAGCGAACCTTAAGCTGTAAGCCGATTGTTACAGAAGCGCGGAAACCCCCGATCCGCCGCCTGCATGGGATCGCGACGGGTTTCCGCGTATTCTCCCGATCCGCCCTCCATCACCGCCCCGTGAACGCGTTACAATCACCGGAATCGAATCTGTGCTAAAACCGTCGATCATTTACAATTTATAATACTTGTTGACGGATCGTATTGGCTTTGGTGTAGAATACTTGTTATTCTGATCATATGTATATCGGCGATCTATCCTGATATTCATGGAGGCTCCCATGGGCGGATTCAAGGAATACGACAAATACGACGGTCTCGGCCTTGCCGATCTGGTGAAAAAGAAAAAGGTATCGCCGAAGGAATTATGCGAGGAAGCGATTTCCCGAATCGAGAAGCTCAATCCCGCTGTCAACGCGGTCATCCACCCCATGTTCGACATAGCGCGAAAAACGGCCCAGGGCCCCCTCCCCAACGGTCCCTTCAGGGGAGTTCCCTTCCTTCTTAAAGACCTCATCGCCTGCTACGCCGGCGTTCCCACATCGTGCGGCTCCCGCGCCTACCGCAACTTCGTGCCCGATTACGACACGGAGCTGGTGCGCCGCTTCAAGAGCGCGGGTTTCGTCATAGCGGGGAAGACCAATACCCCGGAGCTGGGCCTGAAGGGCATAACCGATCCGGAGCTCTTCGGCCACTCCCGCAATCCCTGGAACAGGGAGCGCATCACCGGCGGCTCCAGCGGCGGATCCGCCGCGGCGGTGGCGTCGGGCATGGTGCCCCTCGCCGCGGGAGGCGACGGCGGCGGCTCCATCAGGATCCCCTCGTCCTGCTGCGGCATTTTCGGTCTCAAGCCGACACGGGGCCGCAACCCCGTCGGTCCGGGCAGCGGCGAGGGATGGCAGGGCGCCACAGTCGAGCATGTTATTACTCGTTCAGTGCGGGACAGCGCCGCCGCGCTCGATTTCACCAACGGCGCCCGTGCAGGGTCCCGATGCGTCATAGGGCCGCCCGAGCGTCCTTATATGAAGGAAATCCAGACCAAGCCGGGGAAATTGAAAATAGCCTTCAACGTTAATTCGCCCCTTGAGGGCGGCAACGTACATCCCGAATGCGTCAAGGCCGTTACCGATGCGGCGGCTCTCCTTGAAAAACTGGGACATCACGTGGAAGAGGCGAAACCCGCTATTGACGGTATGGCCCTGGCCCGTTCATATATCACCATGTACTACGGCGAAACCGCGGCGGACATCACTGCCAGCGAAAAGGCCCTGGGAAGAAAACCGCGCTCCGGCGATTTCGAGATCACCACGTGGATACTGGGAATCCTAGGCAGATTATACTCAGCGGAGGATTTCGTCATGGCCATCAGGCAATGGGACGTCTTCGCCCACGAGATGGGGCTCTTCCATGAGCGGTTCGACCTCTACCTGACCCCGACGATCGCATACCCTCCCTTCGGCGTGGACGACCTGAAGCCGAAGGCCTTTGACCGGGCAGGCATGAGAATAATCAACACCCTGAAACTGGGAGGCATCTTAAAGAAAAGCGGCATGGCCGAAGCCATCGCCCTTCTGAACCTGGAGAAAACGCCCTTCACACAGCTGGCCAACCTGACAGGCCAGCCCGCCATGTCTGTGCCGCTCCACTGGACCCCGGACGGCCTGCCGGTGGGAGTGCAGTTCATCGCGCCCTTCGGCGACGAGGCCACGCTCTTCCGCCTGGCTGCCCAGCTGGAAAAGGCCCGGCCCTGGTTCGATAAGCGGCCGCCCATGGCCCGATAGTTATCGGTTGTACCGATAACTATCGGGAAACAAATTCCACCATCAATATCTTAACATCCATTCACCGATAACTATCGGTATCGATGGCCGGCTCCCGGGCGGCTTATCGCCCCGGTCCCGAACACCATCCCGGCCCCGGGGACGGGATCATTATTAATACACGGCTACAATGCTTTACTTGACAAAAAAATAGTGCTAGTGAATAAATTCATCATGAACACTCAAGTGACGCAAACGGCGGCAAAAGACAAGAAAAGCATCCGCACAAAGGAAAAAATTATGCGGGCTGCCCGGAAGGTATTCTCCGAGCACCCTTACCACACGGCCAGCATGCGCATGATAGGCAAAGAGGCGCAGATAGAACACCCGCTGATCAACTATTACTTCCCCAACAAGGCGGTGCTCTTCGAAACCATAGTCGAGGACCTGTGCGAGAGTTTTGCTCAACGCACGGCGGAATGGCTCGACGAGGTATCCAGGGCCCGGAGTATCGCGGAAGGCTTCATGAGGCACATCGACCTGATGATCGATTATAACACCGTCAATCCGGAGACGATAAGGATCCTGGCGATGAACCTGACCCAGGCCGACAACATATCCCTCATTCCCGGGTATCAGCGGTTCCCCGAGCTCATCGACCGGATACGCAAGATCTTCGTTGAAAAGATCTCGCCCGCGGGACCGGAATCGGAAATCAGCATGTTAATGAACAGCTTCAACTTCCTGGCCATTTCCTTCCTCGGATCCAGTACCTGCATTGCACAGATCCAGGGCATGGAAGCCGGCGGCAAGGAATATCGTGAATGGGTCAAGAACACCCTCGGCTTCATCTTCCTGCCGCGATTGAGGGAAATTATCGTTCCCGACACGGCTGAAGGCAACGCGCGCAGAAAGAAGTCTCCCAAATAAGGAACCATTACCATGACAATAAACCATCACCTGCGAATCATCCTGGCCGTCGCGGCAATCATCTCGTTCCCTCTCACCGCGTCCCGGGCCGTGGGTGCGGGAAATGATTTTGTCAAGGACGCAAAAGCCATATACCGGGTGGCCGCGTGCGGGGCCGGGGAAATCCCGTCCAGCATCAGCGCTGCGACGGTCAACACGCACTGCTCGCGGATGGAGCAGAACGTAACGAGCTATCGCGCCAACTTCATCAAGAAGGCAGGGCCCTTCTTTTCCCAGACTGTCCCTTCGGGCGTGCCGGGCACCATAGTCGTTCCCTTCGGCGGCGGCGACCTCCTGCCGGCGCTGGTGGTATACCCGGGCGCCTCGGAGATAACGACCATCTCCCTGGAGAGCGCCGGGGACCCGCGGCGCCTGATGAAAGCCTCGCCGGGGCAGCTTGTCCAGGCATTAAACATGTACCGTTCCAACGTGGGTTACATGCTCCTCACGAATGACAGCTCCAACGAAAGCGTGCGCAACCTGGACCGGGGCGCCATCCCCAACCAGCTCGCCTTTTCCCTGACCGCGCTGGCCATTCTCGGCTATGAGCCGATGTCGCTGAAATATTTCCGCATCGAAAACGACGGGTCCCTTCATTATCTCTCCGCCGAGGAGATAGCCGCCATGGAACAATCGAAGGGGCAGCGACTCAAGGGAACCTGGATCGACACGGACTTTTCCGTGGCCTTCCGCAACATGGAGCTGGCCTTCCGGAAAAAGGGCGGCGGACGCACCATCATACACCGCCATATCGCCTTCAACCTGGACAACGGCCACTTCCAGGACTCTCCGCTGCGGAAGCACCTGGAAAAGAAAGGCAGGATTTCCGTAATGGTAAAAGGAGCGAGCTATCTCCTGTGGTTCCTTAATTTTTCTTCCATACGCGACTACCTGCTCAAGCATATGGCCTATTGCGTGTCAGATTCAACCGGCATCCTGCCGAAGCACGCTTCGGCAGCCGGCTTCAAGCAGACCACCTACGGATCTTTTTCCGGGGCCTTCCTGGAAAACGAGGGTGGAAGCGGCGCGGCCGAGCTTCGCAATCTCTTCAAATCACAGCCGGCACGGCAGCTTGATTTCCGGTTCGGCTATTCCGATGTGCACAAATTGAACCATTTGATCATAACGACCCCGAGGTAAGGGCAGCTCCTGTTGCATCAATGCCTAATCACGCGAACACGGGGCCGTGCATCGATTGCGCGAAAGAGTACATCATATCTAAGAAAAAGATTTTTCTTCATTGACAAAAAATACCCCCTTTTTTAGCGTTCAATAAGATCACAGAATAGCAACAAGCTGCTGTTTTACAAAATCTGCTACCGTGAATGGCTGTCTTACCCCCAGCAGATGCACGGAAGTTAACATTTAGCGTTCTTTATAGCTTCGAATTGTATTGTTCTTTTAGATAGATAAGCTGCCGTCACATAGCTCTGGCATTTGTAACAATTATAAATGTTCAGTATACCTAACTATAGTGGAGACGTACATGAGCGCTACAACTCACGAACATGATAATCATACACTGGCCGGAAGGCTTAAACAGGCCACCGGCGTCGCCGCCACCCGCTGCTACCAGTGCGGCAAATGCACCGCAGGCTGCCCCATGGCGGAGGAGATGGATTACACGCCGAGCCATATCCTGAGGCTCCTCCAGGTAAACCTTGATGGTTTCGAAGACAGGGTGCTCAAGGCCTATTCACCCTGGGTGTGCCTCACCTGCGAGATGTGCTACGCCCGGTGCCCCCAGGAGGTAGACATCCCCAAGATGATGGATTTTCTCCGCGCTGAATCGGTGCGACTAAAAAAGGTCAATCCCCGGGCGAAGGATTTCGTGTCGCTGCACAAAACGTTCCTCGACTCGATACATTACGTCGGAAGGCTCTACGAGGTGGGCCTCATCGCCGGGTACAAGGCGCGTTCCTGGCACCTGCTCCAGGACGTGCTCATGGCGCCAAGGCTCTACTTCAAGGGCAAGCTGAAGCTCTTTCCCCACCTCATCAAGAACAGAAAAAACATTTCGCAAATCTTTAAGAAAGCGGGCAAGGCCCGCATGGAGGCGGCCAAATGACAAAGATCGCATATTATCCGGGCTGTTCCCTCCTCGGATCTTCACGGGAATACGACGAATCGCTGCGCGCCATCGCCGGGCCTATGGGGTTTGACCTCGTTCAGGTGCCCGACTGGAACTGCTGCGGCGCCTCATCGGCCCATACCCTCAACCACGAGCTGTCGCTGGCCCTGCCGGCGCGGATCCTGGCCCTTGCAGAGACCCTGGGTGTCGAGGAGATGCTGGTTCCCTGCGCGGCCTGTTACAGCCGCCTCGTTACCGCCCATCACGACCTCGCGGAAAGCACCGAAATGCGGGAAAGAATCGTCGAGATCATCGGCATGCCCTACAAGGGCACCGTCAGGCCGCTGAACATCCTGGAGTTCCTGGATCAGCACTCTGACGCCTTTAAAGACAAGATCAAGGCCCCCTTCGATAAGGACCTGGCCTGTTACTACGGCTGCCTCCTGGTTCGTCCGCCCAAGATCACCAAGTTCGACCGCCCCGAGGACCCGCGCACCATGGACAACCTCGTTGAATTGATAGGGGCGAAGGCCCTTGACTGGGACTTCAAGGTCGAATGCTGCGGAGCGAGCCATTCAATATCCAAGACCGACCTGGTCGGAAAGCTTTCGGCGAAGATAATCGGCAACGCCGTGAAAAAAGGGGCACAGGCCATTGTCGTGGCCTGTCCCATGTGCCAGTCCAATCTGGACATGCGGCGCAGCTTCATCAACAAGGCCGCCGGACAGAACTATACCATACCGATCATCTTCATCACCCAGGCCATCGGCCTGGCCATGGGCCTGGGCGAAAAGGAGCTGGGCCTGCACCGCCATATCGTCAAGGTAAGGTACCCGGAAAAGGTGCGGGTTGAAGCGCCGGCCAAGCCTAAAGTCGCGGCCGCGGCGGCTGCCCCTGCCGCGCAATCAGAGCAGACGGAGGAAGCGTAAATGTCACGAATCGGTGTTTTCATTTGTCATTGCGGTGAGAATATAAGCGCGACAGTGGACTGCGCCAGGGTCGCAGAAACCCTGTCCCATGTGCCCGGCGTCGTCCACAGCGTGGATTACAAATACATGTGCTCGGACCCGGGCCAGAACATGATCAAGGAAGCCATCAAGGAGAAAAAGCTCGACGGAGTGGTCGTAAGCGCCTGCTCGCCCCACATGCACGAGCCAACCTTCCGGCGTGCCTGCGCCGAGGCGGGATTGAACCCGTTCCTGTGCGAGATGGCCAACCTCCGGGAGCACTGCTCCTGGGTCCATGAAAAGAACGAAGCCACGACCGTCAAGGCCATCGACCTGGTCCGGAAGATGGTGGAGAAGGTCAAGAAGAACCAGCCCCTCTATTCCATCAAGGTGCCGGTCACCAAGACGGCACTCGTCATCGGCGGCGGCATCGCCGGCATCCAGGCGGCGCTGGACATCGCCAACGCCGGCCACAAGGTGGTCATGGTCGAGCGCTCACCGTCGATCGGCGGCCACATGTCCCAGCTCTCCGAGACCTTCCCGACCCTGGACTGCTCCCAGTGCATCCTGACGCCGCGGATGGTCGAGGTGGCTCAGCATCCGAACATCACCCTCCACACCTATTCCGAGGTCGAGAGCATGGAGGGTTTCATCGGCAATTTTAAAGTGAAGATACGCAAGAAGGCTCGCTGCATCGACGAGAAGCTCTGCACCGGCTGCGGCCTCTGCACGACGAAATGCCCCACCAAGAAGATACCGAGCGAATTCAACGAGGGCCTGGGAATGCGGTCCGCCATATATGTCCCCTTTCCCCAGGCGGTTCCGAACAAGCCCGTCATCGACAAGACCCAGTGCACCTTTTTCCTGAAGGGAAAATGCAAGGTCTGCGAAAAGGTGTGCCCCACCAAGGCGATCCGCTACGACCAGGAGGACCAGATCCTCGACGTGGAAATCGGCGCCATCGTGCTGGCCACCGGCTTCAACGTCCTCGGCACCGATTACTTCCCCGAATACGGGTACGGCAAATATAAAGATGTCATCAATGGCCTGCAGTTCGAGCGTATCGCGTCCGCATCCGGCCCGACCTCCGGGGCGATGAAGCGGCCGTCCGACGGGAAAGAGCCGGAAACCATCGTGTTCGTGGCCTGCGCCGGCTCCCGGGACGAGGCCAAGGGCCTCCCCTACTGCTCGAAGATATGCTGCATGTACACGGCGAAGCACGCCATGCTCTACAAGCACAAGGTGCATCACGGCAACGCCTACGTCTTCTACATGGACATCCGCTCCGGCGGCAAGATGTACGATGAGTTCGTGCGCCGCGCGATAGAAGAAGACGACGTAAAATATATCCGCGGCCGCGTTTCCAAGATATACGAGGAAGACGGCAAGCTCATCGTGATGGGCGCGGACACGCTCCTGGGCCACACGCCGGTCGAGATCAAGGCCGATCTGGTGGTCCTGGCCACCGCCGGGGTCGCCAACGACGGCGCCGAAGAGCTGGCGCAGAAGCTCCACGTGAGCTACGACCCGTACCATTTCTTCGCCGAGGCGCACCCGAAGCTGCGGCCGGTGGAGACCAACACCGCGGGCATCTTCCTGACCGGCGCCTGCCAGGCGCCCCGGGACATTCCCGAAACCGTCGCCCAGTCGTCCGGCGCGGCGAGCAAGGTGGCCGCGTTGTTCTCCCAGGACGAGCTGACCAGGGAACCGATCATCGCGGTCGTAAACCGCACCGCGCCGCCGCTCTACTCGACCTGCACCGGCTGCGCCCTCTGCGTGCCGGCGTGCCCGTACCAGGCGATCGAGATGGAAGAGATCAAGAACAGGGACGGCAAGGTCGTCAAGCGCGCCGCGAAAGTCAACCCGGGCCTCTGCCAGGGCTGCGGCACCTGCGTCGCCCTCTGCCGGGTGAAAGCGATAGACATCCAGGGTTTCAGCAACGAGCAGATTTTCGCGGAGCTGATGGCATTGTAACTGAAAGCGCGGCATTTATGCCGCGCATCAAATAGCAGATTCCTCCCCCTCGATGGGGGAGGTTAGGTGGGGGTGAAAATGGTTATCCACCCTCCCCCGGCCCCTCCCATCAAGGGAGGGGGGATTCGTGAAAGAATCAATGAACGGAGTACTACCATGGCCGATTTCGAACCGAAAGTAATAGCCTTTGTCTGCAACTGGTGCACCTACACGGGCGCCGACCTGACCGGCACGAGCCGCATCAAGCACGCCTCCAACGTGAGGATCATCCGCCTGCCGTGCACCGGCCGGATCGACTTCATGCTCCTGATGAAGGCCTTCGCCAAGGGCGCAGACGGCATCATCGTGTCAGGGTGCCATCCCAACGACTGCCACTACACATCGGGCAACTTCCACGCCCGGCGCCGGTGGATCGTGTACCGGTCCCTCCTCAATTTCATGGGCGTCGACACCCGGAGGATCATCTTCTCCTGGGTCTCCGCGGCCGAGGGAGCGAAGTGGGCCGAGGTCGTCAACAACGCGGTAAAGGAATTCAGGGCCCTGGGGCCCTATGAAGAATACAAGGATCTCGCCCCGATCCGCTCGAGCTGGAGGAGTGAACATGCAGGATAAGATAAGACAGAAAGCCAAGGAACTGCTCTCGAGCGGCGCCGTGAAAATGGTCATCGGCTACGGCGAAGGCAGCGGCAAGCGGGTGCGCGCCCTCTTCATACAGAAGCCGGAAGACGCCGACAAGCTCATCATGGACGAGCGCTGCGTCCAGAACCTGGCCGTATACCTCACCAAGCACGAGGTGCGCGCCGCGGGCAAGCCCGCCATCGTGGCGCGGATGCACGTTATCTGGTCCATCAACCAGCTCGCCTACGAGGAGCAGTTCAGGGACGGCGATATCGCCGTAATCGGCATATCCGAAAACAACGAGCTCGTGGACCTGCCGGACCTCAAATCCATAAAAGATTACGCGGATAAAAATCCCCTGGTCCTCACCGCCGAGGAGCAGGCCGAGGTCGACAAGCTGGATAAAATGACCCGCGAGGAGCGGTGGAAGTACTGGCTCGACGAGCTTTCGAACTGCATCAAGTGCTACGCCTGCCGGGCCAGCTGCCCCATGTGCTATTGCCAGCGCTGCACCGTGGAGGTGAACCAGCCGCAATGGATCAGCGTCCCCTCCCATGAGCTCGGCAACGTT
Source organism: Spirochaetota bacterium (assembly GCA_017999915.1). NCBI lineage: Bacteria > Pseudomonadati > Spirochaetota > Spirochaetota bacterium. The sequence goes on from JAGNKX010000005.1 coordinate 225,176, forward strand.
GAGTGGCACATCATGCGCGCCATGCACCTCGCCGGCCGCTGCGTCAACTGCGGGGAATGCACCCGGGCCTGCCCGGTGAAGATACCCTTAAGGCTCCTGAACCAGAGAATCATCGCGGACATAGCCGCCAATTTCGGCCAGGAAGGGGAGTACGCCCTCGCCGCGTTTAAACCGAACGATAAAGAAGACTTCATCAGGTAGAAGGCCATGACAGATAAAAAAATACTGAAGAAAAGCTCCCTCGACGAGCTGTTCAAAAAGCTGAAATCAGGCGGGAAGCGCGTCATCGCGCCCGTGGACAAAGGCGGGAAGATCCTCTTCCAGGAGGTCGATTCCGCGGCTGCCATGGCCCCGGACTACGTGCAGACGACCATGTCCGCCAAGGACGTCATCCTGCCCCGGTGCGAGGAGATGATGCGTTTCACGACCGGCCAGGGCACCGTTTCCATGGAAAAGGCGCCGGACATGCCGCCTCCCTCGGTGGTTTTCGGCGTGCGCCCCTGCGACGCGCGGAGCATCGCCGTGCTGAACGCGGTATACCTGAAGGACTACAACGACGCGCTGTTTAAATCGAAGATCGACAACACCACCGTCGTCGGGATCAGCTGCGCGAAATGCGACGAGTATTGCTTCTGCACATCGGTCAACGGCACTCCGGGCGACACCGAGGGGAGCGACATCCTCCTCACCGAGGTCGACGGCGGCAATTATCTCGCTGAAATAATAACCAACAAAGGCAAGGCCCTGGCGGATTCGGCGCCGGAGCTCTTCACGGCCGCCGGGAGCGAGGACAAGGGCAAACACCTGGCCGATGTAAAGGTCCAGTTCGACGTCAAGGCCCTGGAGAAAAAGCTCCCCGGCGTCTTCGACGCCGAGGTCTGGATAACACAGTCCCTCCGCTGCATCGGCTGCGGGACCTGCAGCTACGTGTGCCCGGCCTGCACCTGCTTCGACATCCAGGACGAGACGGACGCAAGCAAGGGCATCCGCTTCCGCTGCTGGGACTCCTGCGGCTTCGGGCAGTTCACCCTGCACACCTCCGGGCACAACCCCCGGGAGGTCCAGAGCCAGCGGTGGCGCCAGCGTATCATGCACAAGTTCTCCTACCAGCCGGACCAGCTCCAGGTCACGGGCTGCGTCGGGTGCGGCCGCTGCTCGCGCGCCTGCCCGGTGGACATGAACATACTGCAACACATCAAAGACATACTTGAGGTCCGGTAATGGAAGAGAAAAACGTATATCAACCCTATCTCATGCGTGTAGCCGCCATCATCGACGAAACGCCGGACGTCAAGACCTTCCGCCTCGAGTTCATCAACGAGGAAGAGGGTAAAAACTTCAAGTTCAAGGCCGGCCAGTTCGGGGAATACTCCGTGTTCGGCGAGGGTGAGAGCACCTTCTGCATCGCCTCCTCGCCCACCCGCGAGGGATATATCGAATGCACCTTCAGGAAGATGGGTCGGGTCACCAAGGCCCTGGCGTCCAGGGAGATCGGCGACACCGTCGGCTTCCGCGGCCCCTACGGCAACACCTTCCCCATCGACCAGTGGAAGGGGAAAAGCCTTCTCTTCGTCACGGGCGGCATCGCCCTGCCCCCGCTCCGCTGCGTCATCTGGAACTCCCTGGACCTGCGCGACAACTTCAAGGACATCACCATCGTGTACGGCGCCCGGTCGGTCAACGACCTGGTGTACAAGCATGAGCTCGAGGAATGGGGCAAGCGCGGCGACGTGAAGCTCATCACCACGGTCGACCCCGGCGGGGAGACCAAGGAGTGGAAGGGCGAGGTCGGATTCGTGCCCACGGTCCTCGAAAAGGCGGCGCCGTCCAGCGCCAACACCATCGCGCTCCTGTGCGGCCCCCCCATCATGATAAAGCTCACCATGCCGGTCCTGACCAAGCTCGGATTCACGCCGGACAACATCTTCACCACCCTTGAGAACAGGATGAAGTGCGGCATCGGCAAGTGCGGCCGCTGCAACGTGGGCAAATACTTCGTGTGCAAGGACGGCCCGGTCTTCACCTTCTCCCAGGTAACCCAGCTGCCGCCGGAGTATTAAAAAAAGCGCTTAAACACTGGTTTGTACAGATTAAGGCAGGTCAAGACCTGCCTTAATTGTTATAAAATGCTATCCCATTCCCCGTTTGTTCCATATGCATGTAACTCCGAACGGGCAATATTGCGCGCCGCCCTGCCGGCCGGGAATGGACAGGCACTCGCCACACAAGGGCGCGTGGCGGAAAATTTCCAGGCCTTTGTTCATTATTTTTCCCGATGACATGATCCGTAATTGGTGCATATAAAACGCATCGTGTTCCGTTTAGCTTGCCCGTGAGAGAAGGTAAATTCCTGGTTTGTCAAAATAAATCATTGACTCGACCGCTGTTATGTGAACTATTCCGGTATCCAGACCGACTGTTGCGAGGTAGAGCTATGAGATTACGGATCGCTTCCATCCAGATGATTTCTGAAAATAACGACATCATGGGCAACAGGGTCAGGGCGATGCGGCTTATCGGGCAGGCCATAAAAAAGAAGGCACGCTTGATCCTGTTGCCAGAATTCGCACTGAACGGGTACACGTACACCGATGACATCTGGAAAACGGCTGAGCCCCTCGACGGCCCGACCGCGCGCTTGATGAAAGATATTAGCAAAAAACATAGGGTTTATATCGGCACCTGTATCCTGGAAAAGGCGGTCAATGAATTTTATGACACCTTCATTCTCGTTGGTCCGGGGAAAGACGAATTCTGGAGCCACCGGAAAATAGAGCCTGCTACGTACGAGGCGTTTTTCTTCAGGGGCGGCGGCGTAATTCCAGGGGTATTTGATACGCCGCTGGGTCGCATCGGCGTTGCCATCTGCTTCGACACTTCCAAAACCCACACGTTGAAGTCCCTGGCGGACGGCAGGCCGGACCTTGTGCTTATACCCTTCTCATGCCCGGGCCTTCCGACGATTCTCCCTGCCGGCAGCAGGAAGAACTGGGACAAACTCTTTATCCGCATCCCCTTCGCGTACGCCGAATACCTGGGCGTGCCAGTGATCACCTCAAATAAAACGGGCGGATTTATCAGCACCCTCCCCCTGACCCGTTTCATCAGGGCGCGGATGCCATTCATTGATGTATCTCAGATCGTCGACCGCGACGGCACTCTCCTTGCCCGGGCGGAATCGGGAGAACAGGTTCTTGTCAGCGACATCGAGATCAGGCCTGATTCATTCCGCGGGCTACACAGGGCAATCCCGGCCGGCCGATGGCTCATGCCATACACGTTCGTCACGAAGTTAACGACTGAACTCAGTTATATCCTGGGCAGGGTCCGTTACACTCTTCGCAAAAAATTTTAAGACCCCTATCCAGCGCTTTTTCTGTTAGGGAGGCCTCATTTGAGAGGATGCCGGCGCCGATGCTTCGACAGGCCCGGCACAAATACAATGAAATGATCCCCTTTTATTTCCCCAGGGAGTGGCTTATTCCAGGATGGTCATTGATCCCGTTTCAGCTTGAATCGCCTCTGGCGCACGGCAAGAACGCGCCGGGGAACCAGGCCCGGAAAATGATTTGACCGCCGCAAGCATCCGTGATACAGACTTCATTAAATAATCACATCAGGCAGAGGTGGCATTATGGCATTCTTCTCACGGGCCGCGCAGCGCGACCGAGGCAGAACATTGCGCGTGTATCAAAAGATGTCGCGCTTCCCCCTGGGAAAGCGCCTGTATAGCCGCATGGTCGGCTTCTACGCTCCCTATACATCGACCATCGGAGCTCATGTCGAGGAACTGCGCCCCGGCTACTGCGCCCTTATCGTGAAGGACCGAAGAAAGGTGCGCAACCACCTGCGCACCGTTCACGCCGCCGCGCTGTGCAACCTGTGCGAGACGACCATGGGTCTCCTGGCTGATGTCACCATTCCTCCCCGGCTGCGCTGGATCCCTGCGGAGATGGACATTCAGTATCTGAAAAAAGCGAGGGGCGCCCTGCGCGCCGAAGGCAGTCTGGGAACGGAGGGACCCTATCCGGACAAAATTCCCATAACGGTGGAAGTCACGGACCGGGGCGGAGACGCGGTGGCGCGGGCGGTCATCACGATCCTCGCAACCGAATATACCGCCGGAGCCCGCTGAAGGGGCCGCATCCGGCCGGTATCGCCATTGCCCCGGGGAAGGAAGAGGCTTTAACAAGCAGCATGAACATCGAAAACTAAAAAAAATCGCAATTCAACGACAGGGGGGGACCATCCCATGATAAAAATAGTGTTTCTGACGCTTTTGAGCCTTGTCACTGCATTCGTTTCCTGCACAAAGATACAGGGGGCGATAGAATCCACGGGAGAAGCCCTGGGCACCTGGACCCTGACGCCGGACAAATGCATGACCGGCAACCGGGAAAGAATCGTAGGGGCTGCACTCTACACCGAAAAAGACCCGAATGTAAGCGTGCGAATAGCCAGGGACATGCGGAACCAGCTGCTGATCACCGTCGCCATCCCTTCCACGTGCAAAAAGGACGGCACCTGTCAGGCCCTTCTCATCGACAAAAGCAGGTGCTCCGTGTTATCAGGGGACGTCAGGTTGACCAATGTCATGACGCCTGACGATTTTCATCATGCCGACGGGTCCCTGTCAATGGACTGCGCCGTGAATATCGGCGCGAAAAAAAGCAGGATAAAGGGCGAAGTACGGTTCGCCAACTGCAACTAGCGGTAACAGATGACGGCGGCAAACGGAGAGCAACAAATGCTATTTTTAAAGAAGCGGATAAATTTTAATTGACTTTTAAAATTTCCCCGCTGAAATACCCATTCATCTATGGAGGCGATAATGACAATTCAGGAACTCATCACAACAGTGAAGGGTGCTTTATTAACAAAAAATGTAAATCTCAATCGCGAGGTCAATGGCGGATGCGGAGCAGACCTGATGAGCGATGTCTTGGCTTCTATTCAACCCCACGCAGTCCTTTTAACCGGCCTGTGCAATCCGCAGATTGTCCGAACCGCGCAGGTGGCTGATATTACGGCAATAGTTCTGGTACGCGGGAAAACACCTCCCAAGGAAACGGTTGAGCTCGCCAATCAGGAAAATATTCCTCTTATATCTTCCCCTTTCGGAATGTTCGAATTATGCGGCCGGCTGTATAAAGCCGGTCTGCCCAGCTTTGAAAATGACATAATATAACGCACAAGATTTTTTATGAATAAAACCCGCAAAGACAACAGCGATACAGCTATAACAAAAAAAATAACCGACAGAGCAGCAGGCGCCATCTCAAGAGTTGAAGAGCTGGCTTACGAGATCAAGGTCGAAGAGGTAATGAGGCGCGACGTAAAAACGGTAAGTCCGGAGATGCGTCTTCTGGACGTACTCGATTTTTTCCGCGAAATACGAATATCCGGCGCGCCGGTAGTTTCGGACAACAAACTCATAGGGATTATAAGCATCGAAGACCTGATCCGTTCACTCAGGACTGGGGACATGGAGGCTCCCGTATCCAGATATTCAAGCGCAGAGGTCATCACGGTAAAATCTTATGATCCGGTGGTCGAAGCGCTCAAAATATTCAGGCGGACATCGGTAGGCAGGCTGCCAGTTCTGGACGAATCTGGCAAACTGGTCGGCATTCTTACAAAAGCCAACATTACGAGCGGCATTCTCAAAACGCTTGAATCCGATTATCAGGCCGAAGAAATGAGACGCTACAGGGCCAGCCATCTTTTCGAGGATATCGTGTCTGACCGCACGGGCCTTGTCCTCAGATACAACATAAAACCGCGGGACTTCATCAACGGCGGCGCAGCTTCAAGCTACATTAAACGCGCCCTTGCGAGACTCGGCGAAAATCCCCAGATCGCCAGACGCTGCGCCATTGCCATTTATGAAGCGGAAATGAACCTTATTATTCACACTACAAACGGCGGAACAATCATGGTGGAAATAGAGCCGCACGTGATCTCCATAATCACGACGGATGACGGCCCGGGAATTCAGGATATTGAACAGGCAAAACAGGCGGGATTCTCAACCGCTACGGAAGAAGTCCGGGAAATGGGCTTCGGCGCGGGCATGGGACTCAAGAACATAGAGCGCTGTGTGGACGAGATATCGCTGGAATCAACCGTTGGGAAAGGCACCAGGCTGGAGTTAAAGATCAATCTCCAGGCAAAGGATTCATTCAGGGAAAACCGCCCTGGCGATGGTAATTGAAACGGGCCGTACCCTGCGAATTTCGTGAGAAACACATTCATGCACACCTAACGGACCTGAGGCCGCGAGCCGGATCGGCCGGTCCTTAATTTCCTTGACATCCCCCATCGGTCCGCCCAAGGTTGGCCCATGAACAAGATGCCGGTCCTCTTCATCGGCCACGGCTCGCCGATGAACATCGTCATGGACAATGAATTCACCCGGAGCCTCGCGAAACTCGGCCGGGAGCTGCCGCGGCCGAAATCGATCATGGTCATCTCCGCCCACTGGCTTGCCAAGGCGACCCTGGTCACGGCCATGAAAAACCCGGAGCAGTTATACGATTTTATAGGTTTTCCCCCGGAGCTCTACCAGGTGCGATACCCCTGCCCCGGCGCCCCCGAGGACGCGGAGAAGGTCACACGGGTGACGAAATACATGGTCAACTCTTCCATGGAATGGGGCCTCGACCACGCCTCCTGGGCGGTGCTGAAGCACATGTATCCTGATGCGGACATCCCGGTTTTCGAGATGAGTCTGAACGACGCGATGGAGCCTCGTTATCATTTTGACATGGGCCGCCGCCTCGGGCCCCTGCGCCGCGAGGGGATACTGATCATCGGCAGCGGCAACATCGTCCACAACCTGCAGCGCATGGATTACGACATGGAGGCCGAGCCCTATGACTGGGCCGTGGAGATCGACGAAAAAATCAAGACATTGCTGGTCGAGGGAAACCATGGAAAGCTGGTCAATTACCATGAGATGGGCAGGAACATGGGCCTGGCAGCGCCCTATAGCGGCGATCACTACCTCCCAATGCTCTATACCCTGGGTCTCCAGGAACAGGACGATGAGATAGCCTTCACCCATGAAGGTTTTCAGAACGGGACGATTTCGATGCGGTGTTTTAAAATCGGGTAGTTGGTCAGATAGTTATCGGTACCCGGCTGATAGTTATCGGTACCCGGCCGATAGTTATCGGTGCCCTGACCGATAGTTATCGGTGCCCGTCCGATTGTTATCGGTGCCCTGACCGATAGTTATCGGTGCCCTGACCGATAGTTATCGGTGCCCGGCTGATAGTTATCGGTACCCGGCCGATAGTTATCGGTGCCCGTCCGATTGTTATCGGTGCCCTGACCGATTGTTATCGGTGCCCTGACCGATAGTTATCGGTGCCCTGACCGATAGTTATCGGTGCCCTGACCGATAGTTATCGGTGCCCTGACCGATAGTTATCGGTATATAAATTTGAATTCGGTGTTTCAGGGTTGGGTAGCCAAGTGATCAACCAGAGGTATAAACCCCTGATTATAACACCTCTTCCGGGACACAGGCCTGAATAGCGCCGATCAAACCTTCTCTGCTCCATGGCTTCTTGACCACTTCGGATACACCGGCTTCCGTCTTTGCCCTTCTGATGGCGGCCTCATCGGCCTGGCCCGTGATCATTATGGACTTGATGCCGGGATGCCGTTCCCTCACCTTTATAAGAAATTCATCACCTTTCAGTCCCGGCATAAGCCAGTCTGTAATTATCAGTATCACATCCACCCCTTCCGCGACGAGCTCATCGATTATCTTCATTGCCTCGTAGGCATCCATGGCGCTCTCATAGAGAAAGCGGTTTCCGAAATAATTTGCCAACTCCTGCTTCAGGGAAAGCAGAATGATCATTTCATCGTCAACGCACATTATCGCTTTTCTATTCATTGTACCGTCTCAATCGGAATTATTTTCCTATCGCAACATCACGTCGGATCACCCGTTGCCGGGGACCCACGCGCCATCTACTCTTCACCCCGCTTCAGCAGCACGGTGAACCTGGTCCTGCCGGGCACACTGTCAAATTCGATTATCCCATTGTGGGTTTCAACGATTTTTTTGCAGATATCAAGGCCGAGGCCCATTCCTTCGCCATACTTTTTAGTCGTAAAGAAGGGCTCGAAAATCCTATCCTGTATCTCGGAAGGAATGCCGTGGCCCGAGTCGATTATGGACACCGATACCAGGTCATCCGCATCCTTTGTCTCTATTTCGATGGTCCCCTGCCAGTTCATGGCATGAAAAGCATTATTAAGCAGATTTATCCAGAGCTGGTTTAATTTATCGCGGTTACCGATGACCGGGCTGTTCGTCAGGTAATTCTTTTGAACGGTAATGCCATGCTTTATCTTGTTATTAAACAGGGTAAGGATGGTGTCGATCTCGCTGGCTACATGAACGCTGGCAAAATCGACAGCTTCGTCCTGCTTGAGATAATTCTGCAGTGCCCTGACCACGTTGGCCGCCTTTTCGGATGCCACGGAGATAATCTCCCCCAGCCGCCTGATGGCCGAAAGCATCTCAACGGCGGACAGGATCTCCCCTCTCTTTCCGACAAGGAGCAGTTCTCCCAGTTTTTCCTTCAGGCCGTACGCGCCCATATCTGTAATGCGCTTTGCCGTTGAATCAGGATCCGGGATTCCCGAGTTTCGAAGAATATCCTCGATATCCTTTACCAGTTTTCTGTCGGGCAGCGAATCGATACGCGCCGCCTGTGCCAGGCTTTCATCGAGAAGCGCAAAGAACACGCGCAATTCCCTCTCGCTGAACTCCGGCAGGACATGGGCTCCTTCAGGCATCTTCTTCTGGATGATATCCACCATCGAGCGGATCGACGATGTAATCGCACCAAGGGGCGTGTTCAGCTCATGGGCAATGCCCGCCGCAAACTGTCCCAGGGCGGCCAGCTTCTCCGACTGCACCAGCTGGGACTGGGTTGTATTCAATTCATTGAGTGTCTTCTCGAGGTCATGGTTCGTCCTGACGAGGGTATCATTCATCCGCTCAAGCTCCTCGGTCCTCTCTGCGACCTTGCTCTCCAGCTCGATGCTCAGGGCGCGGTATTTCGATTCGCTCTCCCGCAGTATCGCCTCTATAGCCCGGCGCCGCGAGGCCTCCCGCCTCAGGATCCCGATCCATACGCCGGATATTACCAGCAGCATGACAAGAAGTCCGATCGCCCAGTAAAAGGTTTCCCTCAGCATCTGTTCCCGTGTCTGGAAAACAACTTCCTTGGGCTCCCAGGCGGAATATATGCGGCCCATGGTTCCGTCGGCCTTCAATGACCTGAGAGCGGAATTGATTTCCGCCAGGAGCGAAGCGTTGCCTTTTCGGACGGCCACGGCCGATGGCAATTCCGCAACCGACTCCCCAACATGACGAACTTGCGGGATATGATTTTTCGCGATGATATATGTTCCTATCCAGTAATCGGCGATAACAGCTTCCAGTTTCCCGTCTTTTAGCATGCGGAATCCCTCAAGGTAATCGTCCATGAGATATGCCTTGATCAGGGGCTCCGCTTCCACTATCTTTTGATTCAGTCCGCCGGCGCGAACACCGACGCTGGATCCCCGCAGGTCGGATAGTTTTGCAACGCCTATCGTCCCGGAACGGACAAATATCGAATATCGTGAATTGTAAACCTCGTCGGAGAAGTCAAAAGTTCTTTTACGGGATTCATTTATGCTCATCTGCCCGATGGCATCCGCCTTTCCCTGAACCACCATCAACAGGGCCTTGTCCCATTCCATCAGGCGTATATCGGCGGGCCGCTTCATGCGCCGGGCCAGGGCGCGCATAATGTCAACTATCAATCCCTTCGGTTCGCCCTTCTCCAGGTATGTCAGGGGGGGATAATCGGCATCGCCGACAAATACGACCGGTTCGGCACCGGCGGCGCCCGCGGCGGCGATCAGCATTACCATGCATGCGAGGATCACCTCTTGCACACCTTGTTGTATGACAGCCCGCTTCAGCTGTCTCGGGTTAAGATCATTAACATCGCCATCGATAACCTGAACATTGCTGCCGAGAGACATTCGACCTCCCATGAAGATAAGGAAGATTCAACAGTCACCATCAGAGGCGTTGGTTATAATGTATAAAAAATAATTGATGACGTCATATAGAAGGCTAAAAATATTATTTTATTTATTTGTCAATTTTGACCTTATCTTCTCAAAGCCGAGGATTGAGGCGATAACTATCACGAACCCCATGGCCATATAGAGAAACAGGTCTCCGATCACGGAATAGACAGTCCGGTGATTGAGGGTAAAATCGATATCGCCTGCCAGGTAGCCTTTTTTCAGTATCGGGAACGATTTCCTGATCCTGCCGTAGGGATCGATTAAAACGGTGTACCCCGTGTTCCCGGCCCTGAGGTACCAGATGCCGTTTTCCACTGCCCTGAACAGGGACACCGAGAAATGCTGCATGTGCCCCCTGAAGGTGTCGGTCCAGCCGTCATTGGTTATATTGACGTAGAACTCCGCCCCCAGGTTGCGATAGTTCCGGCAGAGACGAAAAAAGATGCCTTCATAGCAGACCAGGGCGCCGAACTTCCGCCCCATCACGTCAAAGAGAACGGGCTTCTCTCCCGGTACGAAGCTCGAGCCACCGAAGCTCGTCGTGATCCGCTTGACAAAGGGGAGCGCCTTCTCGTAGGGAAACCATTCGCCGAAGGGGACCAGGTGTATCTTGGAATAGGTCTTGACCACCTCGCCGCTGCGGTTTATCAGCACGGCGTTGTTCTGGGGTGCCCGCATCAGATAGCTGTCGGCAAAATCCTCCTTCACGCCTATCTCGCCAGTCAGGAGGGGCGTCTCGTAGGATTGCGCCACGGCCAGGACCTCCTTCTCGAAGTCATTCAGGGTCCCCCGCTCGTAATCGTAGGCGATGGTTTCCAGCGTGGCCGACTCCGACCAGACGATCAGGTCCGGGCGCTCCGATACGGACGCGGCGGTATACCGCTTCAACTCCTCCAGGTAATTATACCTGTTCTCGAACCAGTTCTCCCAGGGCGATATGCACGACTGGATCATGGCCACGCGAAGACCCTTCTTAAGTGGCCGGTCATTGATCGCCATGACAACGGCGCCCCAGACCGTGACCGCGGCAACGAAGAGTGCGACGGCCCCGAGCCGACGGGCCTCCGTCATGGCTAATAATTCCTTGAAAGACATTTTCCTGAAGGCCCAGGAGCGGACGAACTCAGCCGCGCAATAGTTGAAGGCCATGATGACAAAGGTTATGCCCATGATGCCGGTGATCGATGCCATCTGTATGAAGGGCGTCAGGGGATACTGGGTATAGCCCCAGAAGGGAAGGGGATAGGCGATGTAGCCGATCGACTCGATCCAGTCGACCAGGACCCACACGGAGGGATACACGAGGACCCGGAGGGACTCGAAGCGCCGGGAGAGAATCTCGGCCACGGTTATCTTGATCGAGAAAAATACCGTCAGGGCCGGCATGAGAAATCCCACGATGACGGCGTAGCCGCCGGGAGCGGCCGCGCCGAAGTTGCCGATCCATTCGAAGGCGAGGAAGTGTCCCAGGAGGCCGGTGATGAACGACGTCAGGTATATGTCCTTTACGCTCTTATCGCGCACGTACAGGAAGAGGGGCACCATGGCAATCCACGCGAAGAAGGGGAATCCCTTGAGGAACCAGACATCATAGGTGGGGAACGAAAGATACATGAGGATTGCCGTCAGCAGGTAATAGTGACGCCTGGAGAACGCTATGATCTTATTCATCGGATTGCTTCCCTATCATGGTTATGAATTCATCTTCGCCTATCACCGTAACGCCGAGGCTCCGGGCCTTGTCAAGCTTCGAGCCGGGCGATTCACCGGCGACCACGTAATCGGTCCTGGCGCTCACGGACCCCGCCGCCCTGCCGCCGAGTTTCTTGATGATATCCTCGGCCTCCTGGCGGCCGAAGCGCGACAGGGTCCCGGTTACGACAAAGGTCTTGCCGCTCAGGGGGCTTCCCGATTCGGCAGCCGCCTCCTCCTCTTCCACGACGAGGCCCGCGCCGACCATGTCGTCGACCAGGGCCAGGTTCTTTGCGTCATGGAAATAGCCGTACACCGACTCCGCCACGCCGGGCCCCACCTCGTGGATATCCATCAGGTCATCGACGCCCATCTCCCGGAGCCTGCCGAGGCTCCTCACGTGGCCGGCGATCACCGACGCCACGTGGCCGCCGACGTTCCTGATGCCGAGGCTCTGGAGAAAGCGCGACAGGGGCACGCTCCGCCGGGCGTTGATGGAATCGAGGACCTTGTCCGCCAGCTTGTCGCCCATGCGGTCCAGGCCCATCAGGTCGTCCCTGGTTATCTTGTAGAAATCGGCGATGGTATTGAGCCGCCCGGCGTCGTAGAGGCGCTGCACCAGCTCCGGTCCGAAGAACTCGATGTCCATGCCGTCCTTCGAGACGAAGAACTTGAGCGCCTCCATCCGCTTCGATTCGCAGGAGGGATTGACGCAGCGGAGGTAAATGTCCTCCTGCCGCAGCTCCTCGCCGCATGAAGGGCACCGGTCAGGCGGCACGATTGACTGGCCCCGGGCGGCGCCGTCGTGGCGCACCACCTCGATGACCTTGGGGATCACGTCGCCGGCCCTTATGATCCTGACCCTGTCGCCGATGCGCGCGTCCAGGCGCTCCACCTCCTTGAAGTTGTGGAGGGTCGCCCTCTTCACGATGACCCCGCCGATATTGATGGGATGCAGGTTCGCCACCGGGGTGATGATGCCGGTGCGGCCCACCTGGAAGTCGACCGATTCGAGGCCGGTGACCGCCTCCCGGGCTGGGAACTTCCACGCCACGGCCCACCGCGGGGCCTTGCTGGTGACGCCCATGCGGCCGCGGAGGGAGAAATCGTTCGCCTTGATCACGATCCCGTCTATGTCGAAATCGAGGGTATGCCTGTTCTCAAGCCAGTACGCGTAAAATTCCTTTATTTGCTCCACCGTGCCCACCGCCGCCTGGGGGCTCACCGGCAGGCCCAGGCCGGGAAGTCCTTCGAAGAGCGACCGCTGGTCCGGCATCGGCAGGTCTTCGGAGACCCTGCCGACGGCGTAGAACACGGCGTCGAGGCTCCGCTCCGCGGTCACGGCCGGGTCGAGCTGGCGCAGGCTCCCCGACGCTGCATTGCGGGGATTGGCGAAGGCCGGCTCGCCTTTATCCGCGCGGGACGCGTTCAGGCGGTCAAACTCGCCGTGGCGCATGAAGACCTCGCCCCGGACGGAAAGGTATTCCGGCGCGGCGCCCTTAAGGGTGCGGGGCACCGCCCTGATGGTGGCCAGGTTCCGCGTCACATCCTCCCCCACCTCGCCGTTGCCGCGGGTCGACCCCTGTTTGAGCTTTCCCTTTTCGTAGACCACTTCCACCGCGAGACCGTCGTACTTCAATTCCATGGAATAGAGAGGCTCGCCCTCCGCCGCCTTCCGGCACCGGGCGTCAAAATCAGCCAGCTCTTCGCCGGTGAAGATATTGCCCAGGGAAAGCATGGGGGGATCGTGGGGCACCTCGGAAAAAGTCGCCGACGCGTAGCCGCCCACCTTGGCCGCCGGGGAATCGGCGCGCTTCAGGTCGGGGCGCTTCGCCTCGATATCGGCGAGCTCCGCAACGAGGCGGTCATATTCCGCGTCGTCCACCAGGGGCGCGCTCAAATCATAGTAATGACGGTTGTATTCGAGGATAAGATCGCAGAGCTCATTATATCGCTTCGCGATATCGTCTTTTTTCCTGGCCATAAATTGACAGCACCACTTGTTATGATTTCATCTCATCCCGCAATCCGGGCTTAAATCCACGCCTTGACCCTTCGGACCAGCGTCTTCTCCGCCCTGACGCAGGCGAGATATCCTTCATTGATTATCTTTTTCGCGTCGGCAAAATCGAGGGTCTGGACATCGATGACATCCGGCTCGATCAGGACCGTGGGCGAATTATACCTTAGGAGGAGGGCGGTGTTGACATACTCCATGATGTCGACGGATCCGGCCATCACCTCGAAAATATTGGGCATGGTCTTGCTATCCTTCTTCCTGTCGGCGTGGAGCCATGTTTCCAGGGCCTTGAGCCATTTTATGCCGGTGCCCGGGGAGCGCACGTCCAGGGGCCGCCCGTCGCCGACCGGCACGAGCCTTTCCGGTTTGGCCTTCGGCTCACTATCCGCTGCGGGCATCGCAACATAATGCCTGAGGCCCCGTTTTTTCAGCCGCGGGTGAAGGTTCACCGCGATGGTTATGCCCGCGCCCATGCCCCGCACCACGTTGATCGGCAGCGGGTTCGCCACGCCGCCATCCACCAGGATGGTATCGCCGTACCTGACCGGCACAAGTACGCCGGGAATGGATACGCTGGCGCGGAGCGCCTCCAGGAGGTTCCCGGTCCGGAAAATGACCGAGGTACCGCTGACGTAATCCGTGGCCAGCACCGCCAGGGGAGTTTTCAGGTCCTCGATCCTGGCGTCGCGGGGGATATACCGCTCCATGAACCTGACGAAGCCCTTCCCCTCTATGAGACCGGACCGCGGCATCACCGGGTCCATGAATCCCAGGAGCTGGCGCAATGTCATCTTTTCCATGTCTTTTTTGAATTTGTCCAGGCTGCCGATGCCATGGAGGGCGCCGATCACCGCGCCGATGCTGGACCCCGCGATAACGTCAATGGCGATCCCCGTTGACGCGAGGTACTCGATCACGGCAATGTGGGCAAGGCCCTTGGCGCCGCCGCTGCCCAGGGCAAGGCCCACCGTGCGGTTCCGGAAATATTTCAAGGGGTTGATCATGGTTTTCCCGCGTCCTGCAATGAACTGAGCATGGCCCGGTCTCGGCTGGCAGTCAATACTATTTTTGCGGGAAGTTATGAATGAAACGCGATTCGGCAAAGCGCGCGGCGGGTTGGGCTTCCTGTCCCCGCCCGCCGGAAATCAGCCAGGTTATTTAAAATAGGTGTCTGTATCCTTAAGCATCTGTGCCGCATTGACGTGGTACCATGCAGCCCAGGGATACTCAAGCGCGTCGGCCTTGCGCGGGTCTATGGCGATAGCATGATGAAGGTCACCGGAAAACGCCTTGCGGTCTTTGAGCTTCGTCTGATAGTAGCGCGCCCGGCTCGCGTAGAACACGGACATGTGGGGGCCAAGGTCGAAGGCCTTTTTAAAGTATTCTTCCGCCTTTTTCATATCACCGCCCAGGATGCCCGGGCTGACGGTATACATGCAGGCCCAGGCAAAATAGACCCTGCCGCTACCCCACTGCGGATAGATTTTCAGCATATGCTCGAGGGTTGTTTTCGCCCTTCCGATCCAGTAAAAATTGGCCAGCTTCGCGCAGGGGCCAAGGCAGTCGGTCCACCAGTTGCCGACCGCCATGTACCAGAAGTAGAGCGCCCGCATGTTATCTTTTTTTATCACGCGGCACGCGTCCCATACCGGCTCACCCTTGTCAACGAGGGCCTTGAAGTCGGGATCCCCGTACAGGGCCCTCTCGTTATACTGGATCGCCTTCCGATAATTCTCCTTTTTTTCATCCAAGTTGTCGCAGTACGCATATCCCAGCAGGAACTGGTAGCAACCGAGGTCATGAAGCGCCTCCCGGTTCTCCGGATCGGCCTTTAGCACCTCCTCCAGCGCCCTGATCAATTGGCGAAGCTTTTCCCCGGAATCAGCCTCCCCTTCAAGCTTCCCCGCTTTTTCCATCAGGATTTTTACATCACCCTTGACCGCCGCCGCCTTTGCCAGCTTCCAGCCGGGCTCCCATGATATGCATCCTGACAGAAAAGGAAGAAGGATACCGATGAAAATCGCGATGAAAAACCTGTAATATTTCATTTCGCCTCCTTGAATTATTATATTCCCGATATCCGGCATACCCGGAATCATCTTCCCGACGATAGAAACGATTGTCATCCAGACAGGTACAGGATACCTCGGTTCAAGTAGGATAATGGAATAAGCGGGGGGAGGAACGTTCCCGCCGCGGGAAAAGGAACATCCTGGGAAGTAACGGTTCAAAGGGATTAATTAACTATAAGGTAGAAGATTATCCCGGAAAAGTCAATTATTTATAAAACATCCCGCCATGAGCGAAACGAGGTCCTCGGAAATTGACTATTATTTCGACGTCAGAATCCGCACGTTCCTGACGATATCGGCCTCAACCGGCGGTTTTGACATGATGATATAGTTGTCGATATTCTTGAAACGTTCCTCATGAACAATCTGCCTGTTTCCGGTAATAAAAAGTATCGGCACCTTGAATTCGCCGTTGATGCGCTCCGCGGCATAGACGCCGTCCTTCTCGCCCCTCAGGAGCACATCCATGATGATGAGATCAGGCCTGTCCCTCAGGGCGGCGCTGATCGCATCCTCCGCGCTGGACACGATGGCGGTTATGGAATATCCGGCATGTTCCATTATCATTTTCAGCTCGAGGCCGATGATGGCCTCATCCTCGACGATGATCATGGCGTCTTTCATGATGATCCATCCGTAAACGCTATGGTGAATTTCGCGCCCCGCCCGCTTTCGATCGCCAGTGTCCCTCCGATCTGCTCGCTGAGAATCTTTACCAGCTTCAGCCCGAGGGATTCCACTGCTTCGATATCAAAACCCGGGGGAAGTCCCCGGCCGTTGTCGCTGACGATCAGCTCATGGGAGCCCCCCTCCCCGGCCCTCAGGAATATGCCGATCGTTCCCGGGGCCATGCCGGGGAAAGCGTGCTTCAGCGCGTTCGAGACCAGCTCGTTCAATATAAGGCCGCAGGGAATGGCCATATTGATGTCGAGCAGCACATTGTCAATGCCATACTCGAGCGACACGTTGTTACCGACGGCATAGGCACGCATGAGCTCTCCCGCCATCTCCTCGATGTATTCCTTGAAATTTACCCGGGTATAATCCTTGGTCTGGTACAGCTTCTCGTGGACCAGGGCCATTGAAAAGATGCGGTTCCTGCTTTCCCTGAATGCCTCGACAACCTCGCCTTTTCCTTCCAGCTGGTCCGATTGCAGGCCAAGGAGGCTCGTGATGACATTGAGATTGTTTTTCACGCGGTGGTGGATCTCTTTCAGGAGCACGTCCTTTTCCTTCAGATCGGTCCGGGCCTGCTCCTCCGCCCTTTTCCTCTCCGTGATGTCCCTGATAACGGCGATGGAGCCGCCGTAGACCCCTCCGATATTGTTCGGCGACACCTTGGCTGAATACCAGCGCGCCTCCCCGGCGCGATCAGCCGAGAAATCAAACTCGGCCTGGCCGCCCCGCCTGTTGGCGTCGAAGGCCGCGCCGAATTTTTCCGCCATGTCGCCGATCATGACATCGGAAAATATCTTGCCGACAGAATCGCAGCTGAATACACCGTCGCCAACGGAGCCGGGCGCATGGCAGAGCACGAACCTTCCCTCGCCGCTGAACACAAAGACCTGGTCGACCATGGCGGACAGGGTCGTCCGGAACTTTTCCTCGCTTTCACGAAGGGCGTTTACGGCGTTGTTGATCTGGGCTGACTTTTCGCGGAAGCTGTCATACAGGAGAGATATTTCCTCATAGGCGATGAATTGTTTCGGCAGATCCAGGCCCACCCTGTCTATATTCCATGCTCCAAGGTACGCGCTCAGCCTGCCGAGGGGCTGTATCATCTTCACCGACTGCCAGATTACCTTTGAGACGATCACCATGAAGATGACCGCCACGAACACAACTATGGATGCCTGCACCGAACGCACAATATCATATACGTTTTCAAGCGGGGTGAATATGGCGATATAATTGTCCAGTTTGGCGCTGTGCTTCTTCGTATACAGATATTTCTTTCCTGACAATTCCAATTCCTTTTCCGCACGGTCGGGAAGAACGTTCACCTGGTGGGACATGTCGGTGCTTAACAGTATATACCCGTCATTGGTGGCCAGCATAATAATGCTGTTCGCGTACCCGGCCATGCGGGATAGATACTCACGGAACTTCTCCATGCCGATCCGCCCGACGAGGAACCCGTCTCCCCTTTGTGCCGCAATATATACGCTAAGGCCGTCATTTTCAGGGGACCGGTACATAGGGGAATGACGCGGCTTTCCGGGACCCAGGCCCATCAGGAAAGGACCGACCTTGCTCTTGCCGAGGTCATAGCCGGCAAATATGTGGCTGTCTTCCTCCTTGGTTATTATCATGGCGATATGCAGTTTATTGTCGCAATAATAGATATCGGAAAAAACCGGGCGGAGCATGCTTGCCCTTTCCCTGTTCGGCATCTCCATGAAATTCGCAAAGGCCATGGTGTTATCATTTAAGAATTTTTCCACCATGATCTCGATGGTTTCTATTGATGTCACATGCCGCGCGATATACCGCTCCTTGATTCCCTTCTGCAGGGTATACAGGAGGAGTAGGGAAAAGAAGAGGGCAACGGCCAGAGTGAGGGCCTCGAGCAGGATGTAGGTGAACCGGATCGAACGCATCCCGCTAAAATTCCTTCGTAATATCGGTGATAAAATAGAGCGGCGCGTTGACATCGCCTTCCTTATCGAATACAATGGTGTTGAACCTGGTTTTGAATTTCTTCCTGTTGATGATATAGCGCCTGATCGAATCCGGGTCCCTGTGACCGGCCGAAACCGCGTCATGCAATATCTCCAGCGCGGTATACACGTTCAGGCTGATATACGTGGGAGAATAGCCGAACCTCTCTTTGAACCTTTTGAAATATTCGTCGATGGGCCCTCCCGGTTTTCTCGGTGGATAATGGGAGGGCATTACCGAATTGTTAACGGCATCGCCCAGGGTATCGAGGAGCGTCGGGGTCTTCATCCACGGCGTAAAGATGATGGGCGCCTTCGGGTTGACGCTCCGTATCGCCTGGGCGATGCTTCCGGACGCCACGTTGTAACCGCCGATCAGGAGATAAGCTATGCCAAACCCCCTATTCCTGATAAGCCTGTTGATGTCATCGATATTGAACTTGCCGATGGATATCTCGATGATGCCGCTGATCTGTTTTTTCAGATGCCGCTTGAAGTGGTCCAGCGCCGGGCCGGTATAGGCGTTATTGTCTGTATCACGGATAATGATGATGCCGTCGCCGGGGAGCCCGTTGATATATTCGGCGATGCTTTTCTGCTCGCTCCCGACGTCCTGTATGTTCCTGATTATATAATCATCCTTGTCTTTCAGGAGGGGAGTCGCCGCGCCGGTTACGAAGGTCAGGACATGGTCTCGTTGTATTAATTTTTCAAGGGCCAGGGCGCAATTGGACGTATGGCTCGTAACAAGAATCCGGATCCCCCTCTTTTCCAATTCTCCGTACGCCTCTACCGCCCTGGCGGGATTCCACCCGTCATCGAGGGGAATGATCTCCATATTATTGACGTTATTGTCATCGAGGAAGAGCTTGGACGCGTTTATCTCGCTGGATCCGACGATGGAGCCGGCCTCAAGCTTGGTCATAACGGCCACTTTAACCCTGGAGGGTCCGCATCCGCAGATCGGCAGCAGTGAAGCAATGGAGAATGTGAACCAGCACAGGACCGGGAGAGCCCGCCGATATTTCATATCCGCCTCCGGCATCCACAAGTTATCACGAATCGCTGCCAATTAAGTTAAGCATTTCGCATGGGGTTGTCAAGTGATAATGGGTAAACAGCGGACCATGCCCTACCTGCAATTTCTCCGTATCCGGTCCTTTGCCGGGCCATAGCCCTTTCGCAGGGCAATTCTGAAATCAACGCAGGCCCCTTTCCTGTCTCCCTTGAGGTTCTTGACAAGGCCCCGGTTGCAGTATCCCATCCCGTTATCCGGGTCCATCTCGATGGCTTTCTGAAAATCGCCCAGGGCGCCGGCGTAATCCTTCTTCTTCGCCCTGCACACGCCCCTGTTGTTGTAGGCTTTATAATAATCCGGCTTCAATGCAATGGCCTTCGTGAAGTCGGCGATGGCGCCCGCGACGTCCCTCAGGGCCTCCCGTGAGACGCCCCTGTTGTAGTAGGAGACATGATACCCGGGCTTGAGTTGTATCGACCTGTTAAAATCAGCCACCGCCCCGCGGTGGTCCTTCAGCTCCTGCTTTGCCAGGCCCCTGTTGTTGTACGCCACGTAATCATCCGGCCTGATCTCGAGGGCCCTGGTAAAAGAGTCAATGGCGCCTTTGAAATCGCCGGCTCTATACCTGTTTACCCCTTCATTCAGGGAATCGGCGGCTCCGATCGGTGCCGGTGAAAGGACCGCCCACAGAAGTCCCATGGCGATAATGAGGCCGATTTTTTTCATGGAGCGTTACCGCGAATCAGAGCGATCGTGCCGGAAGGGCCGTCAGTACCGCCGGCCCCCGCAATCGTTATTTCTTTTTAAAGAATATCTTCGTGTTGGCGGCGCTGGTTATGACCAGCTCCCTGTCGGTGAGCGCCAGGATACGCATCTTCACCGCGTTCTCGCTTCTCACGATCAGATCGCCCTGGACCTGGTAGGTGCCGCTCACTTCAGGCTTCTGCTTGTCCCCCAGCTTCGATTTTTCGCGATAGGTCCCGTCGGCGTTGAAGGTCATCAGCCATTCCGAGAAGACTTTCATGGCGAAGGGCTTCTTGCCGGTCAGATTGGTTTCGGTCTTTTCATAGGACCAGGTGCCGACCAGCTTTTTCGCGTCAAAGGCCCATGCCGGCGCCGACACGACCGCGAACATGAGGATAAAAGCCATCATGGTTAATAAGCGAAACCTTTGCATTTTCCTGCTCTCCTTCTGATATTTTCATACCGCCCCCCAGTGCCGTCATCGATGGTACGGGCCGCGGCTGGGACCTGCTATTATTAATTTATTGCCGCACGATCTTCGGACATTTCACCTTCAGGAACCTGTCAAGCTCGTCATTGTTCTTGAATTTGAAAATGACCTCATCCGAGTCCCTGGGATCACGGATCGAAATGTCGCTGTTTTTTATCGCGCACCTATTCCCGTAGCCGTCAAGAATGACCGAGGGGCTCCAGAGCAGCGTGCTGTTGGTTTCACCGGTGCGCCATCCATAATCGATGATAAGGGATCCTTTCAGGGGCCGTATCTCAACGCCCCCCTTGTTTTTCACCATGCCGTCAAAATGCCCCAGCGGCATCAAGGTCACGGTATAGCCCTCAATCCCGGTAAGCTCCCCTGTTTCAGGAGAAAAATACGCGGTATGACCGCTCGGCAGAAGGGCCTCGACCGTGGATTCGTCCCTGCTGCTGAAGGAAGGGTCCCGGTTTTCCTTGATCGGAAGCAGGTGGTAGGTCCGCGATCCGGTGGCCTTCGACATCCTGTCATAATCATCTGTCCCGATAAAAACCATCACCAGTCCGCTTGCGTAAAAGGAATAGGACCTGTTCCTGTTTGCCAGGGACTTTCTTTTCTGATACGCCTGGTCTGTCGATAAAAACAGTCCCTGCCACTTTGACTTCTGGATCTTCACCTCAAGGTTGTTGAAGGTGGCAAAGGTATTCTCCTGGGCCTCGCTCTTCCGGTCAGGCAGGATAAGGCAGCAGAGTGTTATCAGGAAAGCGGCCGATGCAGCCAGTATTTTTTTCATGGGAACTCCTCCATGTTTGCTGATGCAAAGATTGGCCTTTATTTTCAGCAATTGTCAAGATAAAAAACTGCTACGCTGCAGGCGCCGATAACTATCGGCCATTCACCGATAACTATCGGCCTCCCACCGATAACTATCGGTTGTTTGATACCCGGAACCCCGGGATGGGGATAGCCCGTGACACGGGCCGGACTATTTTAAAAGGGAGGGGGGTGTCAACACGGACACCCCCTCCCTTTTGATCCCACCCCCCGTGCCGCCTCAAGCGCCGGCGGAGGCTTTGGCGCTTAACTCGCCCTCATTCACTCCGCTCCGCTCCGTTCGGTGAGGGCTCAGACAACAAGCGCCTATCAGTGTCCGCCCTGCGGGCGGACGTTTGAGGGCCTCAATGCATCATGGTCTTTTTTACCCTGGCGCCTGGATCATCGGCTGATGAATTCGAAAACAGTAGGAAACGGGGCGAGGGATTTGGATTGAAGCTCAAATCAGCCGGAGGGTGGTACCTGGCGGCAGAAAAGGCCGCCGCCACCGACTCAATACCGGAGCACGCGGTGGTTATCCCAGTCGGTAATATATACCCTATCTGAATAAACAGCTATACCCCAGGGATGGTATAAGCTTGTAGCGGTGGGAGAAGCAGCTCCAGCCCCCTGATTGATGGCAGCGGATGTTAAGCTACCACCCTGGCCATAAACCCCAGTTGCGGTCACACTGGTTCCCCAGTAATGCAGTACACGATTGTTGTTATGATCAGCAATATAGACACCACTCGCATCAAGCGCAACACCTGTCGGGCCATTCAAACCTGTTGCGCTAGTAGAGGATCCGTTCGAGGTAAAATTTGTTCCTGAAGCACCCTGACCATAGACCCGCGTCGCAGTCGTGCTGGTCCCTTCATAATACAGAACCCGATGATTCTGGTAATCAGCGATATATATACCACCTGCATCAACCGCTAATCCGCAAGGATAATACAAACTACTGGCGCTGATGCCGCCTTTATTATCGTTACTGGTTGCGAAATTACCGCCCTGACCATAAACACGGGTCGCCGTCGTGCTAGTTCCAGCATAATATAGAACTCGATTGTTCCCCGCATCAGCGATATAAATCCCAACTCCGTCCGTCGCTATTGCATAAGGAATATATAAACCGCTTTCAGCTAAACTAGGATAATTTAAAGCTTGAGTTGTAAAATCACCTCCCTGGCCATAAACCCGCGTTGCTGTTGTACTGTCCCATTCAAAAAACAGCAAACGGTGGTTATTGGGATCAGTTATATATACATCGCCCGCATAAATCGCTACAGAATATGGGTCACTCATGCTTGCAGCGCTGACGCCGCCGTTATTATTAATAGCAGTTGAGAAACTGCCGCCCTGACCATAGACCAAAGATGCTTCTGTACTATTCCCTGCATAATATAATACTCGATAATTCCGACTGTCAGCTATATAAACACCATGATCATTAATTGCAATGCTTGCCGGCCTAACTAAACTTTTTGCACTTATACCGTCTTTATTGGGGTTTGATGTTGTAAAATCACCCCCCTGCCCGTACACTGCCACCGCGATCGGATTATAGGGCATCCGTGTCGCCTGCTTCACCGAATACCCCATGGCGTTCCGGGCCACTACTATTATGCGATATGTTTTATTCATATCCAGGCCGGCGAAGACAAATCCCCCGGCCGCGGTATCGAGGGAGCCCTGGGTATAGATTCCGGACACTTCATGGCCGGTAACGCTTATTTCGCCGTCAATGCCGCAGTAGACGGCAATGGTCGTGTCAAGGTGCCCGTCAGTGGCCAGGGTCGGCCGCGGAACCAGGATTGAGCCGGAATCCGCTAACGGCCCCAGGTCGTTCAGCGCCGGCGGCGCCAAAAGAATGATCCCCATGTTTTTAAACACGCCGGTGTAGAGGTCGCCGCAGGCCAGGACAGGCCAGATCAGGACCGCCACCAGTAATAATTTCATGAAGGTTTTCATTACACCGCCCCCGCACAAATCGTTAAAACCTGAACCCGATGGCACCGGTCAGGCTTATAAAATCCATGAGACCTTTATTCTCGATAATGCCGCCGTACCGGGCGCCGGCGCGCAGCAGCAGGAATTTCTTTATGATGAAGGTGCAGTCCAGGCCCGCGGCGAACATGGGCTCCACCTGGCTCCTTGTCCGGTAGCGCTGGAACAGCAGCGACTCCACCAGACCTTCCATGAACACGCTCCGGTCAGCCCTGTTCCAGCTCCCGCCCATGGCGATCGACGGGTCCAGGGAGAACCACCGGGTGAGCTGTATCCGGTAGGATATCTTCCCCATGAAGGGGACCATGGCGGTGAAGGTGGACTTGCCGGTCTTGCCTTCCAGGTATGAATATCCCGTCTCAATCCCCAGGCCGAGTCCGTCCAGGAAGAGGTTGTCCACCCCGACGTAGAGGGCCACGCCGTAGCCCGGCTTATAGAGGCGCCCGAAATCGCGCAGGGGCACCACGCACCCTGACCGGGCGGTGAACACGGTGTAGCGCAGAAGGCCGGTGGAAACCGGGTAGCTGTCCTCCGACTCCATGCCCCGCACGTCAATAGAGCGCACCGTGAAGGTCTCTTTCTTTGCCGGCGATAGGTTCTTAACCGCGAAGTCCGTCCTTTCCGTGGCGCCGATGGCCCTGAATCCACCGCCTTCCCTGCGGTACACGCGGTAGCCGGCTATCCTCCTGAATTCGTCCTTTACCTCGCCCCAGGTTATAATGGCCGAGAGCTCCTTTGCGTCCTTCGACAACTCCTTCTTGCAGGTCACGGGGTAAGGATAGGCGGGACGGCTCACGCCGGTATTGAAGGCAATCTCCGCCCCGGAATCCGATTCATCCTTCGTGTTGTCCACGGAGGTCACGATGACGCCGTACTGGGTGCTGTCCCTGAGGCCCTTTATCTGGAACACGCTCTCCGAGGTCCTGCCTACAAGCCGGTACCCCGATGGAATCTTCACCTTCCCGGCCGGTACCGCCTCTTTCGAACCGCCGTCCTTCCCGGGAACATCGAAGGTCTTCAGGTAGACATTGTAATCGCTGATGACGCCGCCGCAGGGGTCCTCCGCCCTCTCCCAGGCCAGGTGCGCGGTATAGACCCGGTCCCGGTCCGAGGCCATCTTCGCTATCCTCACGCCCCCGGGCGGGACCGGCCTCCCCTTTTCCGTCACGATCCTGATCTCGTTGCTCGGGAGGGACTCATAATTGTCCCGGTCCACCGCTGTCACCCTGGCCAGGTATTCCATGTTGCAATTGAGGCCGGTCACCCGGAACCTTGTTCCCAGGCTTGTCCCCGCCTCCCGGTACTGGCCGCCCCTGGGGCTGACGTATATTTTGTATTTTTTCACCGGGTTATAGGGCGGTTTCCAGGCAAGGTCCACGTGCTTCTGGGAGACTCTGCCGTTCAGGCCCGTGGGATTTTTCCGCGCCATGAAGAGCACGTCCTCCCTCCTGATCACGATCTCCTTCGGCGAGGTGATATCGGTCCGCACCGTGTACGCTTCCTGGTCCTCATCCACGATGTAGGCCTCCAGGACCTTGCCGTCGGTCTTGTTGATGTAAACCTTGCCCATGTAGACCCGGGTGAATAGGATGCGGAGCACCGCGCCCCGGGCAAAGACCGTGACGGAGCCGTCACTCTTTTTCACGGTTACGGCCGCCGGCGTCTCGTTCAGGATCTTCCCCTCGATGATGCGTCCGTCTCGGAGAAACACGAATTCCGCCCCGGCCCGGCTGATCCCCGCCAGGAGGACCGCGATGATCGTTATACCGATAACTATCGTTCTTTTCATAGATAATTCCGTCTCAATGCTGATGGAGAGGCCTCGCGGCATCCCGTCATTGCCTTTCAGTACAGGAACGGCAGGATTTCCTGGTAAAAATTTCTGTATTCGCTTTTATAGATATGCTTGTAGCCGCCATATGTCTGGTCCCACACTATAATGGTCTCTCCGCTGTTGTTCATTGCCGCGAATGGTACATTCGCCGATGTTTCTGAAGGGACCTCGGAATCTATGTTTTCAATCAAAAGGTCAGATGGATATTTCCAGGAGCCATTGCGGTACTCGGCTTTGTATATATGATAATTGCTTCCATCATCCTGTCTCCATGCTATAACAGCGTCGTTCCCTCCCATGGCCACAGATGGATTTGTCGCACTTCCATTGTCAGGATCGATGTGATCATCAATGCCAGGCCTGCTCCAGGCGCCGTTGCGATAATCTGCTTTCTGTATATGACTTATGCCGTGTATTGTCCTAGTCCAGGCGACAACTGCATTGCCATTCCGGTCCATGGCTATCTGCGGGCTTAAACCGCCATCTACGCCCGTACCGGCATCGTCAAGTCGATTATCGTCATCACTGGCCGGATGGTCCCAGTTGCTGCCATTGTAGTAACTGTAGAATATTCTATTTAGAGAACCACCCGTCTGCTGTTGCCATGCAACAAGAGCCGATCCGTTATCGCTCATTGCAACTTTAGGAATAAATGCACCATTAAAATCACCGCCGCTGTAACTGATCTTAATGGGACCGGACCATGATGCGCCCCGGTACTCGTTCATGTATGTTTGCAAAGCTGAACCGTCACTCTGTTGCCAGGCGATGACAGCATTGCCCTGTTTGTCAATGGCAACCTGAAGACATGATGCATGGTTGGGACCTGAACTCATTGGTCCAATGGGGGAACCAGGATCCAAAACACCATTATGAATCTCTCTTCTATAAATTTGGTAAATTCCGCCGTTCATTTGAGTAAATACAATATACCCATTGCCGTTAGCGTTCAAGGCTGAGGCGATCTCTTCGGTAGGAGCAGTCGAAATCGTCTCCATGGTACCCCGAACACCGTTATTGAACAACAGCAACCTGGCAAATGTCCCATCATAATCATTTTGCACCCACGCAATAACTGCAGTACCATTATCGCATATGGACACAGTGTGATTATCAATTGGATCGGCTGTTGCACTGTTTAACTTATCATTATCAAAATCACAGGGATGAATCCATCTCCCATTTCGATATTCACTTTTAAAAATGCTGTTATTGCCACTATCAGGCTTCGATAGCCATGTAATGACGGCATTACCGCTGCTATCAACAACAACCATCGGTTTTTCAGAAGTTGGTTTTTTTAATACTGAATCACAATCTATATTATCCGCATCCAGGTTCGCCGGATGTGCCCAACTGAAAGGATATTGTATCAGAAAACTATATCCCCTCTTCACCAACCCCGTGTTCAGATCATCGCACCCTGCCGCCAGCAGCGCCGATATGGCCATCATACCGATAACTATCGGTCTTACTATATTTACATTCATAGCGTCACACTCCCGTTAAAACGTTGCACCAGCCCCGGCGTAAAAGGACATGAAATCCATCAAACCGCTCTTCTCTATGATGCCCCGGTAGTCCGCGCCGAACTCCAGCAGGGCAACATCTTTAAGGGTAAAGGAGCAGTTCACGCCGATAGAGAACATCATCTGCACCGCGCCCTTCTCCTTGACCGGCGGCTTGAGGAACATGACCGCCGGTCCGGCGACCTCCGGCACGTACTTAACACGATCGTATACGCCGCCGAAGGCGGCGCGGGGGCCGATGGAAACCCAATCGGCAAGGGGCACGCGGCACGCGAAGGCGGCCATGAAGGGGACCATCCAGGCCGACTTGACATGGCGGGCCTTCCCAAATAAATAATAGAAACCTGTTTCAGCGCCGATATCAAGCCACCGGGTGAACAGATTTTTTCCGTATACGGCCAGGGAGCCTCCAAAACCGTGCCGGTAGAGTTTCCCGTAGTCGCGGATGGGAAGGATATAGCCCCCCCGCGCCGAGATGATGGCCCCGGGAATCAGGTCCGTGGAGACTACGGCGCTATTCACCGACTCAACGTTCCGATCGTCCACGGAGCGGAGCACGAACCGGTGCTTGTCCAGCGGGTCCAGGTTCTTCAGGTCCCATTCGGTTTTTTTAGTCGCGCCCACCAGGGTATAGCCCTTCGCTCCCCTCCGATAGAGGCGGTAATCGGTGATGGATCCACCGCAGGGGTCCTTTGCCCTGTCCCAGGCGATCCGCGCGTTGAAGGGCTTTTTCTTGTCAGGCCGCGTCACCTTCATGGACACGCTTCCCGGCGGGAGCGGCTCGCCCTTCAGGGTAGTGAAATGGACCTCGTTGCTCGGCAGGGACTCGTAGTTGTCCCGGTCCACCGCTGTCACGTATGTTGAATAGGTGCCGTTGCACGCAAGGCCCGAGACGCGATATCTGGCGAAAAGGGATGTGCCGTCGAGACGGTACTCGCCGCCCCGGGGCCGGATGTACACCTTGTAGTGTTTGACCGGGTTGAAGGGCGCGAGCCAGGCCAGGTCCACGTGGCGCTGGGCGACCTTCTCCTTCAGGGCCGAGGGGTTCTTCCGCGCCATGAATAGCACGTCCTGGCGCCTGATCACCATTTCCTTTGTCGAATTCAGGTCGGTCCGCACCGTGTACGTTTCCCGGTCCTCGTCCACGATAAAGGCCTCCACCACCTTGCCGTCGGTCCGGTGGATGTAGACCTTCCCCATGTACACGTCGGTATAGAGGATGCGGAGCACCGCGCCGCGGCCGAACACGGCCGTGGATCCGTCCCTCTTCTTCACGGTCACGGCGGCGGGCGTCTCGTTCAGTATCTTCCCCTCGACGATGCGTCCGTCGCGGAGAAACACCACTTCGGCGCTGGCCTGGAAAACGGCGGCGCAGGTCATCAGCGCCGCTGCCGTTACGGCAGCGGCCAGTCTGGAATCAATTTTCATGTGAATTTTTTCTTCGATTAACCAACGTATATTTCAATGAATCTCGGCGATGCGAAGGACCCGCGGCCCTATTGCACCCGGGTGTTCCTTATCTTCTTCTCCGGCACGGTAATGACGCCGCCCGTGGTCAGGATCGTATACACCGCGCCGCGCGACAGGATTACGCCGGTCAGCACCCTGCCGTCATAGAGCGTAACGGTGTCGGTGCGGCCGTACTTGGCCTTCATCTCCACCAGGGTCGACTCCGGCATGGCGTCACGGCCCAGGAGCGGCGTCAGGATGTCCCGGATCTCCTTCTCTGTTTTTCCCTCCAGGCCGTAAATGAGCGGAACGGCCGCTATCTTCTCCAGCTCCTTGTCTTCAGCGTCGGATATGGCGCGGATCACCGCCTTGTCAGTGTACACGAAGGCCTTACCCTCGCCCACGGACTCGCGCTGAGCCGTTCCGGTCACGGTCACCTCGACGATGCCTTTCCGCACCGCCACGACCGACTCGCCCGCCCTGGCGGATACGCTGTACTCTGTGCCGCGCACCGAGGCCGTGAGGGTCGCCGTCTTCGCCGAATAGGAATCTCCCTTGGAGAGCTTCTTCACCGCGGAAAGGGCCTTGCCTTCCTTCACAATAAGCTCGCGGTTCTTCGGACTGAGAAGAGTTTTCATCTCCACCGTGGTGCTTTCCATGATGCGGATGACCGTGGAATCGGCAACCTGGAGCAGGATAAAGGCGCCGGGACCGGTGGAGATCACGTCACCGTCGTTGATCTGCATCTTTACGGCCGGCTTCAGGGCCGCCCCGCTGCGGAGCACATCCACCTTACCCATGTAAAAAGTTACCACTGTACGGTCTGAGCTCCTGCTGCATGAAGCAAGGATCCCCACCGTCAATGCGGCGATCACAGCGATGACAAATATGCGTAACGCACGGCCATTTTTCATACAATACCTCTTCACGGCAACAATTGATAAAGATTAATTTGACATTTGGAAAAAATTATTGATTTGAGTCCAGCTTAGATAGGAATGAAGGTAGTGTCAATAAAAATACAATGAGCGACTTCATCCATCCCGACATGACATTGATATACCCGGCACCCTTCCGCCGGGTATTTACAAGCGCCCCTTAAGCCATTTCTTTCAATACATCAATATTGTTAATTCCAATTTTATTTTGAAAATGACCTCAGGGGAACATGCTAATTTTTAATTTTTTCGGGGTTCCCTTTTCTTGAAATTGAAAAGGCTCTTATATATATTATTAATGCCATTATGTCCATATACTAAAAATATGTTGACACTAAAACACCATGCTATAGTTTGACGGACAGATCGCGCGGTGGAGCAGTTGGTAGCTCGTTGGGCTCATAACCCAAAGGTCGCAGGTTCAAATCCTGCCCGCGCTAATAAACGGCGAGGTAGCTCAGCTGGTTAGAGCACGCGGCTCATACCCGCGGCGTAGAGGGTTCGAATCCCTCCCTCGCTAATATTTTTATCGCCCCTGCTTATGGAAAACATAATCACTGCGCTGACATCCAACAAGATACTCCTCGTCATAGCGGTTATCATCAGCATCATCATTGTTCTGTCCGTCGTAAAGAAGCTCGTCAAGGTAGCGGTCGTGCTCCTGGCGCTGCTGATCCTCTACGCGGCATACCTGGTGTACACCGGCCAGAATGTCCCCAAGACAAAGCAGGAAGCGCTGCGCCATATGAACACGAAAATCGATGAAGTGAAAACTGGCGGGCTAAAAAAAATAAGGGACGGCAGATAGGCTAGTCGTCCTCGTCACTTTCCTTCTCGTAAATAATGAAATCCTTCATGTCGATGAGCTTGTTGTCATTATCGACATCGGTGATGATAAGCTGGTATTCACCCGGCGCAAGGTCCTTGATGGTGCCGTACACGACCAATTTGAATTTATCGATCTTCTCGGACCGGGAAAGCACCTCGACCCACACCAGCTCCTTTTTCTGGCACACGATGCCGATGGCGCGCTCGCCGTATTTCTTATTGAACTTGAAGACCCAGTCCACGGCCTCGTCCGACGCGAATTCCGGCGTTCCGCTCAATTGACGATAGGTGTCCTCGCCGAATTTCCTGAAGCCGAAGGTCCCGCCCACGGCGCATGATAGGGCGCAGAGGGCAAGGACCGCCACGAGACCTATGGGGACGAAGCCGCGCATTGTCATCACCACCATCCTTACGTGATTATTCGACCTTGTACTGGTCCTTGTCGAGCTCGATCGCCCCCCGCCTGTCTCTCCTCATCCGGGGGCCCTCCTCGCGGATGTTCTGCCGCGCTCTTTTTTCCTCTTCACGGCCCTTGTTGACGGCCGTCCCGATCCTTACCAGAAACCGCACCAGGCTGAAAAGCGAGTATATGATTATCGCGAAAAAAATAACTTTCAGCAATTGTCCGAAAAACATTAAGCATCACTCCCGACTGAAATCGCCGCGTCAATTCCGGCGTCGGCCATTCGAAACCTACCTGTTTATTATGTCAAGCAGCTCTTTGACGGCCCCGGCCAGGCCCGTGAATATGGACCGCGCGATGATGGAATGGCCGATATTGAGCTCGTCCAGCCCCCGCGCCGCCAGCACCGGCCCCAGGTTGTAGACGTTCAGGCCGTGGCCGGCGTTGACGCCGATGCCGATCTCCGCGGCGCAGTCCGCCGCCCGGTATATCCGGTCCAGCTCGCGCTTCACTTCCATGGGCGGGTTGCCGTAGAGGTCCCCGCCGAAATTGTCCGCCGCCAGGCAGTAGGATCCGGTATGGAGCTCGATGTAGTCGGCGCCCGTTTCCTTCGAGCGGGACACGGCATCCTTTTCGGGCTCGATGAACAGGGACACGATAATGCCGGCGTCATGGAACCTTTTGACAACGGCCTTGATCCGGTCGAAATTCGCCGCGACGTCCAGCCCCCCCTCGGTCGTCACCTCCTCGCGCTTCTCCGGCACCAGGGTGACCTGGTGCGGCCTGACCTTCAGGGCTATGGCGATGATCTCGCCCGAGAGGGCCATCTCCAGGTTGTATTTACCCCTGACGATGTCCTTGAGGGCCGTCACGTCCCGGTCCTGGATATGGCGCCGGTCCTCGCGCAGGTGCACGGTGATGCCGTGGGCGCCGCTCTCCTCGCAGAGGCGCGCCCCTTCAAGGGGATCGGGATAAGCCGTGCCCCGGGCCTCGCGCACCGTGGCTATATGATCGATGTTTACGCAGAGCTTTATCCGTCCCATGGCCGTCCCCGATCTCACATGTTCTGCCGGCGCGTGATCCTGACCAGGACCTTTTTCGGCATGACCGATATAATATCGGCAATGTTGATGTTTTTCCCCGTTATGGCGACGGGCAGTTCCTTGAGCACCGTATCCTTCCGCTCGGCCTCGAAAAGGGCCTTCAGGTTCACCCTGGCGGCGTCCACGTAGGCCTCAAGGTCGCCGGGCGCCACGGGGCGGTTGTTTTTCGAGCGGATATAGACCTCGACCTCGCGGTCCCTGATCTCGTACTCGTACTCCTTCGCGCCGTTCCGGATGGAGACGGGCGCGGTCACCATCACCAGGTCCTTCAGGTCCGTGATCAGCACCCTGACCATGAATTTCTTCTCGTTGAACGTGACGTCCTTGTACCGCTCCTTCATCAGGCCCACCTGGCGCTGCAGCTCGCCCGTCTCATTTTCAACGGACACTCCCTCGGTATCGACCGATTCGATGTCGTTGATGACGGATTTCGGGCCCGATATCCTGACCCGCTCGGGCAAAACCGTCTTGTCGACGATGATCTTCCCCTTCGGCGCCGTGCCGGTTATGGCGGGCACGACCCTGACCCACTTGTCCTCTTTTTTCTCAACGGTAAGGATCACCTCGGGCTCCACGACGGATATCGAGACATCCTCGGGGACCTGCAGCTTTTCCACCTGTATCGGGTAGGCCTTGGAATCGCCGATCTCGGCCTTCTCCATGTTCACGGTGGCCTTAATGTTCTTGATGTTGACGCTCTTCAGCTCGTCCTTCCTTCCCTCCAGCAGCACCATCGCGTACCGTCCGGAGAGGCCCGTAACGGCCAGGTTCGCCGGGAGGTTCCTGGTGACGATGGGAACCTTGTAGCGGAGCTTCTCCGTCTTGCCGGTCATGATGAAGGCCCAGAGGATCACCGCCAGGAGGAGACAGATGCCCTTGGCCATGAAATCCCGCTCCCCCACGATGGATGTCAATCGTTCTTTAATCACTTTCATGATATCACTCTGAGCCCTTCTTCGTCGGCACCCGGAATTTCTCCTCGTAGGCCGTTTTCGGGTTCATGAAGAAGAGGATCATGTTCTTCAGGTCCTGCACGCGCACGCGGGAGAAGAGCCTCCCGTTCACCATGATGCAGATGCTGCCGGTCTCCTCCGAGGTGAGGATTACCAGGGCGTCGGATTCCTCCGCGATGCCCAGGGCCGCCCGGTGGCGGGCGCCGTGCTGTTTCTTCAGCTGCTTGGAGTCGCTCAGGGGAAGGTAACAGGCCGCGGCGGATATGCGCCCCTCCTGGATGATGATGGCCCCGTCGTGGAGCGGCGTCAGCGGGAAAAAGACCGTGCGGATGAACTCCTCCGATATGTCCGCGTTCACCAGCACGCCCGATTCCGCGTAGCTCCTGAGACCGGTGTTCCGCTCGATCACGATGAGCGACCCGATCTTCTCATCCGCCATCGACACCACGGCGTTTACCAGCTCGTCCAGGGGGAACGGCTCCTTCCCCGCCTCGTTGGCCAGCCAGTTCCTCTGGCCGAACTGGGTGATGAGGCGCCGCAGCTCCGGCTGGAACAGGATGATGACGGCGATCACCACGGAGGAGGCGATGTTCGTGATGAGCCAGTCCAGGGTGTCGAAGTGGAGGAACTTGGCCAGGATCGCCACCACGATGATGATCATCACGCCCTTCAGGAGCTGGATGGCCCGGGTGTTGGACAGGAAGCGGTACACCAGGTAGAAGATGAACGCTACCAGGACAATATCGATGACGTTCCGGAAATATTCCCAGAATAGCCTGAAATAATGGGTCACGGTGTTCGCCAGTTCAATCATTCCCTATGATATCCTCTTTAACATCTCCATTGCCTCAAGGGCCAGGCGGTGCTCCTTCACGTCATGGACCCTGATGATGTCGGCCCCGTTCAGGACAGACGCAGCGTTCAGCGCGATGGTGGCCGGCAGGCGGTCCGCGTCGCCGCCGTAGAGCTTCCCGATCAGGGACTTGCGCGACAGGCCCACGAGGACCGGGAAGCCGAGCTTCCTGAATTCATGGAGATTCTTTATTATCCGGTAATTATCCTCAAGCGTTTTTCCGAACCCGATGCCCGGATCGACGATAATTTTTTCGCGGCCGATGCCGCTCGCCAGGGCCCTTTCCGCGGCCGCCGCCAGGAAGGCGCATATCTCGCTCACCAGGTCGGCGTAGCGGGGGTCCCGCTGCATCGTCTCCGGCGTCCCCTGGATGTGCATGAGGACCACCGCGGCGCCCCGCTCCGCAACGACGCCGGCCATGGCGCCGTCGAAGGTGAGGCCGCTGATGTCGTTTACGATCGAGGCGCCCGCGGCCAGGGCCGCCCGCGCCACCGCCGCCTTGTTCGTATCGACCGAGAGGGGGACGCCTATATCACCGGCGATCCTCTCGATGACCGGGCAGATCCGGTCGATCTCCTCGCCCGCCGGCACCGGCTTCGCGCCGGGCCTGGTGGACTCGCCGCCGATATCGATGATATCCGCTCCCTCGTCGCGCATGCAATAGGCCCGCTCCGCCGCCCGGTCCGGATCGGCGTACCTGCCGCCGTCATAGAACGAGTCGGGCGTTACGTTGAGGATCCCCATTATGCGCACGCGGTCCATGGGCGCCTCAGAACGTCACTTTGACCGACGCGATATGGTTGAAGCCCCTGGTTATCGTGTCCATGGTAAAGGCGTAGGAAACGTCGAACTGCACCACGTGGAAGGTCAGGCCGGCCGAAAAGACCAGGTCCTTGATGCCGATATAGATCGACGCCCATTTCATCACATCGTACTGGGCGCCGACGCTGTAGCCGAAGGTCTTCACGTCGAGCTTCTTGGTGCCGCTGACCGCGAGGGTGAAGTTCCTGTTGGTGATGAGGGCGATGCCGAGCTTCAGCGTGGGATAGGCGAAGGCGTAGGTCCGGTCAAGGCCGGCCCTCTTGACCATGGGGTACATCCCGGTTCCCAGGTCCTGCACCACGAGGCCGACCTTCAGGAAGGGAAGCAGGTACACCTGGGTGCCGATATCGGCGCCGCATCCCAGGTAGTAATCGTTGCCGATCCTCTCGTACAGCCCCTTGACGCTGAACCCGAAGGAGGTGACCCCCAGCGACACGCCATAGGATAGGTAGCCCGCGGTGGCGAGATACCCGAGGCTCCCGGTCTTCAGGTTGTTATAGTCCCTCCGGTCGATCCCGCCGGAAAAAACGGTGTAGGCGCCCAGGCCGAGGACGCCCTTGGGGAGATTGATGGCCATGCCGAAGAAGGCCGTGTTGGTCCCGTAGGTAAGCATCGACCCGCTGAGGGCCGCCTGCACGGTGAAGCTCCTTTCCTCCTCGGAGAACCGTATAAGGTCGCTCTCGGAAATATCCTCCACCTTACCCTTCCGCGCCTTGTCCTTGATTTCCTTTTCAGTGAGGAACTGGGTGTGGCGCAGCTCCGTGAGTCCGGCGGGGTTCCAGTAGATCGAGAAGACGTCGTCGGCCGTCACTTCCCCGTTCCTGCCCATGGCCACGTATTTCCCGCCGACCCATCCGCCGCGGGTGAAGGTGCCCCTGCTCCGGCCCCGAGCCAGGACCCGCACGGTCTTGCTCCCGCGCAGGCCGGTGCGCACGTCCTCGGATTCAACGCGCATCACATACATCCCCGGCTCAACGCGGTTTCCGTGGCGGTCCCTGCCCGTCCAGACCGCGGGGTAGCCGGGAAACACCCCCCCGTTGACGTCTTCTCCGTCAACGGTGTATATGTTGACCTTGACCTTGTTGAACATCGGCGAGGGATATCCCATCGCCTCCAGCGCCAGGGCCTGCAGGTCCGTTATTTGCACGATGCCGCTCCCCGGGTAAAAGGGCACGGGCCACACCATGACACCCTGCGTGTTGTACGCAAAGGCGGCCACTGCCGAAAAAACAATGCAGGAGGTGCCCAGGAACAATGTCAAAACACGTTTCATGACGATTTAACGCAAGCCCGTAATTATGGATTTGATAACATGAAGGTGATATATCGATTTCATCATAAGGTCAACAAAAATTTAGAAGCAATCTTAAAATTGAATCTTGATCCATCGCGTCATTCCACCGGGTCATTCTTTTATCGAATCATCATCCGGCGAGCCTTCGAAATAATCATGGGCCCCGGCCACGACCTCGTCGACCGTGGCTTCCCGCTCCGCTGACGCGGGAGCGGCCTCCTCCGTGCCGCAGGAGAAGTAGAGCAGGAACTCGATGTTCCCCTTGGGCCCCCGGATGGGAGAATGGGTCAGGCCCTTCATGGCCATGCCCTTGTCCGCGAGGGCGGCGATGACGCGCTTCAGGATAACGGCATGGACCTCCTTTTTCCGCACGACGCCTTTCTTGTGGTCCCCCGGCCCCGCCTCGAACTGGGGCTTCACCAGGATCACGCCCTCCACGGGCGCGAAGACGTCCCGGACCGTGTCGAAGACCTTCACTATGGAAATAAAGGAAAGGTCCGCCGCGATGAAATCAACCTGATCCGGGAACATCTCCCGGGACAGGCTCCGGGCGTTTGTCTTTTCCATGACGATGACGCGGGGGTCCTTTCTCAAGGAATAGTCAAGCTGGCCATAGCCCACGTCCACGGCGTACACTTTCACCGCGCCCTCCCTGAGCATGCAGTCGGTGAACCCGCCGGTGGAGGCGCCCAGGTCAACGGCTGTCTTCCCGGCCAGGGAAATGCCGAAGCGGTCCAGGGCGAGCTTGAGCTTCCGGCCGCCCCGGCTCACATAAAGACCGCCGGGTCTTTCAACGGTGATGGTCTCGGCTCCGGAAATCGTCCTGGCCGGGTCCATGACGGTCTCGCCGTTCACCTTCACCCAGCCGGCGACGATCTCGCGCCTGGCCTTCTCCCGCGACTGGGACAGGCCGCTCCGGGCGAGATGGATATCAAGGCGCGTTTTTTTCATGAGGATATCTTCCGCTTGGAATGTGATCCAGATAAGAGTCCGTGTCAAATGAAAAAAATCATCCCTGTTTCACTGACCGGCCTGATCCGATCGGCCCATGCCTGGAAACTCCATGGCGGCTATTTCCCATGGTCGTGTAAAAAAATTTAGCTGGACACCGGCGCAAAAATGCAAATAATAACGGGACCGCTCATGGCCGGGATAAAAT
Organism: Spirochaetota bacterium; assembly: GCA_017999915.1. Lineage (NCBI taxonomy): Bacteria > Pseudomonadati > Spirochaetota > Spirochaetota bacterium. The sequence goes on from JAGNKX010000005.1 coordinate 261,952, forward strand.
CCCGCGCAATAACAATGGCGTCGCCTTTGGCGGCCCCGTCAACCTGAGGCCGCGATTTATTTGCCTGGAGTGCAAGCGGAGGGAAATCATGGAAACGAACCCAATGTTCCAGATCGGGAAGATCGACCAGGTCGGCGTAGCCGTCCGCAATGCCGACGAAGCGGCTAAATTCATGCAGGCGGCGTTCGGGCTCACCTTCACGACCTTCAACATGCCCGAAGCCAGGGCCATACTCCACGGAAGGGAGGTGCGGTTCATCACGAGGATATCCATCGCCAGGGCGGGCGCCATTGACCTGGAGATGATGCAGATACTCGAGGGCGACCATATCGTTAAGGAATTCATGGAATCTCACGGCCCGGGGATCCATCACCTGGGCATATACGTCAAGGACCTAAACCGGTCGGTGAAGGAATGGGAGGAGAAAGGCGGCACGCTGCTGCAGCGGACGGCCCACCCCGCGGGCATCGGCACGGCCTACCTTCAGATCGAAGGGCTCTGGGGCGGATCGTGCATCGAGCTCATCAAGCTCGGAGGAGGATGATGCCATGAAGGGAATGAAGGTCGTACTGATCACCGGCGCTTCCAGGGGGATCGGCCGGGCCCTGGCGGAAGAGCTCTCGCGCCGGGGGCACCGCGTTTACGGCACCGGCCGCAGCGCAATAAAGGAGAAGCTCCCCTTCGCGTACATTGCCATGGACGTGACGGACGGGAAGTCGGTCAAAAAGGCCGTGCGGCAGGTCATCAATGCCGAGGGTCGCGTCGATGTGCTGGTGAACAACGCGGGCGTGAGCCACTGCGGCACCGTGGAGGAAACGCCGGCGGCGATCGCCAGGGACATGTTCGAGACAAATTACTTCGGCCCCCTGTCGCTTATCAGGGAGCTCATCCCCGCCATGAGGGAGCGGCGCTCGGGGACCATCGTGAACGTAACCTCCGCGGCGGGCAGGATCGGCCTCCCCTTCGAGGGACATTACAGCGCCAGCAAGTTCGCCCTCGAGGGACTGAGCGAGGTTCTCAGGCACGAAGTGACGCCCTTTGGCATCCGGGTCATCGTGGCGGAACCGAGCGACGTGGGAACCTCGATCTGGGAGCGCACCGCCAAAACAGACGCGCCGGCCTCGCCCTATCAAGACATGCTGGAACGGTTCCTCGCCGTGAAAGCGAAAGAGATGGGACCGGGCGCCGACAGCCCGGCCCATGTGGCGCGCCAGATCGCGGACGCCATCGAATCGGCGGGGGGCCGTTACCGTTACCCGGTGGCGAAGATGGCGGGGCTCATCATGGCGCTGCAAAAACTGCTGCCGGAACGGCTCTTCTTCAAGATTATCGCGGGGAATTACAGGCTTTATGGGAAATGAAACGGAGGATGCGCCGCCTCTGAAAGCGGGAACGATTCTTCCCGCCTTGCATCGCTCCGCCCGGCGCGGCAATGTCACTCATTCCCGTTCCCGATATGAAACGTGTATATGGCGGACACCAGTATGCCGAAAAAGTGGTCGTACTCCTTATCGATGATGTTCATCGACACGTCGTTGTTGAAATAGCCGTTGATCCTGTTCTTGTTGAACCGCTGCATGTTGTAGAGGAGCTGGTATCTGCCGCCGAGGGAAAGGGTCGTGTTGATCCTGCTGATATTGTAGGCCAGGGACAGGGAGGCGCTCCCGCCGTAGGAAAAATAGCGGCCCTTTTCCGGTCTTACGGGGAGCAGGCTAAATACCGAGTTCTCATAGAGAAACGACCGGGCCCTGTTGATCCTCACTTTCTCAGTCGACCAGAGGGCCAGGCCGGAGGCGCTCATCATGAGATAGAAATCGGCCCCGAGGGGAAAGGTCAGGCCCACCCCGATTCCCCCGCCGAAGGCCTTCACCTCATCGACAAGGAACCTGCCGATGATCACCGGTGTCGACCCCGGAAGAACATCGTCGAGGCGCTCCTCGTAGCGGTATCCCTGGGCCTTGAAGCCGCCGAAGATCTTCACCATCCGGTGCACCGCGCATCCTATTGAGGTGTCGCTGTCCCACTTGAGGATGTCCCGCGAATACTTTTTATACGATGCCGACAATCCGCCGTTGCCCGACACTCCCGACAGGAACTGGGTCCTGGAAAATCCCCGGGAATGAGCCTTGAATTGGCCCATGGCGAAGACCGACTGGATGGACCAGCGCCCCAGGAAGCCGATGGAAATCACGGGTCCCGCCATGGCGTTGGGGGACGGTTTGAAATCGCGGGAATCCTCGATGAAGAGCCCCGGATTTTCAATATACACCATGGTGATGGATTTCGCGTCGGACCATGCGGGGTTCCACCACACGTACCAGGCGGTGCCGCCGATGCTCAGGTCCACAGCGGCGAGCGCATAGGCAGCTTTGAAAAGAACAATGAACATGAAGATCGCTGTTTGTTTTTTCATAAATTATATCATGCAGGCAATTCCCCATTTGTCAATAATTTAACGGCTGCGGCAGCGCCGTGTATCATGAAGGTTTTCAGGAACTCCCGTTCTCCCCGATGGCCCCGGCATGAATATTGTATTGACAGGTCGCCGCATGTACTATATAAAACATCCCATCCAGACAAAGCAATAAGAGGATTATCGATGCTTCGTGAATCATTGGTGAGCCAGAAGGAAGAAAGCACCTATCGCCGCTGGTTCCAGGATGAATACTTCGACCTGATCGTATGGCATGACAGGGAGAGCGGGCAAATCACCGGTTTTCAGCTCTGCTATGACAAGAATAAAGACGAGCATGCCTTCACCTGGCATGCCACGGGCGGGTTCAGCCATCACAGGATAGACAATTCGCGGTCGCCGCACCGCCACCCGTCGACGCCGATCCTCGTCGACGACGGCGTCTTTCCACTCACGTCCATCATGGAAAAATTCAGGGACAGCTCCGGCGCCCTCGAGGCCGGGCTCCGGGACCTGGTGATGGAGAAGCTCTCCGAATTTTCAAAAATGTGACATGCTATTATTTATCGTACCGATAACTATCGGCTGATTACCACAATCCCGGAATCAGCCTCTTGCGGTCCCGGGCGAATTCCGCGTATCCCTCTATCTTCATGAGGGTCTTCTCCTCGATGAGGATTCGTACTACAATGGCGGGAATGAACAGCAGCAGGTATATGGCCAGCGTTACATAATTGAAGAAAAAAACGACAATGCCCCCATGGGCCGCCAGCATTCCGGCATACGCGGGATGCCGCATAAACCGGTAAGGTCCGGTTGTAATGATCCTGTGATCATTCATCACGCTGACCGCGTGGGAATAATAATCGCCAAGAGTTTCAATCGCCCATGTCCTGAAAAGAATGCCCGCCAGGAACAGGAGCGCCCCGGCCCAGTGGGCCATGCCGTGCCGCACATACGGCGGAGCGAGCCAGAGGGCCGAAAGGACCGTCAGGGCCTGCCCGACCCCGTAGAGCTCCCTGGTTCCGTAATCCGAAGACTTTTTCTCATGGTGGAGATCGGGCCGGAAAACTTTCATTTCACGGAACAGCCAGAGCAGGTAGATCAGCATCACGATTATCTCCAGGTCGATACGGGATCCGGCCGGGATAGAGCCCTCGCCGTTCAATCTCATGAATACGCAGAAAACGACAAGCACGATAAGTATCATCGGCAGGATCAGCGAACCGTACTTTTTCATTTCGATTCTCCGGGATGATGTATTATTATTTTATCAGCTTGAGTACACGCTTGGCCAGGGTCTCAGGGTCTATGCCATACTGCTTGAAGAGCTCCGCGTTCCTGCCATGGGTGATAAAAACATCGGGGAAGCCGCCGCAGAAGAGGACCTTTTCCCTGAGGGCGGGCCGTATCGACGCGAGGAGATGCTCGCCGGCGCCCCCGGAGATCATGGCGTTCTCGAGGGTGATGGCGCGCTTCACGCCGCCCAGGACCCGCTCGATTCCCCTGACGTCCAGCGGCTTGATGGTGAGAAGGTTTACCACCGCGGTCCCGATGCCGCGCGCCCCGAGAAGGTCGCGCACCTTCAGGGCCACGGGCACCATGTCGCCGAAGGTGAAAATGGCGAGGTCCCTTCCGGCGGTCAGCTTCTTGATCCTGCCCAGGACAAAGCTCTTTCCCTTATCGTAATTAAACTCGGTCCGGTCAATGCCGCCGCGGGGATACCTGATGGCCACGGGGCCGTCATTGTGCCGCGCCGCGAAGTAAATCATGTCGCGCAGCTCCTCCCCGGTCGACGGCGCCAGGAGGATGAAACCGGGGATGTTCTTAATAATGGCGATATCGAAGAGGCCCTGGTGCGTCTCGCCGTCCTGTCCAACTGAGCCGGCGCGATCCACCAGGAGGCGAATGGGGAGCTTCATGATGCCGACGTCATGAATGAGCTGGTCAACGGCGCGCTGGAGGAAGGTCGAATAAATCGACACGAAAGGCTTGATCCCGCTTACGGTCAGCGCGCCCGCGAAGGTGACCGCGTGCTGCTCGGCGATGCCGACATCGAAAAAGCGGTTGGGCCACTTCTTCTCGAACTCGTACAGTCCCGTGCCCAGCTTCATGGCGGCCGTGATGGCGACGATTTTCTTGTCGTTCCTGGCTATGTGGGCCAGGGTCTTGCCGGCAATCTCGGAATAGGAAATACGCTTGTCGCCCCGGGCGATACCGGTGGCCCGGTCGAAGGGGCCGATACCGTGAAACAGGGCCGGGTTCAGCTCCGCCGGCACGTATCCCTTCCCCTTCTTGGTGAGGACATGGATTATCTTGGGCCCGTAATTGATGGCCCTCACCCTGTTCATGACATGGATCAGCTGGGATATGTTATGGCCGTCGATGGGGCCGAAATAACGGACCCCCATGTCCTCGAAGAACTGGCCGGGAATGATCATCTTCTTGAAGCTCTCGATGGAGCGGTAGATCAAGTTGAAGAGGGGCCCGCCGATGCGCGGTATGCGCTTCACCAGCTCCATCGACTTTCTCCGTATGCGGTTGTAGGTCGAACCGGTAATGATGCGGGTGAGGTACTTGGACAGGGCGCCCACGTTCTCGTTGATGGAATGCTCGTTGTCATTGAGTATGATGATGACGTCGCTGTCCATCTGGCCGATCTGGTTGATGGCCTCGAAGGCCATGCCGCCGGTGAGGGAGCCGTCGCCGATCACCGCTATGACCTTGTGCTTTTTCCCGGCCAGGTCCCTGCCCACGGCGGAGCCGCTGGCAAGGGTGAGGCTCGTGCTGCTGTGGCCGGTGTCGAAGGCGTCGTATTCCGATTCATGCATCTTGGGAAATCCGGATATGCCGCCGTACTGCCTGATGTTCCGGAACGCGTCCCGGCGGCCGGTCAGTATCTTGTGGGCGTAGCTCTGGTGGCCCACGTCCCAGATGATCTTGTCAGCCGGCGTGTTAAAAACGTAATGAAGGGCGATGGTGAGCTCCACGACGCCGAGGGAGGAGGCGAGGTGCCCGCCGTTTTTGGATATCACGTCGAGGATGTAATCGCGCACTTCTCCCGCGAGGTCATTCAGTTCGGCCGGCTTGAGTTTTTTCAGATCCCTGGAGCTGTTTATCTTTTCGAGTAACATTTACGGCTTATACTCATATGGCTATTAAGCTTTCCCTCCCCCTTGATGGGGGAGGCCGGGTGGGGGTGATTATTGCACGATCCACCCTCCCCTGACCCCTCCCATCAAGGGAGGGGAATACAAACCTCACGCGATTATCCGCGTGACTTTCTCCGTTTTCCCGTCCCTGGTTATTTCAAACACGATGGCGTTGATCTTGCAATTCTTTTCCGCCACCTCGAACTTGACCCTGGTGAAGGTAAGGAAACGCTTCACGGAATTTTCCTTGTTGATGCCGATGACCGAATCAAAGGACCCGGTCATCCCGACATCGGTGATGTAACCGGTCCCGTTCGGCAGGATGTCCTCGTCGGCGGTCATGACATGGGTGTGGGTGCCGAACACGGCCGAGGCCCTGCCGTCCACGTGCCACCCGAAGGCCTTTTTCTCCGAGGTGGCCTCCGCGTGGAGGTCCACGATGATTATGGGGGCCCTGTCCCTGACTTCCCCGTAGATGGCGTCGAATTTCTGGAAGGGGCAGTCGATGGGCTCCATGAAAAGCCTTCCCTGGAGATTGATGACGCACACGCTGAAGCCCTTCCGCTCGATGATGTGCCAGCCGTGGCCGCGCACGCCCGCGGGATAGTTGGCCGGCCGGAGCAGCGCCGCCTCGGAGTCGATAATCTTCATCACCTCCTGGTTGTCCCAGATATGGTTGCCGGTGGTGATGCAGTCCACGCCCGCGGCAAGGAACTCGTGGACGATGTCCGGCGTTATCGACTTGCCGCCCGCGGCATTCTCGCCGTTGACGATGACCATGCCGATCCGGTGCGTGTCGACGATCCCCTGGAGCTTGTCCTTCAGGACCTGGCGCCCGGGCCGTCCCACGACGTCACCGACGGCTAATATTTTTATGGTATCACTCATTATGCCTGCATGCAGCGGTTGAAACCGCTGCTTATCAGATTTATTTGGAAGGCGATTTACATCGCCTCAATGCAGCGGTTAAAACCACTGCTTATCAGATATATTTGGAAGGCGATTTACATCGCCTCAATGCAGCGGTTAAAACCACTGCTTATCAGAAATATCAATTGTTATTGGTGGCGGTTAAAACCGCCACCAATTTTCTATTATTTCGCGTATTCGATAATCCGGGTCTCCCGGATGACCGTGACCTTCACGATGCCGGGGTACTTCAGCTCAGACTCGATCTTGGTGGCCACATCCCGGGCTATGCCCTCCGCCTTCTCGTCGCTCACGATGGAATTGTCCACGATGACGCGGAGCTCCCGGCCGGCCTGTATGGCGTAGCACTTCTCAACCCCCTTGAAGGTGAGCGCGATCTGCTCGAGGTTGTCGAGGCGCTTCAGGTACGTGTCGAGGGACTCCTTGCGGGCCCCCGGACGGGACGCCGATATGGCGTCTGCCACCTGCACCAGCACCGCCTCGAAGGATTCCGGCTCGCGGTCATTGTGGTGAGAGGCGATGGCGTTCACGCACTTGTCGCTCTCGCCGAACTTCTTGGCCAGCTCGGCCCCGACGATGGCATGGGCGCCCTCGCCCTCTACCACGCTCCCCTTGCCGATATCATGGAGGAGGCCCGACCGCTTCGCCAGATGCACGTCGAGCTTGAGCTCGCCGGCCATGATGCCCGCCATGTTGGCCACTTCAAGGCTGTGGGAGAGCACGTTCTGACCGTAGCTAGAGCGGTACTTCAGCTTGCCCAGGTTGTAGAGGGCCTCCTTGGAAAGGCCCGTGATGCCGAGCTGGTACGCCGCCTTTTCGCCCTCATCGAGCATGTTCTCCTCGATCTCGGTGGTGACCTTCTCGACGACCTCCTCGATCCTGGCGGGGTGGATCCGCCCGTTCTGGATCAGCCGCTCAAGGGAGAGGCGCGCTATTTCGCGGCGCACAGGGTCGAAGCCGGATATGACCACGACCTCGGGGGTGTCGTCGATGATCATGTCAACGCCGGTGAGGTTCTCCAGGGTGCGTATGTTCCGGCCCTCGCGGCCGATGATCCGCCCCTTCATCTCGTCCGACGGCAGGGATACCGTGGTGATTGTGCTCTCCGAGGTGTAATCGGAGGCGTTGCGCTGGATCGCCGTGATGATGATCTCCTTCGCCTTCTTTTCCGCGGCACGCTTCGCCTCTTCCTCGATCTTGTTGATGATCTTGGAGGCCTCGAAACGGGTCTCGTTCTCAAGGTTTTTCAGGAGCACCTGCTTGGCCTCGTCCGAGGTCATGCCGGCCACGCGCTCGAGCTCCTTCTTGTGGCGCTCGAATTCCTTCCGGAGCTCTTCCTCTTTCTCCGTGTTCTCCTGCTCCTTAACCTTCAGCACCTTTTCCTGCTTGTCGATCTGGTCAAGGCGCTTGTCTATAGTCTCTTCCTTCTGGAGAAGGCGCTTCTCGATGTTCTGAAGCTCCTGCCGCCGGTCGCGGCCCTCCTTCTCCAGGGCGTTCTTCTCTTTAAGCAGCTGGTCCTTCGCTTCAAGGAGCAGCTCCTTCCGCTTGTTCTCGGCATCCTTCACCGCGTCCTGCACGATCCGCTGCGACTTGGCCTCGGCGGAGCTCAGCTTTATCTTGCCAAGATATGCGCGAAAGGCATATCCCACTATTCCAACAACTGGGAGTGCAATAATGAGTATAATCGTCAATGTTGTCATACAGTTCCTCCCGTCCCCCCTATAATATGTAACAGCCCCCGCCATGGCGATATTTCAGCCATGACGGTCTGTAATTCTGTCCAGGCCGCCATGATCGATCCGGGAACCGTACCGGTTCATCCGTTTCAGACGCAGGGCCCGGCGCGGTTATAGCGCGATCAGGACCGCACGGAGGAGTATTTTTTCTGGATTTGGTCTATGACGAACTGGGGGACGAGGCTGGTAAGATCACCGTTGTAGCTCGCAATTTCCTTGACCGCTTTTGAGGATATAAAAGCGTATTCACCTTTGGTCATGAGAAAAACTGTTTCTATTTCAGGAGCGAGTTTGCTGTTGATTGAGGCGTTGGTCATTTCGTATTCGAAATCCGTTATGTTCCTGACTCCACGAATGATATAGTATATTCCATTCTTCCTGCAAAACTCTATTAACAATCCTTGAAAAGAAACTACTTCGATCGAGCTATCATCCTTGTAATAGTTATTTATGATCTCTAACCTCTCAGCAACAGAGAAAAGAGGTTGTTTCTCGCGATTGATCGCTATTGCCACTACCAGTTTATCACAAATGCCCCGGGACCTCTCAATAATATCGAGATGTCCGTTAGTTAAAGGGTCAAAGGATCCTGGATAAATCCCAAGTCGCATATATAATCCAAATACTCCAAGCCACAGCTAATTTAACAACTATTCAAATTCTGTCAACAATTTATTATTATTGATTCCCTACTTTAATAATACGCTTCAAAAATAAACCGATCCCTTGTCACCGATAGTTATCGGTGCCATGGTTGCCCTTACACCAGAACGAGCCTGTTTTGCTCTGACCCCTCTGCAATTTGACCCGTTAAACCCGATAGTTATCGGGTATACCGGGGGGTCAGAGCACTCCCCCCGCTCGATAGTTATCGGTAACAAGCCGCACATCCCGCCCGTCAAATGAACGTTACCGCCCCTATATACTTTTTTTTCCAGTAGGGATTGCCCATATCGGCATAGGAAACCCTTTTCCCCGAACTGGGCGCATGGATAAACCGCCTGCCCCCCATGTAAATCCCCACATGGGACAGCCTTTTCCGGCCGCTTGTCCTGAAAAAGACCAGGTCACCCGGTTTTGCCTGCCTCATCCGTATGGGCCGCCCCGCCCTGTACTGGCTCTTCACCGATCGGGGCAGCAGTATGCCGTTCTTTTCATAAACATACATGACATAGCCGGAGCAGTCGAAGCCGCCTGGCGATGCTCCGCCGTGGCGGTAGGGAACGCCCAGGTACCGCTGCGCCGTCCGCACGATCTTTCCGCGGTCTCCCTTATAGTAATACCGGCCATACCGGTAAAAACCGCACCCGGAGATGGAAGAGATCAGGAACAGGACAATGATAATCCAGATACATCTGCGTACCATCACCCTACTATTATCGGAAATTTAAAAGGGAATTATACCGTAAATGCCGTTGCGGGGGGAATTATTTTTTTGCCGTCAGATCTTCAAATTCATCTCGGGACAGGATCGTGAATATCTTGTTGAGCTTCGCCTTGCCGAAAATGCGGGATATCGACTCGTTGAGATCGAAAAATATCAGCTTGATATTGTTTGACATGGAATTATGGAGAAACTTGACAAAGGTGCCGATAGCGGAGGAGTCCACGAAAGTCATCTCGCGGCAATCGATGGCGATGATCTCGGGACCCATGGCCGCCAGCTTGTTCCAGGTTTCCTCGACCTGACGGACGTATCCTAGAAAAAACTCCCCTTTGATCTTAATAACCTTTATCGCGCCATGGTCATCTATATCTATTGAAACCACATTCTACTCCTGCAAGAGCGTCTTTAGAAGAATAATGCGCCGCTTCAGCCGGTTCTCCGTCAATAAACCGGACCGTCAGTAACAAAATAATTGACCTGTATCGTGATTCGTACAATAGTACTACCATAGCGAATCAATAGTCAACAAAATAATAGCTGATTCATAAAAATAGATAATGCACCTCGAAAATTCGACAGCCTGATCTTGAGCGAGAGAGCATTGTCATTTTCGAATTGACATGATGCGGTTGATGATGACATCAGACACCATGCAGGATAAAGCAACTAAATATTTCAAAGAAGGAAACAGCATGAAATTCATCGAAGGGGGCCTTGAACAGGTCAAGGGTTTCACCTTTTCCGCCGTTGAATGCGGCATCAGGTACAGCGGCAGGCTGGATTACTGCCTCATCGCGGCGGAGGGGCCCTGCAGCGCCGCCGGCATGTTCACCACCAACAAGGTCAACGCCGCACCGGTGAAGCTGTGCCGGGCCAGGATCGGCGGCGACATCCGGGGTATACTCGTCAACGCCACCAACGCCAATGCCTGCACCGGCGACCAGGGATACCGGACCGCCGAAATCCTCACCGCGGACATCGCGGCGCGCCTGAAGGTCGCGCCCGAATCGATACTGATGGCCTCGACGGGCATCATCGGCCGGCAGCTCCCCCTTGACAAAATGCTGGCCGCCCATGAAGGCCTCGTCGCGGCCCTCGGCAGCGACGGGGGGCGGATAATTCCCCGGGCCATCATGACCACCGACACCGTGCCGAAAGAGGTCTGCGTCTCCTTTACGGCCCCGGCGGGAGAATTCCGCGTCGCCGGCACCGCCAAGGGATCCGGCATGATCGCCCCGAACATGGCCACGCTGCTCTGCTTTATCGTAACGGACGCGCCGGTGGCCCCCGATGACCTCGCCGCCATCTTCAGGCGCGGCGTCTCCTCGACGCTGAACGCCATCACCATAGACGGGGACATGTCCACCAACGACACGGCCATCATCCTTTCGCCGCGGTCGGCCAGGCCCCTCTCCGGCAAGGACGACCTGGCCTCCTTCGAAGAGGCCCTGGCCGCGGTTCTGGGACGTCTGTCGGAAATGCTCATCGATGACGGAGAGGGCACGACCAAGCGCGTCCGCGTCACGGTTAAAAACGCCGCCTCCGCCGGCGACGCGGAGCGGATCGCGCGGTCCGTGGCGCAGTCGCTCCTGGTGAAGACAGCCTTCTTCGGCAACGACCCGAACTGGGGCAGGATAGCGGCGGCTGCCGGGTACTCCGGGGCGGCCATCGACGAGAACAGGCTCTGCGTCTCCTTCGACGACATGCCCCTCCTGGTCGACGGCGCGCCGGTCCCCTTCGACCGCGACGGCCTGGTCGGCATCATGAAGAAAAACATCTTCGAGGTCTTCGTTGACGTGGGCCTCGGCTCGTCCGGATGGTCGATGCTCACGACGGATATCACCTTCGACTATGTCAGGATCAACGCCGAGTACTCGACCTAGAGCCCGGTTCGATGCCCGGTTTTCGCGGCACACCCCTTCCGCCAAAAAAGTTGTGGACAGGGCTCATCCTTGCAGGGTAAAAAAAAGGACACGATGAAAAACCGAAAGATATATCTCATCAATCCGAAGAACCCCGAGAACTTCTGGACCATGGACAGTTCGGTCCGCGCGGTGGGGGTCAAAACCCTCATGCCCAACGCCGCGCTGGCGACCCTGGTGGCCCTCACCCCGGCCGATGCCGGCATCGAGTATCATTACTGCGACGAGAACGTGTCTCCCATACAATGGGAGGGCGATTACGACCTGGCGGCGGTCACCGGCTTTGTCCTGCATTCTGCCCGGATCAGGGAGATATGCGCCGCCTTCAGGGAAAGGGGCGTTCCCGTCGCCCTCGGCGGCGTCTATGCCACGCTCTACCCCCATGACGCCGAACAGCATGCCGATCATGTTTTCATCGGCGAAGCGGAATACACGTGGCCGCGGTTTCTCTCGGAGTGGGCGGCGGGCAAGGCCGAAAAAGTCTACAAGCAGGAAGAGCATGTGGACCTTACGGACAGTCCGGCGCCCGACTGGTCCCACATACGGGGCGGCGATTATCTCTACTTCCCGGTGCAGACCAGCAAGGGGTGCCCCAACAAATGCGATTTTTGCGACGCCATACGCCTGGTGGGACGGCGCTACCGTATGAAGACGATCCCCCAGATCATGACCGAGATCGGGAACGCCTTCAGGGCCGGGGCGGAAACGGTGTTTTTCTCTGAAGATAATTTTTTCGTCAACAAGGCCTTCACCGTCGAGCTGCTGAACGAGATTATCCGCTGGAACCGCTCGGTCAGGACCCCCCTCTCCTTCAGCGCCCAGGTGACGGTGCGCGTCGGGGAGGACGAGGAGATCCTCCGTCTCATGGCGGACGCGAAATTCTCGGTGCTTTTTCTCGGCGTCGAGAGCGTACGGCCGGAATGCCTCGCGGAAGTGAACAAGGGGCACATGGCGAAGGTGGACCCGTACAGGGCCGTGATGAACATATCCAGGTACGGAATACTCCCCTTTGTTGGGCTCATCGTCGGCTTCGATCACGACGACGAAAAAACCTTCGACGAGCTGGAGCAGTTCATCGAAAGGACCAATACGCCTTTCGCCTCCATTAGCATACTGAGCGCGCCGGAAAACACGGTGCTCTACGACCGGCTTCGCGCCCAGGACAGGATATCCGGCGAGTTCGACGGCAAATGGCATTTCTCCACGAACATCGTCCAGAAAAGCATGCCCCTTCACGACCTCCTGCACGGTCACCGCTCGCTGTTCCGGAAGATATACCATCCGGAGCGGTTCGAGCGGCGCTCCCTCAGATGGCTGGAGGGGATCGAATACCTTTCGTCCCATTACGGGAAATCCAGGATGAAGATGTCAAAGTTAATGAAGTTCTTTTTCATCACCTGGTTCTACGTTCTCCACGAGCCAGGACAGGTGCGAAACCTCTATTTCAGGTTCCTGAGGGAAGCATGGGACATCAACCCCCGCCACTTCAAGAAGGCCATAACCATCATGTCGCAGTATACCCACCACTATGATTTCTCCATGAGCGCGTCATGGCAGGGGATCGATGAAAGCGCCGGGGATTGAAAATTCCAATTTTCAGAGACGCCCTTAATTAAAAAAAATAGTGGACAGATCGCCGAAAATATACTTTATTATTTATATTGCATTCAGACAGATTTTAAGCCATCAAGGCTCATGGGTCTCAATACATGCTTGTTATGTGGGTTATCGGCGGAAAAAATAACATTGTAATCCATTATTTATGAAAGAACGCAGAAAGCATGAACGCACGGGCAATATCCGGGTCCGCGCGAAATTCCAGGTGAAGCCGTCCGATACCGATGACAGCTCCTATCCCATCATCAATATCAGCCTCGGCGGCATCCTCGTTGAATATCCCGGCGAGTTGAAGGCAAATCAGCTGGTCACCATATCCTTCGATCCCGCCGATACGGCCCTGAACCTGAGTTCACGCATTAAAGCCATCGTGGTTAGATGCGAAAACGGGCCGGAACATTACCATATCGCCCTGATGTTTGTCAATCCCTCCAGAATCGAAGAGGGAGAGATCCGTGAAATCATCAAGTCCCACAAGTAGCCCGTAACGCCAGAACGCATCGCGCGCAAATACCGCACATTACCCCGCCGGAACGATCACGAGCATCAGCGGCCGGGATGAGCCTACAATTTCAGTTGACAACAATGCCCGTACGGTCTAGATTAAAATCCATATGTTGAAACGATTTTCCATATATGCCGCGCTGATCCTGGCGCTGTCGGTCGCCGCCTCCGCGCAGACGCGAAAGGACCGGATCCTCATCTACAACATCTCCATCGCCTACGAGAAAAGCATTTTCATCGATACGCGCCGTAAGGCCGCCACAGAGGAGTTCGGGCATTTTTCCTTCATCATCCCCCACACCATCGCGCAGAACCTGAACTCCTCCGGCAGGGTCGAGGCCAGGAAAATCGACGGCGAGCTTCCCATTAAGGACATGGGCAGCGACGCCTTTTATGACGACATGGAGAGGCTGGGCAACCGGTACGGGGCGCAGTATATCATCGGCGGGCGCGCCACGGTTCGGGGAAGGAAGCTCTCCCTGGAGCTGGCCCTGATAAACGTCAAAACGCGGGATTTCATTGCCATCATCAAGGACAGCTTCGAAACGGGGGCGGAGCTCAAGAGCATCATCAATGAAATATCCGTCAACATCGAGCAGAAGCTCGGCGTATACCGGGCGGAAACCGCGGGCCGGCGCAGGGGCGGCGAGCGCCGCGAAGGCCGGGTCGAGACAGGACCGTCTCCCTTCCTCAAGGTCTACCGCGGCGCCCTTGACCGCGTCGGCTTCGGCGTGCAGACGGGCCGTTTCTTCATCAAGGGCCCCTTTTCCAGGATATACGCGGATTCCGAGTATTACAGCCCCTACCTTTCCTGCGATATCCTGAAATGGTTCGGCCTCACGGCGCAGGCCGATTACCTGAAGGCGGACAACGAGAACATCATCGTCAAGCAGAGATCGACTATGATGCTCTGGGCCGTCACCCTCAATGCCGATTTCACCTACATGTTCTTCGAGCATTTCGGCGTGAAGCTCACGGCGGGCTTCGGCGCTTCAATGGGCAGGATCGTCATGGGAACCGGGGACAATCCCTTCCTGGGGATCGTTTCCGCGCGGAAAAGCAACGATCCCTACCTCAACCTGGCCGCGTCGCTCAACCTCAGGTTCAAGCCCCTGGAGATCAATGCCGGCGGCGGATATAAATCGGCCTTTTTCAAGGGTAAGTCCCTCTCGCTGATCACCGTCTTCTTCGGCGTGGGCTTCCACTTGTAATTAGCGCCCGCCAAGTTTTAAAACATGCTCTTATAATTTTCTTGACATCCGAAGATGTTATTTTACGGTGTACGTTACGATAATTAATCATTCCATATATGACTTTTATCAGGTAATCGGGATCGTTCCCGATTTATTTTTTTTTAGGAAAGACACTTACGACACCGGGTTAGGATCATGGCCTCCACAAAACTTAAAAAGATAATGACCGACGACAAGAACCACCTGTTCCAGAATTACGGGAACAGGCAGAAAGTTTGCTTCGTCAGGGGCCGGAACAGCTACCTCTACGACCAGGACAACAGGAAGTACGTCGACTTCTTTTCCGGCATAGCCGTGTCCAGCCTGGGTTACGGCACCAAGGCCTATGCGAAGGCCCTGCACCGCCAGGTGGACAGCATCATACACAGCTCCAACCATTATTTCAACAGGGAGCAGAACGAGGCCGGCAGGCTCCTGAACGAGGTGTCCTTCCCCGGGAAGACCCTCTTTGTCAACAGCGGCACCGAGGCCACCGAGGCGGCCATCAAGCTCGCCCGCCGCTACGGCCTGAGCCACGGGAAGGACCGCTACCGCATCATCACCTTTGACAATTCATTCCACGGAAGGACCTACGGCGGCATGACCGCCACGGCCCAGAAGAAGATCCATGACGGATTCGGGCCCCTGGTGCCGGGCTTCACCTACCTTCCGGGAAACGATATCAAGATATTCGAGAAGGAGATCAGGAAAAACCGCGATGTCTGCGCGGTCATGATCGAGCTCATCCAGGGCGAAGGGGGGATACAGGTAGCCGATAAGAGGTTCGTCAAGGACCTGTTCCGCCTCTGCAACAAGAACGGCATACTCACCATCGTCGACGAGGTGCAGACCGGCGTCGGCAGGACCGGGACCATGTTCGCCTACCAGCATTTCGGCGTGGTCCCCGACATCATCACCATGGCCAAGGGCCTGGCCGGCGGCGTCCCCATCGGGGCGATACACGCGAAGAATTTCCTGCCGGAATTCCTGCCCAGGGGGACCCACGGGACCACCTTCGGCGGGAACCATCTCGCCTGCGCCGCGGCCGCCGCCGTGCTGAAGCAGGTGCGCGCCAAGGCCTTCCTCGCCAACGTGAACGCCGTGGGCGGCTATTTCTTCGACGCGCTGAACGGCCTCTCGAAGAAGGTCGGATTCATAAAGGAAGTTCGCGGCCTGGGCCTGCACATCGGCATCGAGCTCACGAAGCCGGGGGCGGACCTGGTGCCGAAGGCCCTGGAAAAGGGACTGGTGATCAACTGCACGGCCGACAAGGTCATCAGGATCATGCCGCCCCTGAACATCACCCTGAAAACGGCGCGGGAAGGCATGAAGATCCTCGAGCGTCTATTCCTGGAAGAGGGAGGCGCGCAGTGAATATTCCCAAGATCAAAACCAAGGACCTTATCGCCGTGAGCGACCTCGAAAAGGGCGAGATCATGGACATCTTCAGCCTGGCCGCGGGCCTGAAAAGGGACGCGGCCAGGGGAAAGCACCCCGACTTTTTGCACAAGAAATCCCTCGCCATGATCTTCGAAAAGAGCTCCACCAGGACCAGGGTCTCCTTCGAGACCGGCGTCACCCAGCTCGGCGGCCACGCCCTCTTCCTGGACGGCAACGACATACAGCTCAAGCGGGGCGAGACGATCGTCGACACCGCGAAGGTGCTTTCACGCTACGTGGACGGCATCATGATACGGACCTTCTCCCACGACAATGTCGTGGAGCTGGCGAAGAGCGCCACCGTGCCGGTCATCAACGGCCTCAGCGACGAGCATCACCCGTGCCAGGCCCTGGCGGACTTCTTCACCATCTTCGAGCGCGAGGGGAACTTCAAGAAGACGCACCTGGCCTACGTGGGCGACGGCAACAACGTGGCCAACTCCCTCATCCAGTGCGCCGCCATCCTGGGCGCGGACATATCTATCGCCTGCCCCAAGCAATACGAGCCGGACCCCTACGTGGTGGACGACGCGCGAAAGATCGCGGCCCGGTCCGGATCGACCATCGTCATAACCAGGGACCCGGAAACCGCCGTCAAGAACGCCAACTACATCTACACCGACGTGTGGATCAGCATGGGCGAGGAAAAGAAGGCCGCCGCCAAGAGAAAGGCCCTGGCGAAATACAAGATCACCAAGGAGCTTCTCAGCAAGGGACGGGCCGATTCCAAGGTGATGCACTGCCTTCCCGCCCACCGCGACGAGGAGATCGAGGGCGACGTCCTCGACTCGGGGCGTTCCATCGTGTTCGACGAGGCTGAGAACAGGCTCCACGTGCAGAAAGCGGTGATGTGCGCCCTCATGGCCAGGCGGTAACGCCGGCGGCCCCGGCAACTCCATTCGCAATTCATTGTATCTAACCGGTTCCCGCCGCGGTTACTGGTTGACAATTATCCGTTTCCATGGTAATGAACACCCACAGGCTCCGAAGAGAGGGAGAGCGCCTTAAAAATCAAACAATACCTGGGGGTACACGCTTATGAAGATTCCGGCCGGAATAGTGTCCGTTATTTGCTTCATCGCCCTTGCCTCGTCCGCTCTCAGCGCCGGCGAAGCCTCTTCGCAGGGTGAGAAACTCTACCAGTATCTTTCGCAGAAGATCATCACCGAAGGTGACACGTCCTTCACGGAGGGCCTGAACGCCCGCTCCCGCGGCCTCGACTGGTCCGGGGCCCGCACCGCCGAGGTGACCGGCAACCTCCGCATCCTGAAGCCGAAAGGATCCGGCGGCGCCCTTTACTTCATCCGGGACGCCGGCGGCGCCATGTACATCCTCTCCCTGCCAGCGGAGGGGGGGACCTCGCCGGAGAAACTTGAGAAGATGACCGAGAACAGGATGAGCTTCACCCTGGAGACCCTCGCCGGCGACCATGAAGGAAGGGCCTACCTGTTCGCACGGATCAAGGGCGAGCCGAAGGCCTCCCTCTTTGATAAAATATTCAAGATATCCATAGTGCTCATGCTCTTTTTCGTCATGGTGGGGATGGGACTCACCCTGAAGATCGGCGACTTCACCCTGGTCTTCCGCAAGCCCCGGGGCATCGTTATCGGCGTTCTTCTCCAGTACGGCCTGATGCCCCTGATAGCCCTGGGCTTAAGCCATCTCTTCGGTTTTTACCAAGCCTATCCCTTCATCTTCATGGGGCTGATCCTGGCCACGGCGAGCCCGGCGGGGGTCACCTCGAACCTGCTGACCCAGTTCGCCAAGGGAGACCTGGCCCTTTCCATATCGCTGACCTCGATCTCCACCATACTGGCGCTTTTCTGCACGCCCCTGCTCCTCACTCTCTACGGAAACACCGGCGCCGGGGCGACCGTTCCCGCCGTTCTTATCGCCCAGACCATCGTCGTCCTGGTCATCATCCCCCTGGCCGTGGGCATGACGGTGCGGGCCCGCGCTGAAAAGATCGCGACAAAGGCGGCGCCCCTCTTCTCGGTGCTGGGCATCGTCACGGTCCTCTTCATCATGGTGACCGGCGTGGCGGGCAACATCACCGCCCTGACCGACACGGAGCGCTACAGCGTCTCCTTTTACTTCGTTCCCCTCATACTGGCCCTAACCGGCATGGCCGTCGCGGTCGGGGCCGCGAAGATCTTCCGGATGCCCTCGCGGCAGGTGCGCTCCCTGGCCTTTGAGGCGGGCGTGCGCAATTCGGCCCTTTCCATGACCCTGGCCATTCTCATCCAGGACCAGATCGGGGACTTTTACAGTTCCCTCTTCATCGTCAACGGCATCTACGGGCTGGAGATGTACATCGCGGGATTGATCTTCGTGTTCCTGTTCAGGAAGTTTTCCTCCGGTGAGGCGGCGGAGTAAAGTCCGCCGCTATTCCGAGCAGACGCTTTTCGCAGGCTTGGTTGATTTCACCTTTTGGGCCGCGTCCCGGGCCGCTTTAGCAAGTGCGGATGACGCCGGCAGCTCATAGCCGTTGTCCGGCACATAGAGGGCGTCCGGCCCTGTGCCGCAGAGGCTCACGATGATCGGATACCCTGGCAGGATCGGGTCGATGTCGCTCTCGGCCATGACCGAGAAGGTGATCCTTTCGTAGCGGGGGCCCCGCAGGGTTTCCAGCACCCTGGCGCGGTAGATATGGTTCACGTAGCCCCCGAGGCGGCGCAGGGGGCCCTTCTCCTTAACCTTTCCCTTCTCTATGAACACGATGGCGGAGTAGTCTGTGGTGGCGATGTTGGCCCTGACCAGATCCGGGGTGATACCCTCATACTCAGGGGCAACCTTCATGACGGAACTGTTCTCGGTCCAGGTGTCGCAGGAAGGAAGGAGGACAAGGAAGGCGATAACTATCGGGAATGTTTTACAGTGTATCATCATGCGTATCATGAAGGATAGTTCGGGGATTGCAAGTATTTATTCGGGAAATGTATGATATAAAAAGCCCCCTGCGAGGGATAAGCAGGGGGCTGTGAGAATCCCTAATAGTTTTACCGCGCCGGGAAGCAGTGAGCGCCCGAGCTCGCCGGTTGAGGCAGGTCATCAGTCCCATTGGCAGCTTCAAAAGACATGGTAATAGGATTGAAAATGCTTGTTGTTTGGCTTGAACCTCCATGGATGACCATGAACTTGCCTTTATGGACGCCGCCGTTTATTCTAAACGAAAACGCTCCGTCGTCAATACCCGGGGAGATAATCGGGCCAGAGGTAATCGTATTATTCTTATTATATACTGACGTCGTTGTCGGCGTTGGGAAACCGCCATTTTCACCATGGAAAATAAGAATGCACCCGGCATTGGGTCCTTCTTTTATAGGAATACTGTGGGCCCCGAGACCGGCATTTCCGGTCAGGTTGGGCCCGGACGAGAATGATGGGCCTGACGGATCGTAGAGCCAGGTAATATTAAGTCCTTCAATAACGAGCCACTTACCAGCTTGCAATGCCCCTGCTGGAATCAGGGACGCATGGCCACCCTGATAAATATAGGCAGTGGGATCTATTTCCATCAAAGGATCCATGGTATTGGTGGCCTGATAAAATACCTGATAATAAGGACCGTTGCCGAGCACAATCACCCTATCACCGCTCGCGGTAGGCAGACTGAAGGACCCATACCCGACATTCGCGCCCATAGTAACGATACCGGCATCAAAACTATCGGTTGTTTGATTATATAACCGCGTTGCATTAGAAACGCCGCCACAGACGACCAGATACGAATTTATGTTAGAACCGCCTGTTATCTTGAAGCTGTGCGCCCCATAACCAATACCGGTAATAGTGCTAGGGCTGGTGGGGTTGGTTATTTTTGATTGATCCGCCGGATTGTATATCGAAGTAGCAGTACCATTGGAGTGGATAACCATGCGCCGACCCGGATACGAAGAACTGGAATCCATCAGGAAGCTATGCCCCCCTGACGAGACCGGACCGATGGAAACTGCGTTGGTGAATTCGTTGTTTATCGGATCATATGTTGCCGTATTGCTGCTTGAGCCGCCGCCATTGACCACCATCATCGGCATAACGCCCCTTCCGGTCAGGTTGATCACGTAGAAAGGCTCGTCCGGGTCGTCGGTTTCGATTTCAACGGCAGCCGTACGTACTCCTTCGCCCGCAGGGTCGAAGGTGATTTCAAGATCACCTACGCTAGAAGTGGTGACCAGCAAGCTGGGCATGAGCGTTATTGTATATTCACCGGCATGAATACCGGTAATGGTTACATTATATATGTTAAGATCCATGGAGCCACTATTCTGGATCTCATACACGGATGTCAGGGAGGTCCCCCCGATCAGCACTTCGCCGAAATCAAAGTCGCAGCCCGAGGGATAATACACGCTACCTCCCGAATTGCTAACCAGGATATCGGGGGTCGCCGCCCCATAACCGCTGCCGTTGAGGTTCAGGGTAAAGGTCCCCACGTCGGGGTCATTTGAGATTATCGTGAGCACCGTCGAGAGTGGCCCCACCGATATCGGCGCGAAGTTAACATCAAAGTACGAGCTTCCACCCGCGGCTATCGTTGATGAAGGCGTGAGAGTGCCGGTAGAAAAATGTGTTGTATCCGCGACAGAAGGATTCGCCAAGATGGTAAGCGCGGATGTCCCCTTGTTGGTTATGACGAATCGCGCCCCGCTTAAACCGCCGCCGCTTTGAACCATGCCTAAATTATAGGAGCCGCCTGAAACATACTCGATGCCGTCAACGGTGAGCTGGATATCCTGGACCGCCGCAGCGCTGCCAGCGCCGCTAAGATTGATCCAGTACGATGGGGTATCGGGATCGTTCGAGGCTATGGACAGAATTCCCGAATCGGAATCGGCCGCGTCAGGCGTATATGCGACGGTGAATGTCGTGGTGCCGCCGCCGGGAATGCTCATTTCATCTATGCCGGTAACTGAGAACGTGGAACCGGTAACGATCCAGGGCCATGCCGAAAGCTCAAGGCCGCCGACGCCGTTGTTCTTTATCGTAAATGTGGCCGTCTTCGTGACACCGACCTCTACAGCACCGAAGCTGAAGGTGCTGCTGCCCGAAGGATACTCGGTCGACCCGACCTTAAGTGATATATCCGGTGCCGGGGCAGACACGCCGTTTCCGGTGAGGGTGATCGTGTAGGGGCTTTCACCGCCAACAACATCGTTTGAGGAGATCGAGAGGGTGTCGCTGAAGCCCGTGGACGCGTTTGGAGTGAACGTGACCGTAATGTTCTCGCTGGCCCCGCCCGGAATGTTGTAGAATTGCGCTCCATATAGTCCGGGATCGCTGACAACGAATACGCCAACCGAGGGAGACGGAACGCCGATGGTGAGCGTTCCGGTTCCCGTATTCTGCACGGTAAAAGTTACTGTTTTAGAGGTTCCCTGCTGAACGGTGCCGAAATTATAACTGCTGCTGCCCGAAAGATAATTGACAGCACCCACCTTGACATTGATGTCCGGCAAGTAGGCATAGCAGCTGTTAAGATTTACATAATACACCGGTTCATCAGGATCATCGGAATGGATCTCAAGAATAGCAGGGCGGTAACCCGCCGCTGTCGGATCAAAGGTAATCGTAAAGGTCGCGGTGAGGTCTCCTGCGGCTACTGTGCTTGGGCCGCTTACGATAAATTCTCCCGCAGATGTGCCGGTCAATGAATAACTCACGGAGGTCAGGTCCCCGCCGCCCAGGTTTTGTATCGTAAAAGTTAAATCAAGCGGCGTACCAACATAGGTGGTGGCGCCTATGCCGTCACCCGACACAAAATTGGTACCGGAGTATTGAAGATTTATGTCCGGGATAGTGTTTTTTGTCGCCGTGTCCGTCACTGCGGCCCCTATGTTGCCGGCCGCATCGGTTAGGGTGACGCTCAAGGTCAGGGTGCCGTCACCGAGGCCGGAAACATTGATGCCGGTAATCGTTTCTCCGGCCGCGGCGACCGTGCCGCTGCCGCTGACCGTACCGGTGCCGTCAGTGATGCTGTAATTGTATGCTGCACCCAATTCAGCGCCGCCGAAGGTAAATGAGACAGATGCTTCGTTCGCGCTGTTGACGGGGTCCTGGTCAAAAGAAACTCCATAGCTGGAAGGCGCCACAGTATCCTTCACCACCGTTGTCGAATCTATACCCGAATTGCCCGCGGCGTCGGTCTGTTCCGCGGTCACGCTGACCGATGGGCCTTCGGAAACGCCGCTTACGTTCATGGTTCCCGTGGTGAAGGAACCGCCACTGCAGGTCGGCGTATCGATGACGGAAACACCGACGGTGACGGTTACCGTCAATCCGTTCTCACAGGTGCCGGAAACAACATAGCCCGAAGCGTTTGACGAATTGATCGTCGGCGTCGATGTAAATGTCACATCCGGGGCATCATTGTCAACGGTTAAAGAGCCGCTGGGTCCCTCGGCGAGGCTCGTGTTACCGGCCGTGTCCGATGCGGTATTGGCCGCCACGGTAATGGCAACCGTACCGTCCCCGGTGCAGCCGGAAAGTGTTACCATCGGCGTCGAGGTGGTACCGCCCGTGACATTGACCGTGCCGCATGTGGCCGCGGGTGTTTGAGATATGTCACCATTGGTCAGATTGACCGTATCGGCGTCAGTATAGGTTACCGCGAAGCTTGAGTTTCCCAGGCTGTTGATCAACGATGGCGACGGTGCACTGATGGACACAGTGGGCGCGACAGTGTCTTTTGACACCGCGGTGGAGCCGCTGCCCTGGTTGCCCGCCGTATCGGTTTGCCTGGCCGCCACGGTTACCGTTCCGTCCGGTGGGGCGCTCACGTTCATTAAAGTTGCCGAGAAAGTACCGCCGCCCATACAGGTACCGCTCGTATTATCCGTTCCGTTGATGCTTATTATTACCGTCGTACCAACATCCGAGCAGTTTCCGGATACAGAATATGTTGTCTGGTTCGCCGCGTTTATCGTCGGCGCCGTTGTGATGGCAACAGTCGGCAGGACCGTATCCTTTATAATATTTCTGGAGGCATTTCCGCTGTTGCCGGCCGCATCAGTATCACGCAGGTACAGGGTAAAGCCGGTCTCACCCACTCCCGCGAATTCCGGAATGGCTGACAGGGTGGTAACCCCGTTCGTCGCGGCGGTCCAGTTGATGTTGTCGACCGACACCTCTGGGGTGGTAGGCTCCGTGTCCGTGAAAACTATCACGGCAGTCCCGTTGACGTAGGCACCGCCCGCCGGGGTGGTTATCATCAACCCCGGGATCGTATTATCCACAGCAACCGCGGGGCCGGGGCCCGTGCCGGTGTCCATGTTGCCCTCATCGTCGGACGATGTGCCCGCCGCAATGGTAATTGTGGCCGTGCCGTCGCCGGTGCAACCGGAAAGCGTTACCGTTGGCGTAAATGTTGTGCCATTCGTAACGATGATCGGCGCACAGGTTGCGGTCCCCGTTGTGGTGAGAGTGACGTCCGTGGCGGTCAGGTTTACCGTGGTCACATTCGAGTAGATAATGTTATAATTAACGCTCCCACTCGAATTAACGGCGGCCGTTGACGGCGCGCCGATTGTCACCGTGGGGATAAAACTGAAAAATTGTTCAATACCTAAAAGCGATAGGGGATTCCATGAATTTGTTTGAAGGTTATTTCTTTCACATTGTGTAAAGAAAAACAACGAAACAAGAACCACAATTCCGGTGGATAGTTTTCTCCTCAGCATCAATAACAGACCCTTCAACAATTGAAAATAGTATGCTACAATAAGACTTTATGTATATATGGGGAACATCGATTAATTCAATCTAGCTGTTCCCTGAATTGCGCTTTCATCAAAATGAATTAGTTTTTTCAATGCCATGATAATGAAAATTCCAAATTTTGAAATGCACATTATTAAATATATATTTCAATTATCGACCAGTCAAATTAATCCTGTTAAATATTTAATCGAGTGTTAAAAAACAAATTTAATAAGATCTGTATTTCTGAGAATTAGATTCACAATCTCACAAAATAGCTGAATTTTTTTTACGGTGTCAGAGTAAAATCGAAAAAATCAAAAATGGGGACGGGGTCAGAGCAACATGTATATTGGACAAGGATCAATTGATGAAAAAATCAGGGTGGGCAGAGCAAAATTCAGTTATAGACGATGCCAAAATCCATAAATTCCCGGAGATAAGGTGTCAGGGTAAATATTCATAAAGCAGGATAGCCATAAAAAGCCCTCTGGCCGGAAACCAGGGGGCTTCTTCAGCGAACTTCTATCAGTAATCACTTCGCCGGGAAACAGTGGGCGCCGGCGCCGGCACTGCCCGACAGTGTGACTGTGCCGACAAAGGCCATAGTCTCCGGATCAAATATTGTCGCCACAGTATCACCATTGCCATGGACGATCATGTACATGCCTTTATAGGGCCCGCCCGTTATGGCAAAGGAGAACGCCCCGATGCCTACAGATCCATCGGTAAATGATGGGCCTGCTGTAATCGATCCGTTGCCGCCATTGGCGGTCGGGTCAAATATGGATGTTTTAGTGCTCCCCATCGTGCCGCCGTGAACTATGAGGACACGGCCCGCGTTGGCGCCGCTCGTTATGGGTATATTGTGCCCCCCCGCTCCGGCTGTATCGCTAAGAGGCCGTAAATAGTCTGTAAAAGACGGTCCCGAAGGATTATATAAATACGTCTCATCTCCGATTGTGCCGCCCACCGGGACAAGAAGCATGTATCCTGAATAATTACCGCCGGTAATGGAGAAAGCGTGTGCCCCGTTCTGTACGTTGGCCCCCGGGATAGTGACAGCTGTTGTATCAAATACATCGGTTGCCTTATTATAAATTGTTCCATGAATTTCGCCATTGCCTTCCAATATAAATAGATTGCCGGAAGTCATCGGCAGAGCCAAGGATCCTTCACCGGTGGCATAGTCCAATGAATCGATATGCAACCCAAAGGCGCTCAAAAAAGTGTCGGCATTAACCGAACCGAATTGACCGCCTGGAATAAGCATGACATGACCAAAGTTTGTAAGAAAACTATGGGCGCCTCTGCCGACAGGGGTAACCGTAGATGGTCCCGTACTGAACGATCCTATCACTCCCCACCCTAAATTAGGGGCATACAGGGATGTATCATTGGTTTCCGAACCGGGAAAGCCCCCATGAATGATGACACGCTGCCCGTAATATGCGCTCCCGCTCGGGGCGTCGAAGCTGTGACCGCCATGGGCCACAGTACCAGCGCTCAAAGCAGGACCCGCGGAAAAAGAATTTGTTGCCGGATTGTATATGGAGGTAGTGTTATCCCCTCCTCCGTGAACCACCATGACCGGCATGACCCCGGCTGCCATCATGTTAATCGTATAGACAGGCTCGTCCGGGTCGTTGCTCTGGATGGTGATGGGGACCATGCGCGTTCCCGTCCCCTGGGGATTATAGGTGAAGGTGAAGGGCGCGTTCCCGCCCGGATTTATGGATGTCGGTGACGGCTGAGTTAAATTCCAAATATCAGCCGTATAGGGGCCGCCTGTGTTCACGAACGGCGAGCCGGTCAGAGTGAGAATGGTATCCCCGTAGTTGCAGATGTAAAAACCGACGCTGACAGTGTTCAGGTCCACCGGCAGCTCGCCGAAGTCATAGGTGCCGCCCGAGGGGACAATGCCGCCGTACTGGACCTTGATGTTTGGAACTGCGGTGGCGCTTCCCGTGCCGCTGAGATCGATCGTATATGCCGCCTCATCCGGATCATCGGAGGCGATCGTGAGAAGGGCTACCCGCGTGCCGGTGCCGGACGGTAAAAAGGCCACGGTGAATATCGTCGAACCGCCGGTAGCCGCTATGGACGCGGATGGCGCCGTCACCATGGTGAAATCAGCGGCGTGGGGACCGCTTATAGCCACCGCCGGCGAGCCCGTAAGGGAGAGGGCCAGCGGCCCGAGGTTCTGGATCCGGAACTCGACCTGGCCGCTTCCGTCAGTATCGGTCGTGGCAACGGTGCCGAAGCTGTAGGCGCCGCCCGAAGGATAATCAACGTCGCTTATCCGGAGGTTTATGTCCGGGTACGGTGTCGACCGCCCCGAGCCGGTAAGATTGATCGTATAGGTTTTCTCATACAAATCCGGATCGTCGGATACGATGGTGAACAGGGCCGTGTCATCGGTCTCCGCCGTCGGGGTAAAGGTGACGGTGAAGGTGGCGCCTCCCCCGGCCGGGATGGTGGTGCAGCCCGGGTCGCTTACCGTGAATGTCGTCGCGCCGGCCAATGTCGGCGCCGTTGATATGGTGAGGTCCGCCACACCGACATTCTGGATCGTGAAGGTTGCCGTGGCCGAAGAGCCGACCGTGACATAGCCGAAGCCGTAACCGGCTCCCGACGAATAATCGGTCAGGCCCACCTTGAGGTTTATGTCCGGGACCGTCGATGTCGATCCGGTCCCGGAGAGGGATATCGTGTAGGGGCTTTCGTCCGCATCGGTGGAAGCGATCGTAAGGGTATCGGTAAAATTACCGTCGCCGCCGGGGCTGAAGGTCACGGTAAAAGTCATACTGGCGCCGGCCGCAATAATATAGTAGCCGGGATCGGTCACCGTGAATTCTCCGGTGGCTGTCGTCGGGACCGAGATGGTGAGGGCCCCGGTGCCGGTGTTCTGGACCGTAAAGGCGGCTGCTTGGGGAAGGGTCGTGTTCACCGTGCCGAAATCATAGGAGCCTGTTCCCGACGGGCAATCGGCCCCACCGACCTTAACATTGATCTCCGGATTGCCGACACCGTAGCCGTTTAAATTTATGACGTAGGAGCCTTCATCGCTGTCATCCGACGATATGGTGAGAACCGCGGTAAGGGTTCCTTCCGCCGTCGGGTCGAAGGTGACGGTAAAGGTCGTGCTGCTCCCGGCGCCAATGGATGTCGCGCCCAGGCCGCTCACCGAAAATGACGAGGTGGCGTCGCTCAGGGTATGTCCCGAAACGTTCAGGGTCCCGGTTCCCACGTTCTCCAGGGTAAAGTTGACGGTGCTCGGCGCCCCCATCACTACGTTTCCAAAGCCGTAAATGTTGCCCGAGATTATATAGGTGCCGCCGCTATGGATATTGATATCCGGCTCCAATGATCCGGAGCCCGTGCCGCCGAGGTCGATCGTATAGGTGCTTTCATCCGGATCGTCGTTGGCGACGGTGATCATGGCTTCACATTCCCCTATCCCGGTCGGGGTGAAGGTGACGGTCATGGCCGCGCTGGCCCCGGCTGCGATCACGGATGCTCCGGGGCCGCTCAGGATGAAATCAGATGCGTTGACGCCGGTCACCGTTACGCCCGACAGGTTGAGGTCCGTGGCCCCCGTGTTCTCTATCGTGAAGGCGACCGTTTTGGACGCGCCGCCGAAGGTGACCGAACCGAATTCGTAACTGCTGCCGGACGCGTAATAGTCGCCGCCGATCCGCACATAGATGGAAGGCACCGCGGTGGCCGTTCCGGTGCCGGTGACATTTACGGTGTATAAGTCCCTGGCTGAATCATCGGCGCGGATCGATATGACACCGCTGCGCAGGCCTTCCGCCGACGGGGTGAAGGTCACCGTAAAGGTGGTGCTTCCTCCCGGCGCGAGGGTCATGGTACCGGGATCCGACACCATGAAATCGGCCTGGTTGTCCCCGCCGACCGTCACCACGGGCGACTCCGATAGGACGAGATAATCGGTTCCGGTATTCCTGATCGTGAACACGACGGCCGGGCTCGATGTCCCGACGGTGACCGTGCCGAAATTATAGGTGCCGGAATCAAGGTAATTGATCCGACCGGCCTCAACATTTATCCGGTCACTGGCGAATAAAGCATTTAAGCCTAAAAGGGACAGGGCGTCAGGAGAATAAAAGTATAGAGTGTTCCTTTCACATTGGGTTAAAAAGAAAGAAGAAACAAATGCTATAACAAAAGTGATAATAGTCCGTTTAAGCATAGGTTATGATATGGGCCAGAAATAAATGTATATTGTATCCAAAAATACACTTTAAGCAAAATATATATTTTACCCTAAAATGTCAAATTATTTCTGAAAAAATTTTTTGATTGGCACAAGATAGCGATTGTTATCGCCCCTCTGTTATGCCGGCCAGGGGTATGGATATGATGAACTTGGTCCCCTTTCCCTCGGCGGTTTCCACGCTCATGATGCCATGGTGGTTGCGGGTGATGATGAAATACGACACCGAAAGGCCCAGGCCGGTCCCCTGGCCCACCGGCTTTGTGGTGAAGAACGGCTCGAAGATCCTCTTTGCCGTGGCCTGCTCCATGCCCGGCCCGTTATCCTCGACCTCGATGCGCGCCATGGACCATTCGCGCCTGAGACGCAGCACGATCCGCTGCTTATCCTCCCCGGCCCCCTTTGACGCCAGGGCCTGGGCCGCGTTCTTCAATAAATTAAGCAGCACCTGCTCTATCTCCACCGCGACGCAGGGGACCGGGGGAAGATCGGCGTCGAATTCGCGGAGAATCTCTATCCTGCGAAAATCGTAATTGTTCTTCAGGTTGTAGTCGTGGGCGGCCAGGGTGACGGTCTTCTCGATCACGTCAGCGAGGGAAACCGCCTCGTGGCGCGACGAACTGGCCCTGCTGAAGCTGAGCATGTCCCCGACGATCCCGGCGGCCCGCACGGCCAGCTCCCTGATGCCGTCGATCATTTTGGATATCTCGCGCCTCTCGACATATTCGGCAAGCTGGTCCATCCGGATGCCGCACTGGAGGGCCGCCTCGCTGTTCTTAGCCAGGTCCGGCGAGATGCGGCGCTGGATATTGTTGACCCCCATGAGAATGCCCCCCAGGGGATTATTGATCTCGTGGGCCATGCCGGCGGCCAGGGCCCCGACGCTCATCATCTTTTCCGTCTGGATCATCATGTCCTCGATGCGGACCCGCGCGGTGACGTCATCGACGCGGATCACGGCGCCCTCGACGCCGTTGGTCGTCAGGGGATAGAAGGTGTAATCATAATAGCGGGATTCCCCTTCCCTGGCCAGGGGGACCCTTTCCGAGATCTGGGGGACCCGCTCGGACACGGCGCGGCGGATCTTTTCCATGTGGGCCGATATGTCGGGGTAGAGCGCCTCGATGCGCATCCCTTCGGCCTTCTCCCGGGATATGCCCGTCGCGCGCTCGGCCACGAGGTTCCAGTGCGTGACGATCCCCTCGTTGTCGACGCCCATCATCATCGAGGGCATCGAATCGATGATGTTCTGGAGATAAAGGCGGGTGTGGAGGATCTCCTCGTTTTTCTGCTGAAGGAACAGGTTGGACTGCTCGATATGCCGGGCGTTCTCCTGTATCTGGTCGAGCATGTCGTTGAAGCGCCGGGCGAAATTGCCGATCTCGTCCTTCCGGTTCACCGGCGCCCGCACGGTAAAATCCCCGGCCCCGTACCGGTCCAGTATGACGGCGACCTCCTTTATGGGAACGGCTATCGTCCGGTAGCTCATGATGATGAGAAAGAGGCCCACCGCCAGGGCTATGGTGATGGAAACTATGACGAAGAACTTGATCATCCCGATCCGGCGGCTGGCGTACTCCCACGAATCGTACATCAGCTCCGTCTCCCTGGTGTCGAAACGGATCAGCTGGGTTATGAACTTGTTGCTCAGGAAGTCGTAGTTTTCCCTGTCGAAGCGCTGGGAAAAGAGCTCCCGCGTGGACGCGTCATACCCGATGAATATGTCATTCAGCTGCTTGTGCAGCTTGTGCTCTTCAGCTATGAGCTCGCGGGAATGTATCTGCTCTATGAATTCCTTGATGATCCTCAGCTCGTCGATGATGACGGAGCGGAGCGAGTCCTTCTGCACCGGGTCGTTGGTCCACTGGTACCTGTTGACATGGTTGTCGATGTTCTTGCTCTTGATGATGATGTCCTTGACGAGGCACCGGGTATTGTCCCGGTCCATCAGCTGCCGGGAAAAAAAAGAAATCGAATTGAGCCCGCCGTATGAATAGAAGCCTATGGCGGCGATGGCGGCGATAAGGATCAGCAGGCTGCCGGTGATCTTCGTTATTATTGAATGCAACAGCTGTTTATTCATCGTTCGCCGTCAATCAGCCCCTATGAAATCGGTGATGGGACGCCATTTCCCGGCCACGACCCTGCAGAGCTTGAGCTTCCGCAGCCCCACGTGGCCCCCGCCGCTGAAGCTATAGGGCGCGGTGATTCCCCCGGTATCAAAATCCCTGATCTCCTCGATCCGCTTCTTGATGTTTTCCCCGGAGAGGTCCTCGCCGGCCCTTCTCGCCCCCTCGAGCATGACCCTGGCAGCGGTCCATCCATGGGCATAGAGAAATCTCACGCTGTCGGACGGCACGTTGCGGCGCCTGTTGAAATCCAGTATCTCCCGGACGCCTGGCAGCGCCGGGTCCATGGCGACGAAGGGCGCGGAGCCGATGAAGCCCTCCGCGTCTTTCCCCGCGAGGGTGATCAGCTTGTCATCGGTGCTCCAGATGAGGCCGATGAATTTCGCGGACATCCCCAGTATCCTAGCGTCGCGCAGCACCACGTAGGTGGGCCACGACGTATTATTGCTGATGATGAAATCAGGCTTTTTGTCCCTGAGCCTGAGGACCTGCTCCCGCACCTCCTGGTCGTCGAGGAACACCACCTCCTCGCCCACCAGGTCGATGCCGATCTTTTTCGCGTAGGCCCTGCCGTCGGGAATGGGCGACCTGCCGTATTCCTTGTCATTGTAGATAAAGGCGACCCGGGGATTGCGCGACGGGTCCTTCCAGTTGTCCCTGATATACTTCAGGGCGATTTTCATCTGGTCTGAATAGGTGGGGCCCATGATGAAATTGTAGGGAGCGCGCCTGGTGTCGGCGAGCTTGGTCGAAAAGGAAACGCCGGTGAAGGGGATCCGGTCCTCAGCGAGCCGCGGCGCCAGCCGCTCCGAGGAGCCGGTGCTCCACCCTATGATCAGATGGACCTTCTCTTTTTGCGACAGCCGGTCATAGGCGGCGATATCGCGCGCCATCAGGTAGGCGCTGTCGATCGATATGAGCCTGACGCGCTTCCCGTTGACGCCGCCCTTTTCATTGATGAATTCGATATAATCTTTCACGCCATTGGCGTACATGCTTCCCGTTTCGGAGGTCGGCCCGGTGAGATCGAAAATGCCGCCCACCCTGATCTCGCTCTCCTTTTCCTTTTTGCATGATGCGGGAACGAAAAGAGCTGCTGCAATAAGAAAGATGATCATCTTATTCATGGCGCCACACCGTCCTGTCGCGAAATGGTTATGCCCGTCAAAGATGCAAGCGTTATCGATGGCAAACCGTCAACTCGGATGGAACCACTATGATAGAAGGGGAAAAAAAATCAAGTTCAATTATCATGGGGTACGGGGCGATAACAGCGGCATCATTTCGATAATTCAATTGAAACGCAGTTGCCTTCACTGTTCCACGAAACATCGCCGATGTTCGTCAACAAGTGGAGACCGCGGCCGTTGGGCGCGTACCTGTTATTGCCATGGAGGGGATTCGCGATCCGGTCCGGACGGAAGCCCTTTCCCTGATCCTGGATGGTGACTTTTATCTTGGTTTTATCGCCCTTCATCCTGAAAACAATGGCTTTAGAATGATCGTAATTATTGCCGTGACGGAGGGCATTTTCAAGGGCTTCGTCCAGCGCGAGGCGCATAAAGAACTCAGATACGTTCCGTGCATACCCCTTCTTCTTTATTTGGGCAAAGAAACTCATGGCTTCATGAATCAACATCCTTGAAGCCTCTCTGCTGCTCGAAATGGTCTTCTCAAAAATAAGCATGCGGCACGACTCGATTAAAGGTTGATATTTATATGTGTTACTCGGGGAAACAATTACTCTTACGGGCAGAAATATACACCCTTGCCTGAATTTGTCAACAAATACCTCTTTTTTTATTGAAATTTACGGTCCCGAAACCACTGATGGTACATGTCAAACAACAATCGAGGTATATTATGGATATAAAAAAAGTCGTTCTTGCCTATTCCGGAGGTCTCGACACCTCAATACTGGTCAAGTGGCTCATTGAAACGTACGGCTGCGAGGTCGTCTGTGTCGCCGGCGACGTGGGACAGGATGAGGAGCTGGACGGCCTTGAGGAAAAGGCCAAAAAGACCGGCGCGAGCAAATGCTACATCGAAGACCTGAAAGAGGAATTCGTGTCCGGATACGTGTTCAAGGCCATAAAGGCCAACGCCATATATGAAAACCGGTATCTCATGGGCACCTCCCTGGCCCGGCCCATCATCGCCCAGCGCCAGGTGGAGATCGCCCTCAAGGAAAAGGCCGACGCCGTATGCCACGGCGCCACCGGCAAGGGGAACGACCAGGTGCGCTTCGAGATGACCTACATGGCCCTGGCCCCGGAGCTGAAGATCATCGCTCCCTGGCGGTTTTGGGACCTCGATTCGCGCTCGAAGCTCTTCGACTACGCCGCGAAGCACGGTATTCCGGTCCCGGTGACCAAGGACAAGCCCTATAGCATGGACCGCAATATTCTCCACATCTCCTACGAGGGAGGGATCCTTGAAGACCCCTATAATGAGCCCGACGAGAGCATGTTCATCCTGACGAAATCGCCGGAAAAGGCCCCGGACAAGCCCACCTACGTCGAGATAGGCTTTGAGAAGGGCAACCCCGTATCGCTTGACGGAAAGAAGCTCGGTCCCGTGGAGCTTATGAGACAACTCAATAAAATCGCCGGAGAGAACGGCGTGGGCCGCGTCGATATCGTCGAGAACCGCCTGGTGGGCATCAAGTCCCGCGGCGTCTACGAGACCCCGGCCGGAACGGTGCTCCACGCCGCCCACCGCGACCTGGAGGCGATCACCCTCGACCGCGAGACCCAGCACCTGAAGGACCGGCTGGCCCATGAGTACGCCGAGCTGGTCTACTACGGCCTCTGGTTCACGAAAAAGCGCGAGGCCCTGGACGCCTTCATCGAGGAAACGCAGAAGAACGTCACCGGCACCGTGCGGGTGAAGCTCTACAAGGGAAGCTGCATGGCGGTCGGAAGAAAATCGCCGGTCACCCTGTACGAGCCGGACATCGCCACCTTCGACGCGAGCTCGCTCTACGACCAGAAGGACGCGTCGGGATTCATGAAAATCTTCGGCCTGCCCATCCGGGTCGAGGCTCTGCTGAGCCAGAAGAGAAAATAAGGAAGATCGGACAGGCGGCGCAAACAGCGCCGCCTGTTTGTGTTTAGGGCATACACGGATACCGCGCATCACGCGGATCAAGGAGAAACCATGAAATTCAGAACCGCGATAATTCTTCTCACTGCCGTCATAACGGTTTCCGCCGGGTGCGATTCAACCAAGCCCGGCCCCGGGGCATTCCTGGCGTCAGACCAGAAGCATTACGATTCAATCGGCATCACCCGGCAGCCCGCTCCGCGCGAGGATGGCATCAGGACCTCCGGCAAAGAGGGGACCTATGAATGGTGGTACACCGATTCCGAGTTCACCGACGGCACCAAGGTCGTGGTGGTGTTCTACACCAAGTACAAGTTCGACGTCAAGGGACCGGCCCATCCGACCGTAACGATAAACATCAATCGGCCCGACGGCTCGAAAATAGAAAAGGAGTACTCCGACAAGGAGGGCACGGTCATAAACGCTTCCAGGGAGAAGGGGGATGTCAGGGTCGGCGACAATTACCTCCGGTATAACGGGAAAACCTATGAGCTCTTCGTCAGGATCGACGACGTCATGTTCAAATCCACCATGACACCCAGGCTGCCCATGTGGCGGCCGAAAACCGGTCACTGGTACTTCGGCGACAAACAGGAATACTTTTTCGCCTGGTTCGTGGCGGTGCCGGCGGCCGACCTGGCGTCGACGCTGCGGACGGGCAAGGAAGTCCGCGAGATGAAGGGCGCCGGGTACCACGACCATAACTGGGGAAACACCGGCATGCAGGAGATATTCAACCACTGGTACTGGTCGCGGGCCGTTTTCGGCGAATACACGGTCATCGCCTGCGACCTGGTAAGCGTGAAAAAATTCGGATATACCCGCCTGCCCGTTTTCATGATCGCCAGGAACGGCGCCATAATCGATGATGACGAATCATCTGTGAAAATCGAGAGGAAGGACACGGTACGGCATCCAACGACGAAGAAATTCGTGGACAACAGGCTCATATTCACGCAGAAGACGCCGCGGGGAGCGGAATACAGGATCGAGCTGATCAGGAAACGCGACATCGAAGTTGTCGACCTGATCGCAACGCAGAAATTTTCCTGGATCGTGGAAACGCTGGCGAAGCTGTCCGGCGCCAACCCGACCTACGCGCGGATCATCGGCGAGGCGGTCCTGACCATGACCGAGAACGGTGCCAAAAGAGAAATAAAAACCGAGGCCCTCTGGGAGCACATGTTCTTCGGCAACAACAAGGACGCGATCATCCACGATTACCGAAAGCTTCAATAGGCGCCGCGCCGGGAAGGCGCTGGAGCATGAACGGAAAAGCGATGTCCATGAACATCGCTTTTTTTACGCCGGCAGATTCAGCCGAACGACAGTGCCCTCGCCCGGCGCGCTCTCGATGGCGATGGACCCGCCGTGGGCCTCGGCGATCTTCTTGCACAGGCCGAGGCCCAGGCCGTACCCCCCGGTCTTCCTCGACCGCGAATGGTCCACCCGGTAGAAGGGCTCGAACACGAAGGGAAGCTCCTCCGGTGGAATGCCGATCCCATGGTCGCGGACCTCGATGACGGCCGATCCGGCCTCGTTCCGCACGGAAACCGCCACCGGCTTTTTCAGCGGGTCGGAGTACTTGCGGGCGTTCTCCAGGATGTTCCTGAAGAGCATTTTCATGAGCCGCCGGTCCCCATTGACAGACACGTCATCGCCGGCGTCCAGCAGAATCTCACCGGCCGGGACCTGCATCTCCCCGAGGACCTCTTCGAGGAGCGGAAGCAATCCCATAGTCTCTTTTTGCGAAATGCCCCCGCTGCGGTTAAGGCGCTCGGTCTCGAGGATCTCCGTCACCATCTTCTCCATTTCCAGCACGTCCTCTGCGATATCCTTACGCGCGCCGCCCTCCTCCAGGTATTCCAGGGCCACCTTGATGCGGGTGAGGGGCGACCGAAGCTCATGGCTCACGTCCAGGAGGAGCTGCTCCCGCGAGTGAAGCATGTCCCGTATGCGCCCCCTCATCTCGTTGAACGACCGGGCGAGCTCGCCGATCTCATCGCCGGTCCTGACGGCCACCTCGTAATCGAGATTTCCCCCGGAAACCTCCCCCATGGCACTGGTGAGGACGCGCACCGGCATCAGGATTCTCCGTATCAGCAGGAAACAACCCCCGAAGACAACGGTCACCAGCAGGATCAGGATTGCAAGATGAAGGTGCTTCACTTCCTTATTGACATTGTGCACGGTGGAGAAGGTGTAGCGGTATGGCCCGAATTCCTTGTAATAGATAAACCGGCCCCGCTCCCACCGGATCCTGCCGTCGGCGAGGCGGTGCACTTCATGGGAGCGGGATTGGATCAGCGTGCGGTCCGTTGAAGACCAGTACAGGCCCTTCCCCTCGATGGAAATGCCAAACCCGGTGCGGCGGGCGATCTCTCCCGCGCGCTTCGTATCGGGCGGCACCCCGATCTCCCTGACGATGTAATCCGTATACACCCTGATGTTATTCATCAGGTTGGCCTGGTTCCGGGGCATGAAAAAATACCTGAAGAAGGCCCCCACGAGAAGGTTGACGGCTATACCGGCGATGATCATTGCGAAGAAGAGCTTCGCGAATATCGACCTGGTTATCCTGATCCCCATACGATACCCGTCCTATGATGTGTGGCCTATGAATTTATATCCCGCGCCCCGAACCGTCTTCAAGAGCCGGGGGTTCCGGGGATCGTCGCCGAGCTTGCCCCGCACCCGGCTCACCAGGACATCGATGGACCGGTCGAAGGAGTCGTCGTCAAGGCCCTTGATGGATTCGAAGATACGGTCCCGGTCGAGGACGACGCCGGGATTCCGGGCGAACAGCGTGAGCAGGTCGAATTCCATGGCGGTCAGGTCCACCTTCTTCCCGGCGAGGGACGCGCCGCGGCCGTCAAGGTCCAGCTCCAGGTCGCCCGCGACGATGCGCCGGCCCTCCTTCGCGTCGGCGCTCCGGCGGAGCACCGACTGTATCCGTGCCACCAGCTCCCGCGGCTCGAAGGGCTTGGGCAGGTAATCGTCGGCCCCGAGCTCCAGGCCGACGATCCGGTCCGCCACATCGCCCCGGGCCGTGAGCATGATGATCGGCACGGTGTGATTCTTCCGTATGCGCCGGCACACCTCGAACCCGTCCATGCCGGGAAGCATGATGTCGAGGATGACAAGGTCAGGGAGCGATTTTTTAAGGATGGCCAGCCCCTTTTCAGGGTCTGAGGCCGACTCCACGGCCATGCCGAACTTCCCAAGGTAGCCACTGAGAAGCGTCGTGAGCTTGGTGTCGTCGTCTATGATGAGGATCGTGGCATTCATGGGCTGTCCGGGCCGCGGCGGGGACGGTCCCCGCCGCGGGAGGCCCTTATTCGAAGCGGCCGCACCTGTTATGGAACGATTCCATTTTTTCCGCAAGCTTATTTCTCTGCTCCGGGGTCAGCATGCGGTGAAAATCGGCAAGGGTGTCCGCCACGAAGGGCTTCATCTCCTGCCATTTCGCCTCGCGCTCTTCGAGGATCTTCTCGATGTCCTTCGCGGTGACATTGTCGCTCTTGACAAGCGCGAGGACCTCGCCATGGATCTTCGCCCGGTCCTCGTGGAGCCTGGTGACCCGGTCCACGACTTCGGCCTTCATGGCGTCAAGCTTCGTCTTCTGCTCCGCCGTGAGGTCCAGCTCGCGGGCGATCCGCGAAGCGATCTTGTCCGCCCTCTGGGCCGGCGTCATTGCGCAGAAGCGCCTGCCGAAGGCGTAACCGATCCCCACCACCGAACCGAGCGTGAGGACCACGGCCAGTGTGATAATTGCCGCTTTTTTCATATGAATGACTCTCCTTTTACATTATTACAGGGCTGACCTTTAGCGCGTTTATATCGCGCCAGCACGTCATACATTCCTGATAATCTGATGATACAGAGTCATTGTAACGGCATTATTGCATGAATGTTACGATTTGTTACAAGCGTATTTTTTTTAATATCACTGATCAGATGTCATGCGGTAATGACGGGAAAGGGATTCCGCGGCATTTCTCGACCGGTCACGGTTATTTCTTGCCCTTCTCCTTTTCCACGACGACATCCCCACTCTTTATCAGGTCCGCAATAACGGGGTTTTTCAGGTCCTTATCGGTCACGGAGACCGTTTTTCCAGGCAGCAATCTCACGGTCTGGCCGCTTTCCAGCCTGAGGAATATGGGGCGGCTCGTCTTGTTCCGTATCGCGCTCATCGCGAAGACAGAGACAGCCACCGACAGAAAGATCATGAGCAACAACAGTCTTTTCATTGAACGCTCCTTTAGTATTGACATATGCCGCGCCGCGCCCTTATGACGCGACATGCGGCGTGAAGAATATATCCCGGCACGGCTATCGCGTCACGCCGCCCCTATCCCCGGTGGTTTTGAAACGCTCCAGCATGGAGAGCAGAGACCGCGCCTGTTCGGCCATCTCGTTGGACGATTCGGCGATTTTCACCACCAGGGCCGAATTCTTCTGGGTCATCGAATCGAGGGAAGAAACCGACTTGTTGATCTGCGTCATGCTCAGGCGCTGCTCGTCGGTGGAGGTGCTGATATCCGCGATCAGCGACGCCGAATCTTTTGCCGAGCCGGCGACCTCGGCCAGGACCTTCCCCGTCCTGTCCACCATCAATGTCCCCTCCTTGACCTTTTGCTCCGATTCCCGCAAGATCGCCTCGATCTCCATTGCCGCGCTCGACGAACGCTGTGCCAGGTTCCTCACCTCGCCGGCCACCACGGCAAATCCGCGCCCCTGCTCGCCGGCCCTGGCGGCTTCGACGGCCGCGTTGAGCGCCAGCAGGTTCGTCTGGAAGGTGATGTCGCGGATGATATTCAGGGTTTCCATCACCCTGTCGCTCGAGGCGTTCACCGCGTTGATCGCGGCGATGGCCTCTTCGGAGACACGGTTCCCCTCGTCCGCACGCTCGGCGCCCTTTTCGGTGATCTCCCTTGTTTTAAGGGCGTTTTCCGCGTTGATGTTGATCGCCGCGGTGGCCTCCTCCAGGGTGGCCGTGATCTCCTCCAGGTTCGCCGCCTGGTCGGAGGTACGCTGCGACAGGTTCTGGTTCTCCACCCGGATATTCTCGATCGACGCCACCACGTTTTTCCCCGCCCTGATGATCTCCACCATCATCTGTTCGAGGTTGTCGAGGAACCGGTTGAAGCTCCCGGCGATGACGCCGATCTCGTCCTTTTCGGTGAAGTCGAGACGGACCGAAAGGTCGCCCTCGCCCTCTGAAAGATCTTCCATGATCGTTGCCAGATTTTTGAACCGCCTGGTGATTATCCTTTTCACCGCCACATACAGGACGGCCAGGATGAAGATGCTGCAGAGGAAAAACCCGATAAAAATATAGTTGCGCAGCACGATGCCCTCGGCAATGAGCTCGTTCTCCGCAGCGCTTGCGGCGATGATCCAGTCCCACGTTTTATAATGGTTGAATGACGCGTACTTCGTGTACACGATTCCTCCCTTGAGGTTATCCTTCCACTCATACCTGATGACGCCATTGAGATCGCGGATCATGGTTTTGACGAATTCGTTTCCGTCATTGTCCTTCAAACCGGAAAGATCCTTGCCTTCCAGTGTCGCCGAGGGATGGACCACGCATTTCCCCTTTTCCTTGCTCCCCGGACCCTCGACAACATAGACATAACCGGTTTCTGCGACCCTGATGGCCCGTATCTTCTTTTTAAGGTTTTCGATCCCTTCGGTGAAGTCAAGGCCGATGAAGTAGATGCCCGCGACCGCGCCGCCCCGCAGGATCGGCACGTAGCGCGTCATGTAGTTCCTCCCGAAGAGGACCGCGGGGCCCGTATAGCTTTCCCCGGCCAGCACCTTTTTATAGCCGGGATGCTTCCGGTCAAGGAGCGTTCCCACCGCCCTGGTGCCGTCCTGCTTCTTCAGGGAGGTGCTCACCCGGAGGAAGTCGTCTCCCTGCCTCATGAACAGGGTCGCCACGGCGCCGGAGATCTTGGTGAAGCGGTCGATGTTATCCTGCGAAATATATCCGTCCGCGCCCTGGCCCTGGTTATAACTGATAAAAACATCGGACAGGGAAACGGCGTGCTCCATGAGCTTGAGGTTATACACATCGATCATTTCGATGATACGCCGGTTCAATTCGGTCATATCCCCGGTGCTGATGACCGTGTACCTGCTCTTGATGATCTGCCCGGTCAGGATGGCCAGCATCAGAAGCACGGCCACGATGGCTATGGCCTGGAAGAAAATAAGTTTGCTGCCCACACTGTTCAGTTTAAGACCCGGCAACCGTTTCATGATAGCACTCCTCTCGATGCGACGTGATGATCCGGCATTAATCCGTGCCGTCAGATAGCGCTTACAAAAACAACCACCATTGCGACCAGCTTATTTTTCTTTTTAACAAATTATCACTTTATCAAAGAATAGAATAACCGACGTTATTTTTCAAATACAATATGCCGAAAGATATTCCATTTAAGCGTAGCCAATCGAATGAAAAAAATGTAGTTACAATAACTACTCGTGCATCGGGAAAGTATATACGCAGATAATGTACCGTGAAACCCCTATGTGAAAAAAAGATACAATCATCGGATGATTATTGCAAGAAGAAAAAATGAAATGTATCTTTTTAGGCCTCCTGTTGTAATAATGCTATAAAGGATCACACACATTTCGACGCATGATGGGGGCGCCATGGAAGGATCTTTCACGATACCATGCTATTTCTTCCATCTCCTGCCGGAAAAACTGTATAAAGACGCCATTATTGTATAGCCGCTCCAATCCATGTCTGCGGCGGGCATCTTGAATTGCTATTGACTTTTTTCCCTGGCCAGGGCATGCAAAACAGGACATGAACATGCATGATATTAAAGAGGGCCTGGCTGAAATCGACCGGCGATTTTCCGATTCGACGCTGCTGATATACCGCCCCGACGGCGACCAGCGGCAGCTGCTCGATCGAATCATGATCCGCTACATTGAGGCCCCGCCCGGAGAACAGAAGGATATATTTGAGGCTTTCCGCGGCCGTTACGGTCTCCTTAACATGCTGGCCGGCTACATATACGATGCTGCGGAGCGAATCCGGTCAACGCGGGACGCAACCTGGCTCAACACCGCGCTGGCGGCTGCTTCCATCGAGGAATCCCTGGGAAAGGTCGATCAGCGGGACATGCTCCTGGCCCTGGCGGAACTCTATGTCACGGCGGAAGAAGCGGGGCTTGACCCCCGGCCCGGTTTCGAAACAATCTGCGGGCTCAAGGGATTTTCCGACTATGCCGTGGTAAGGTCCCGGCGGAACAAAGGATAATATAAGCCGATCCTTAAATCCGTCCGGCCAGATTTCCGAAAAATGCCCTTTTACCAATTAATTCCTTGCCAATAAGGGCACCCGTTACAACAATATCCCCATGTTTGACAGCGTAAAAAGCACCATAGATGGGCTGGCGACCCAGAAATATATCGCTTCCGAGGCCATCGCCACAACGGTATACCTGGCCCTGAAGATGGAAAAGCCCATACTAGTGGAAGGTCCGGCCGGCGTGGGCAAAACCGAACTGGGTAAATGCATTGCCTCGGCCCTGAATATGGACCTCATCCGGCTCCAGTGCTACGAGGGCCTGGACGAGTCCAAGGCCCTGTACGAATGGGAATACGCGAAGCAGCTCCTCTACACCCAGATACTGAAAGACAAGCTCTCGGCCATCATGGAGCATGAAACCACCATGGCGAAAGCCGTTGAGCGGCTCTCCCGGGAAGACGATGTCTTCTTTTCCAACAAGTTCCTGCTTCCCCGGCCCATTTTAAAAGCCATCACAAGCAAGAACAGAAGCCTCCTCCTTCTGGACGAGATAGACAAATCGGACTCAGAGTTCGAGGCCTTTCTCCTGGAAGTGCTCTCCGATTTCCAGGTAAGCATTCCGGAGATCGGCACCATACGGGCGGATTCCAAGCCCGTGGTATTCCTCACCTCCAACAATGCCAGGGAGATGTCCGATGCCCTGAAACGGCGGTGTCTGCACCTCTATATCGATTATCCCTCGCGGGAACTGGAAGAGGAGATCGTCTCCCTGAAGGTCCCCGAATGCGGAGACAAGCTCCGCACCGAGGTGGTCCGCGCCGTGCACATGATCAGGGAGCTGCAGCTTAAGAAAGAGCCGAGCATCAGCGAAACCCTGGATTGGGCGCGGGCCCTGGTGATCCTCGGCATCAACGACCTCACCCACGACGTCGCGGTTGATACGCTCAACTGCATCCTGAAATACGAAAAAGACATAGAATACGCCAGGAAAAACTCCAAGAATATTTTTCTCCATTGACGGGGAGGCTCTCTACGGAAACGTCACGGGGCGAATCAGCCGTCCAGATCAAGCTCTATGAATTCATGGACGTTCTCAAGGACGCCAGCATCAACATCTCCACCGATGAAGTGCTTTCGCTCTTCAATGCCCTTCCCCACATTTCCCTGATGGACAAGCCGGTCTTCAGACAGACCCTGAAGACCACCCTCGTGAAGGATTACACGGACATTCCCGTCTTCGACCGCTGCTTCGACGAGTTCTTCGCCGGGGGAGACGACGCCCAGGTGGACGTGGTAAACGCCTTCCGGGAGATGAACGCCCGGGACACGGTGCAGGAGCGCGCCGCCATGACGCCGGAAGAGATGACGGGTATCGAAGAGGCCCTTGCGGACTTCATTGACGCCCTGCCGGACGAGCTACTCTTTGAACGGTCGCCCGAAGAGATACTGAACCTCCTGCTGGACGAGCTGGCCCAATCGGAATCGGCCGGCGGCATGGGGCAGATGCTTTTCAACGTCCGGAACCGCAACCGCGCCGCCACGGGACGCGGCTCCGGCGGCCCGGAAGAATCCGGGGACATGGCCGATATAAGGAACGCCCTGGCAGCCATGATCGGCAAGCGGATGAGCTCAAAAAAAATCGGGACCCGGATCCGGGACCGCGAGGACTACCTCCTCACCAAGAAAATATACAAGATCACGCCGGAAGAGATCAAGGAAATGCGGGAGCTCATCAAGCGCTTTGGCCAGAAGCTCAAGAACCGCATCAGCCTCCGCAAGAAGCGGATCAAGCACGGCGGGTTCGACATCAAGCGGACCCTCCGCACCAGCCTGCAGTACGGCGGCGTTCCCTTCAAGATCTTCCACAAGGACCGGAGGATAGACCGGCCCCAGCTGGTGGTCATGTGCGATATTTCCGGATCGGTCAACCAGTACTCACGCTTCATGCTCCTCCTGACCTACACGCTTCAGAGCCTTTTCTCCAAGGTCCGGTCCTTTGCCTTTATCAGCAACATGGTCGAGATCACGCCTCTTTTCATGGAGATGGACCCCGAGCGGGCCCTCAATTCCATTTTCGAGGATACGAATTTCACATACGGATGGGGCAGCAATTACGGCCGCTGCTTCAACCAGTTCATGCGCGATTACAGCGACTCACTGACCAGGAAAACCACGGTCCTGGTACTGGGCGACGGCAGGAATAATCACCAGGACCCTGGCCTCGATTCCTTTATTAGAATTCGGGAGCGCTCCCGGAACCTTTTCTGGCTCAACCCCGACAGGATGCACCTGTGGAATTGGGCGGACAGCATTGCCTATATTTACCGTGAAAACTGCAACGAAATGAAGGAAGTTAACAATTTTCTTGACCTTTCCGAATTTATTGATAAATTATTTCTTGATTTATAAACAGGTTTATGTAACATATCTATAATTAAATGATTAGGTTTAACCTGTATTGTCATGATAATAGCCCCTTCGGGGGGGGTTTTTTATAATTTATTTTTTTAAAAAGCCGCTGGCGGGATATCACAAGCAATACAAAGCCGAATATTTCATATATAATAGAAAAAACATTCGTTTTTTTTACTTTACAAAGCAGGTTATTTTTTTACATTATGCAAAATTCCGGAATCGTGATACCCCCGGGTGTATCACCGATAGTTCCAGGAGGAATGGATGGAGATTGAATTCAGAGACATCGGTGAACATAAAGTCATCCAGGTCAGCGGTGAAGTGGATCTTTATAATGTCAGCGAGCTTAAAAAAGCGCTGTTCAGCATCACCGACGGAAAACATCATAGCGTCATCGTTGACATGAAGAACGTGAACTACATGGATTCTTCGGGCATCGGCGCGCTGGTAGCGGGACAAAAGAAAATGAGGGCCCATACCGGTAAGTTCGCCCTGATGAACATACATGAAGACGTGCTGAACATCCTCAAGCTCGCCACGCTGGACAAATTTTTCAAGATTTACGATTCAGAGGACGAGATCCTGTAGCGTTACCGCCCATCAGCAATGACCACGAAAAACCGGCCCCGAGCCGGTTTTTTTTGTGAAGGTCCGTATTCCGTATATGGAAAAGCAGCCGTCTCGGCACAGACCTGAACGTTCCCGTTACGATATTCTTTTAAGGACCAGCATGGTGGTGTCATCGTGGGGCGGCTCCTGGCCGCGGAACTGTTCCAGGTCATCAACCAGGAGGCGGACGATCTCATCGGCATTCTGAAAGTGGTTATCGACGAGGAGCTGGTTCACGCGCTGGATCCCGTATTCCTCCTGCTTCTCATTCCTCATCTCGGTGACGCCGTCGGTGTAGAGTATCACGATATCGCCGGGATAGAGCTTCACCTTGGCCTGCTTGTATTCGGATTCCTCGTCAATGCCGATGGGGACGCCGTCCAGCTTGGTGACGGTGCAGCTTTCTTTCGACGCCCGGTAGCAGAACAGGGGACCGTGGCCGGCGTTCGAGAAAGCGATCTCTTCCGTTGAACGGTCGTATATCAGGAAAAACAGGGTGGCGAACTTGTCGATGGCGAAATCGGCGCTGAGGGATTCGTTTATTGCGCGGACAACACCCGCACAGTCGATATCGCCCCTGGAAATGTACGATGTGAAAACGGTCCTGATCATCACCATGACCAGCGATGCCGGAACCCCCTTGCCGGAAACGTCGCTGATGAGGGCGCCGACCCTGTCCTCATTGATATCGATGTAATCGAAGTAATCGCCCCCGACTCCCCGGGCCGCCTTGGTGTGCCCCTTCAGCTGTATGCCCCCCTTTTCGTAAAACCCGGTGGGGTTCAGTCCCTCCTGGATTTCCTTGGCCATTTCCATCTGCTCTTCCATGATGATGGCCTCTTTCTCCTTCTCCTTGGCTTCCTTTATCTTCGCGGTCATCTGGTTGAATTCATTGGCCAGCTGTCCCAGCTCGTCCCTGGAATCGATCTCTATGCGATGGTCCAGGTTGCCAGCGCCGATGATCTCGGTGCCCTTGGCCAGGGCCTTGATAGGCCGGATGGTATAGGTCGCGAGAATGACCGATCCGACGATGGATATGCCGAGAAACACCAGCGAGATGGG
Source organism: Spirochaetota bacterium (assembly GCA_017999915.1). Classification (NCBI taxonomy): domain Bacteria; kingdom Pseudomonadati; phylum Spirochaetota; species Spirochaetota bacterium. Next base: position 306,825 of record JAGNKX010000005.1, read on the forward strand.
GATTATGAATGTGAGCAGGTTCCTTATTTCGTTCCGGATGATGACATCGGACATGCCGATGATGACCGTCCCGATCTTCCTCTTGTCAAGCTTGTTCAGGATGGTCTTTGAGAAGTCATATATCTTTCCCCCCGTCGGACCCGGGTCCTCCACCTTGACGACCCGGATATCCTCCGTGGTGGCCCGCTCCGCCAGTTTGCGTTCGATCCGGTCGCTCAGGGGCGCCTGCAGCTCGCGCTCCTTGCGGCGGTCAAAATACTGGACCACGGCGTCATCTTTATCGAGGATGAAGGCGTAATGGATGTGGTTCATCTTTTTGAGGTCGTTGATGGCCGCTATCATGGAAAGCTCGTCCAGGCCGATGGACTGCTGGGCGGTATTGGCAAGGTGCACCGTTTCCCGCTCGACGGCGTCAAGGGTCTGCCGGGTAAGGATACTGCTCTCGTTCCATACGAAAAAGAAGGTGATGAAGATAATGATCAGCGCCACCAGGGATATGATGGCCAGGGAAAATTTCAGCCGGATGCCGAACCTGACGCTGGGCGCCTGTTCGGCCGTATCCGCCTTTGTGTCCCGCGGCGCGTCGGCCCTGGCACTCTTTTCGTTTCCTTTCACGTCTTTTTTGTTCATCCCCTCTACCGCTCCATGAAGGCCAGCACCTTGCGGATATTGTTGCGCGCCTTGATGTTGCCCGGGTCAATGGCGAGCACCTTGCGCCACTCCTCTATGGCCCTCTGGAAATTGTTATTCGAGTAAAAATTGATGCCGTTGTAATAGTACTTGTTGACAAGCTCGCGCTGTTTGGCGGTGAGCATCTGGCCCCGGTCGGCCTCGCCGCCGCCGATGCGGAGCTGCGATTCGATCTTGTTGACGGTGATGACCGCCTTGACGTTGGTCGGGTCCTTCTGCACGATCCACCGGAACTGCGCCAGGGCCTTCTCGATATTGTCCTTCCCGCCCATCTGGTACAGGTTCAAGCCCACATCATACCGCCGGTTCAGCTCGGCCCGGTCCGCCGGTGTCAGGTCCCCCCCGGCGGCGACTTCTTTCATTCCGTTATTCGCCTGAACGATGAGATTATCCAGGCCGGGATAATTCCTGTCAATTGATTTAATTATATTGAATATCCGCAGGGCGTTCCGGTAGTCCTTTTTTTCGAGGTACCCGCGTCCTTCCATGACCCGCGAGGCCACCACGTTCTCCTTGTTGTCCGGGTTGATCATCAGGTCGCACTTGATGATGAATTCGCGGGCGATCTTGTTTTTGGGAAAGAGGTTCAGGATGCTGTCCCACTTCTTTCTTGATTCCGCGTATTCCCCTTTTTCATAGAGGCTCCGCCCCGCCACGACCAGGGTATTGATCACATCGTAATAGGGGGAATTCTCATCCACCACTTCCTCTTCGTTGATGCGCTGGGCGTCCCTGGCGCGCCGCAGGTACTCCTTCGCCTGGGTGTTCTTATTGTCCATGGCGAGGGTCGCCACAAAGGCGTCTATGGCCTCCTTGTACCTGCCCTGCGTATAGGCCATGATGCCTTCCTGGAACTTCTGGTTGATGCGCTGGAGCCTCATCGCCTGCTCCCTCTTCTGGTATTCCCTTTTCAGGCGGTCAAGGTCGCGGAGGCGCTCCTTCGCGTCCTTGTAGTCCTTGATGAGGGCCAGGCAGGCCTCGAGGTCCTGCTGGGCCTCGTCGAACCTGTTGTTCTTGATGTTGTTGATCCCGGACTGGTACGAATCCTCCGCCTGCTTCTGCCGCTGGGCATAGAGCATCTTCTCATCGACGATCTCCGTTATCTTTTCCAGATAATCCTTCGCTTCACGGTGCTTCGGGTCAATTTTCAGGACTTCCTCGAATTCCGGCTTCGCGGCGCTGTAATCTTTCTTATCGAACCGCTCGATTCCGCGGGCCATGTAGTTGCGTATTTTTTCGAACTTGATCCGGTTTTCGATGGCATAATCGCATTTGCGTTTTCCCTCGAGGGCTTCGCTGTCCCGGGGCACGTAGCGAAGAACCTCCTTCCATAATTTCCGGGCCTTTTCATAATCAGGGAATTCCAGGGCCATCTCGGTCCGCGCATCGGTCTTGAGTTGTTCTATCTTCTCCCTCATGGCCTTGGAGAGCCGCAGCCTCTCCTGGGCCGCGCGGATTTCGATGTCGAGTTTTTTCATGTTATCCAGGGCGTCTTTCATCTCGCTGTCATTGGGGTCGAGACGGTAAGCGGTCATATAGCCGGTTATGGCGTCCTTCCCCCTGGAGATCCCCAGCTCGAGGTCCGGATCGTTTTCCGATTTAAGCTTCTTCCGGGCAATACGGTAGCTCAACTTGGCTTTCTGGTAGGCGATGTCCTTGCGCTGCTTGATCTCGTAGATCAGCTCGACCTTCTGCTGGATCTTCTCGTTCTCCGGCTCCATCTCAAGGCATGAAAGCCAGAGGCCGATGGCCTGGTTGTATTCCCGCTTGTCAAAGAAGGCCTGGGCTTCGCGATTCATATCCTTAACCGTGGCGGACCGGAGACCCGGCTGCAGCTGCAGGGCCGCCAGGAGGGCAAGAAGGAAAATGTTGAATTTCGATGTACGTGCCATGGATTAGTTGCCGGAACATGGTTCCATTATATTAGACAGCCGGTTGATGCTGATTATACAATTTTTATTAATAATAAATATATAAATCTAAAATATTCTTGAAATTATACCCGGCGCCGGTTCATGTGTATTTCTGTCGCATCGGTATCATGTCCGCGGGTGTAATTCAGTGGTAGAATGCCAGCTTCCCAAGCTGGACGTCGTGGGTTCGAGCCCCATCACCCGCTCATCAATCCCTGATAAATTCAGGGGTTATAAAGCCTTCCCGAAAACGGGTGTGCTTCTAAATCCTAAAATGTGACCAGACTGTGACCAACAGAACTGGCACAAAAATAGAGGTATTAGAATGTCACACTCAAAACCATTCACATTATTAAAAAGAAGTCAAGTTTATTATGTTAGATTTCGTCTTCCAGATGGAAGCAGGTCAACATCGAAATCATCAGGACAAATTTCAAAAGCACGCGCCGAGTCCTGGGCTATCGAATACCTGAAGAATAATCGTTTTTTCATCGACAAACGGATCACCTTTGCTGAATACGCAAGAGGCTTTTTTGATGATACAGGTATTTATGCAACCAACAAGCATAATTCAGGTAAACGAATAGGACTTCATCATCTCAAAGAGCGCCGGGATATAATGAAAAATCATATCATCCCATATTTAGGTAATATATATATTTTCGACATCAAATACAAGACTCTTGAACAATACAGAAATGATAAATTCAAGGAAGGATATACAGGGTCTTTTATCGTTAAGCACCTGCATACAATCAATGCGATACTGAAAGAAGCCTGCAAAGACGAACTGATTCAGGCACCGCCTTTGTTGCCGGAATGTTCAACAGCGGTATTAAATCCCCGTGGCTGTTTAACCGTAGAAGAAGTTAAGACGCTTTTCACAAAAGGCATCTGGAAGGATTACAGAGCTTTTGCAGCATCGCTTCTTTCAGCCTCTACAGGTCTAAGGCTTGGAGAGATTCAGGGTCTTGTTATGGCTGATTTACACCTGCCTGAAAGTTATCTGGTTTGCAGGCGTTCTTATGATTATAGAAACAGATGCTTAAATGAAACGACAAAAAATGGACGAAGCCGAAACATAATTCTTTCATCCCACGTTGTATATGCATTGCAAAGGGTGATCTCTACGAATCCGCACCCTCTTAATGATGAAAGCCCTGTCTTTTGGTCGGATTTCATACCTGATAATCCTACGGAAAGAAATACCCTGATAAAAGGACTTTATCGGGCTCTTGC